>JAEVYS010000089.1 GCA_023392635.1 Actinomycetes bacterium | reverse complement strand
CCGCGGGGGGGGGCCCGCACTGCCTGGCGGCCCGGGCGCGCGCGCGCGGGGGCCCCCTGTTCACCGCTTAGGCAGCGGCGGCGACCGTCATGACCGGTGACCAGGCGGACGTCCCCACCACGTTGGTGGAACGCATCCGGAAGTACCAGACCTGGCGGGCGATGGTTCCCGTGGTGAAGGTGGTGGAGTTCGCACCCGAGGTGCCATTCCCCGCCACCGTGGCGAAGGTCGAGCTGGTGCTCCACTGGATCGTGTAGCCCGTCTCGTTCGCCACGTCCGCCCAGCGCAGCGTGACTCGTTCGTTCGTCAGCACCCTGGCCGCCGTGGCGGTCGTGATGGTGGGCGTGCCCGGCAGCGTCAGCGCGATGCTGACGGTGTTGGACGCGATCGAGGTGCCGGCGACGTTCGTCGCCACCACGCGGTACTGGTAGGTGGTGCCGGCGGTCACCGTGGAGTCGGCCCAGGTGACGCTACCGGTGCCGGTGCGCGCCGGTGCCGTTCCGACGTCGGTGAACGACACCCCGCCGTTGCTGGAGCGCTGGATGGTGAATCCGGTCTCGCTCGTCGCATTGTCGGTCCAGGTCAGGCTGACCTTCGGCCCGGACTGGGCAGTCGCCGACAGGTTCGTGGGCGCTGCCGGACGGTTGATGCCCGCGCTCAGGGAGATGGACTGCACGGTCATCTCCGGGAACTCGGCACCGTAGCCGACCACGTTGCGTGCCACCACGCGGTACAGGTAGGCGGTGGTGACGTTTGCCGTCGGATCGGTGAACGTCCGCACGCCATGGGTGTTGGGCGCGTTGAGCGGCGAGTCCACAGTGCCGGCCGTCGTCCAGTTCTTCCCATCGGTCGTGCGCTGGACCAGGAACGCGGTCTCGGTGATCGAGTTGTCGTTCCAGGTGACCTTGATGCGGCGGCTGGTGCCGGTCCCGGTGATCGCGGGCACCACGCCGTCAGGACGCTTCGGCGGAAGTGCCAGTGACACCGGCCGCATCATGTCCATCTCCTCGTGGCTGAGGATGTGGCAGTGGAACACGTACTCCCATCCGAAGTTCACGAGCTGGTTCGTGATGGCCGTCGTCGGGTTCCCCTGGGGATCGATGTTGTTGAACATCGCCCCGGATCCGCCCGGCTCCATCGGGTTGAGCATCCGGACGGAGTTCGGCACCTCGAAGGGCACCTCGGGGATGATCGGCCGGAGGGCGACGATGGTGTCCTCCAGCGGCGACATCCGGACGGTGTCCTTCCAGCCCAGCTCGTTGGCGTCGGGCGGGATGATGATGTTGTCCCACGTGACCCGGTTGAGCACCTGGACGTCGTACAGGTGGAAGTGGATCGGGTGGGTGTCGACACCGTTGTGGGTGAACCGCCAGATCTGCGTCCCGTCCTTGGCGTCACTGATCGGCGTGACCTTGAGGTCCTTGACCGGCAGGCCGTTCGCGTCATAGATGACGTCGTTCTTCGGCAGGTTCGTGCCGTCGATCAGCTCCGTCGTGGGGTTCACGTACGGGTACAGGGTGACGTTCTGCAGCCCGGGAGTCGGCGGCTGGGCCTCGATGCCGAGGTTGGCCGTCATACGCCCGTACTCGTCGAACGTGGAGGCGTTCATCTCGTCGTGGATCGCCTTCGGCTCCATGCCCACCGTGGTCTTGGTGGTCGGGGACTTCAGGGTGTTGAACGAGAAGCTGCCGGTGTCGTCGACGCGCACCAGGCCGTCGCAGTCGGTCTTCGTGCTCTTGCCGTTGCAGTTGCTGCTGCTGGCGAAGGAGGTGCCGTAGGCCGAGTTGTAGGCGGACTGTCCTACGATCACCGGGTGCTGACCTGACTCGAAGACTCCGGTACCGCCGGCGTTGTGCTTGAACGCGTTCTTCAGCCTGGTGAGGTCGAAGGCAGCGGCCGGGGCCTTGTCGGCGATGGTCACCTGCATGACCGTGCGGGTGTTGGGGCCGTAGCCGGGCAGGGTCGTCGGGGCGCCGACCGGGCTCATGTCCGGTCCACCGGTGTAGTAGTCGTAGCCGGGCACGCGAGCCGGGTAGGCGGCGGGCGCGTCGTTGTACAGGATCAGCGTCTTGCCGGCGAACTTGGAGAAGTCGACGATCGCATCGCCGCGCTCGGCCGGGGCCAGGGCGAGGGAGTGCTTGTCGACGTTGCCCACGTCGAACCGGGTCGGGTCGGTGATGTAGGTGACCGGCTGCTGGCCGTCGATCACCGCCGGGGCCGGCAGGAAGCCGCCCTCGTTGGCGATCTGGATCCAGTCGGGTCCGGCCGCGTTGTTGTACGCGTCCACCGGGGTCGGGGACACGGTCGGATCGGTCTGGGCCGCGTCGAGTTCGGACTTCTTGAGCGCGACCTCGGTCTTGCCGTTGCCCTGGGTCGGATCAGCGACGTACCACTGCAGGTTGAAGAACCGGTCGTTGGCGGCGTTCAGGATCCGGAGGCGGTAGGTCTTCGGGTCAAGCGTGACCTTCGGGTACGCCACGCCGTTGACGATCGGGGTGTCGTTGAACTGCTCCATGCCGGCCGAGATGTTCGGCGTGCCGGGGATCTTCTCCGGCTCGCAGAACGGGTCGGTCTGGTACTTCCAGGTCGAGGGCACGTCCAGCTTGCAGGCGGGGTCGTAGTACGGGTTGTCGATCGTGCCGTGAACGGTCGCGGTGGCCGGCGGCCAGAACCACGGGCCGTACATCCAGCGGCCGTACGCGCTCATGCCGGACGGATCGCCCGGGTTCTGCGCAGGCATGTACACGTGGTGGTACCACAGGTCACCGGGCTTGCCCCAGCGATCCGCGTCCCACGTGGGGTCCTGGCCGTACGCGGTGATGTTGCCGGCGCCGTCCTTGGTGTCGTACAGCTGCTCGTCACCGGGCACGAACGTCTTGTCCTGGACGATCAGCGGGATGGTGTCCTCCGCCGACGGGATGACGCCGTCCGCGATCAGCTTCTTCTCGGTGTCGTCGGCGATGGCGTAACCGGCAGCCTCACCCGCGTACACGTTGAGCCGGGTGATGCCCCACGAGTGGTCGTGGTAGAACATCAGCCGCGCGCTCTGCTGGTTGGTGTAGAAGAAGGTCTGGCAGCCGTCGTCCTTCTTGCCGCAGGAGACCGAGCCGTCGGCCTCCTTCATGTCGGGGACGTCCTGGACGCTCACGCCCTGGGGCCAGGAGGTGTCCTCGCCGGCGGGGGTGATCCACTGGTGCGGGGTGCCGTCGCTGATCCACGGGGTGATGCCGCCGTGGAGGTGCAGGGTGGCCCGGTTGTCCTTGAAGCAGTCGCGTCCCTTGGGTGCGGTGGTGCACGCCGGGTTGCGGACCTCGTCGAGGACGGTGCCCTTGTCCTGCGGAGCGGCCATGGTCATGGGGACCATGCCGGAGCCCATCATCGAGCTGTCGGTGGGCAGGAACAGGTCACCGGCCGCACCGGTGGGCAGCAGGTTGCGGAACACGATCCGCACCGGCTTGTCCTTCGTCGCGCCGATGAACGGGCCGAGGTACTGCGGCGGGGTGACGCCGTAGTAGCCGCCGGCGACCGGCACGCTCGTGCCGTCCTTCAGCTCGTTGACCAGCGGGAAGTGCTGGCTCACGCTCGCGTTGTCGGCCGTCTCGAGCTGGACGTAGCCACGCACCAGCGTGCCCGAACCGGGCAGGTCCGAGCTGAACTTGGTCCGGTACTGGACCAGGCCGATGACGTACTCGTCAGCCTCGATCTTCTGGCCGGACTCGTCGGTGTACGACTTGTGGGCCGGCACCGCGTTCGGGATGAACTTGCCCGTGGTCGGGCAGGCCGGCGGGGTGCAGGTCTTGGGCAGGTCGTCGACGAACTTCTTCATGCCCTTGGTCAGGTAGTCGGAGCCCGGGGCGGTGACGCTGATGCCGGTGATCGCACCGACGTCGGTCAGCGCGGTCGCGCCAGCACCGGTGCCGGCGCCCTTCGGGTCGGTGACGGTGACGGTCGGGGCGCTGGTGTAGCCGGTCCCGAGCGCCACGACATTCACCGCGGAGAGCTCCAGGCTCGCCTTGGCCGTGGCCACCGAGCCACCGTCGGGCAGGTTGATCGGGTCGAACTGGGTGCCGTTGAGGATGGACACCGCCGGAGCGCTGGTGTAGCCCGAGCCGGGGTTGTCGACCACGATCGCCGTGATCGTGCCGTCGGCGGTCATGCCGTCGATCGAGTCGCCCTGCGCGATCATCGGCACGTGGGCCTTGGCCTGGGTGCCGGTGGGGTCGTCGGGGAAATCGAAGTCGATGGTGGGCATGGTGTAGCCCTTGCCGCCGTCGGTGATGGTGATGGCGTCGACGCCGCCGGAGCCGATGGCCGTCGCCCCGGTGCCGCCGCCGCCGGCGAGCGCGACGTCGAAGGACGTGTAGCCGGAGCCGGGCACGACATCGGTGAAGCCGATCACCGCGCCGGAGGTGCTGACCGTGGCCGTGGCGGTGGCGTCGGTGGAGCCCCCGCTGACGGTGACCGTCGTGGTCCCGTCCACGTAGTCATGGCCGGGATTGGTCACCTGGATGGAGCTGATGCCGCCCGAGACGGGATCGACCTGCGCCACCGCGGTCGCGTCCTTGCCGGCGCCGGTGATGGTGACCGCCGCCTTGGACAGGGTGAGCGGGCTGAGGGCCCAGTTCGGCCAGGGGCCGAAATAGTGAGGCACTGTCTTCGCGTCGGTGGCCGACGCGGGCAGTGCGGTCGCAGAAGGAGTGGATCCGAGCGGCGCGGCCAGGACGAGGGTCCCGGCAAAGACCAGGGCGCCGAGTCGGGAACGGTTCAACATTGTTCCCCCAATGAATTACGAACGGACAGCGCCACGGTGGCGCTGGGCCTCCGCGAAGGTTATACAGAGGGCTCACAGGTCCGCAGGGAAATCGCGAAAGTCTTCGGGCTCCACGTCTTGTTCAATTCGGCCACGCGGGCCGAGCTGAAGTGCCATCCTGTTCCCGACTGACTGGGTGTGCAGGGGATGGAACTTTCAAAGAGGGAATTCACCCGTTCGGGTGACACCGACGTGCATCCAGGAAAGAAGATGCGTGGCGTGCCCGGGAATCGGGCATGCCGGCAACTGTGTCGCCGTGCGACGGCCGGCGACCTGGACGTATGAGAAAGGCCAGGCACGATGAAGTGGCGTTACCCCAAGATCCTCGCGGCTGCAGCTGGGCTGGCGCTGGTGGTCCCGACCGCGGCGACCGCCGCTGCGCCGGACCCGGTGGACCGGTTCCAGAAGGCGCCCTCGTCGGGACCTGTCGGTACCAGCGTGGTGCCCCGCTCGGTGCGCGCCGACCAGTCGGTCGACGTCATCGTCGAGCTGACCGGCGACCCGGTCGCCGTGGTGCAGGCGAAGGCGGGACGCGAGCTGTCCAGCCGCGAGCGGAGCAGCATCCGCAGCCGGCTCGCCGAGTCCCAGCGGGCGGTCGGTGACCGGTTGACGAGTCAGGGGTCGAAGGTCGTGTCGCGGATGCAGTCCGCAGTCAACGCCCTCCGGGTGCACACGACCACCGGTCGGGTCTCCTCGATCGCGGGCCTGCCCGGGGTGAAGGCGGTGCACGCCGTCCCGCGCCACACCGTCTCGACGACGGTCTCCGTGCCGTTCCTCGGCGTGCCGCAGGCCTGGCAGAGCACCGGCTACACCGGCACCGGCGTGAAGGTCGCGATCATCGACACCGGCATCGACTACACCCATGCCGACTTCGGCGGCCCCGGCAAGACCACCGACTACGAGACGGCGCACGCCACCGAAGGCCAGCCGGCCGATCCCGCCTTGTTCGGTCCGGACGCTCCGCGGGTCAAGGGCGGCTACGACTTCGTCGGTGACGCCTACAACGCCGACGACCCGTCCACGGTCGCCCGGCCGGATGAGAACCCGCTGGACTGCAACGGCCACGGCACCCACGTCGCGGGCATCGCCGCCGGCGGCGGCGTCCAGGCTGACGGCACGCCGTACACCGGCCCTTACGACACGTCCACCAGCCAGCTGGAGTTCAAGGTCGGACCTGGCGTCGCCCCCCGGGCCGACCTGTACGCGCTGCGCGTGTTCGGCTGCGAGGGCTCGACCGACTACACCACCGAGGCGATCGACTGGGCCGTGCGCAACCAGATGGACGTCATCAACATGTCGCTGGGCTCTCCGTTCGGTCGCGCCGACGACGTGGACGCCGTGGCGGCCTCGAACGCGGTCGCCGCGGGCACCGTGGTCGTCGCCTCCGCAGGGAACGAGGGGCCGAGCCCCTACCTCGTGGGTACGCCCGGAGCCGGTCACGGCGTCGTCTCGGTGGCTGCGGTGGACTCCACCGAGTTCTTCCCGGGCGCCGACCTCCACTTCAGCGACGACACCCTGGTCACGGCGATCAACGCCAACGGCGCGAACCTTCCCGCCGGCCCGTATGAGATCGTCACCCTCACCGACGACGAAGCGACCCCCGATGTCGACGAGTCGCTCGGCTGCTCGGCGGACGCCTTCACGAAGGCTGGCGTCGTGGCCGGACCCCCGCTGCAGCTCGCCGTGGTCAAGCGCGGCAACTGCGCACGCGTGGCCAAGGCGATCTTCGGCCAGCAGGCCGGCGCCGACGCGGTCCTGATGGTCAACAACGCCGACGGCTACCCCCCGTTCGAGGGTGTCATCACGATGAACCCTGACGACGGCACGCCGTTCGACGTCACGATCCCGTTCCTGGGCGTGCCGTCCGGCACGTCGATTCCCGGTGACCTGACCGTCCAGCTCTCGCCCGCGACGCTGGAGAACCCCGGGTTCAGCCGGTTCGCGTCCTTCAGCTCCGGCGGCCCCCGTGGCGGCGACAGCGGTCTGGCTCCGAGCGTGTCCGCGCCCGGCGTGTCGATCAGTTCCGCAGGAGTGGGCACCGGCTCGGACGCCGAGGTGCTGTCCGGCACCTCCATGGCGGCACCGCATGTGGCCGGCGTGGCGGCGCTTGCCGTCCAGGCGCACCCGACCTGGACCGCGGCGGACGTCTCGTCCACCCTCGTCTCCACCGCCGACCCGGAGAAGGTGAAGGACCAGCGCATCGTCATCGGTGGGAACGGGCTGGTGGACGCCGCCCAGACGCTGACCACCCAGGTGTTCGCCACCGGCGACTCCTACACCACGGAGGCCGGCAAGCGGCGGGAGCCCGTGCTGAGCTTCGGGTTCACCGAACCGTCCAGCACCTACACCGGCTACCGCACGCTCACCCTCGTCAACCGGGGCAAGAAGTCCGTCACCTACTCCGTCTCGGTGAAGCCGACGGCGGGCGCCGTGAGCGCCACCGCGACCCCCAGCACCCGCAGCGTGCGCGTGCCGGCACGGGGGAGTGCCAGCGTGAAGCTCAAGCTCTCCGTGGCTCCCTCCAAGGTGGGGTCCTCGCTGGAGCTCCAGGGTGATGACGAGCAGTGGGCGTTCCGGGAGGTCTCGGGAAGCGTCGTCCTGTCGGCGAAGGGCAGCGTCCTGCGGGTGCCGTACCTTCTCGTCCCGCGGGCCCAGGCCAAGGTCACGGCCTCGTTGACGACCGCCAACCCGTGGCTGTACGGCACCTCGACGCCCTCGACGCAGGAGTCCGCGACGGTGAAGCTCGCCAACACCGGCGGCGCCATCTCCACCCGCGCCGAGGTCTTCACCTGGGGCCTCAGCGACGGCCGTGACGTCGAGCCGGTCAACGGCACGCGTGGCATCGACCTCCGTGCCGCGGGCGTGGAGACCATCCCGACGCTCGAGGACGGCCCGTTGCTGGTGTTCGCCGTGAACACGTTCACCCGCGCCTCCAACGCGTCCGCGAACGAGTTCGACTTCAGCATCGACACCAACGGTGACGGCAAGGCCGACCGGATCGTGTTCAGCGCCGACTCCGGCTACGTCAACAACAGCGGCGCGACCGTGGACGGCTACACCGAGGTGTTCATCTACGACCCGGCCACCAAGAAGCTGTCCAGCTCGGGCTTCCTGGCCACGGCTCCCACCGACAGCAGCACGGTGCTGCTGCCCGTGTACGCCGAGGACCTCGGCCTCACCGAGGGTGCGGGAGAGTTCACCTATCGGGTCGAGAGCTCGTCGCTGCAGGGTCCGTGGACCGACAAGATGGGCGGCCAGGCCACCTACGACCCGTACCGGCGCGCGATCGAGGACAACGCCTACGTGGAGGTGCCGCGGAACGGATCGCTCACCCTGAACGTGCCGCTCGACACCGCGGCGCAGGCGACGCAGAAGCCGCGGGGACTGATGGTCGTCGTATTCGACAACAAGTCCGGCCAGTCGGAAGCGCTCCTTCTGGGCCGCTGAGAGGGACGCCGATGGCCGCCCTCACCCCGGGCGGGCGGTCATCGGTCTAGCGAACCGCGCCGGCGGGCCACCGCCGGCGCGGTTTCGTCACACGGGCAAACGTCACGGCATGGGTCTGCTCCGCAGGAATTCATCAAGAGGCTCGCCATTCCGACGTGCTCGGGCGTGGACTGCGGCCGCCGGGTGTCCGATTTGCCGGGTTCATCCGTCGCATTGTGACCGACGACCATCGCACCATTTCCCGGCAGGGCCCTCACCGAAATTTAACGACCGTAATTTTATGCTTCAAATCGTGGCGGAATGGGCGTGGTGGTGCGATCGCTCGCAACGTTGGTCACCGTCCGCGGGGTATTCCGGCGGTGGCCGTGATCATGAGGAGCGGTCGTGCAGGGTGATGTGGTAGCCGTCGGGATCGGCGAAGGTGAAGGTGCGGCCGAAGGGCCCGTCGATCGGCGCGGAGACGATGTCATGGCCACCCGCGGCGAGGGCATCGTGGATCGCCTGGGAATCCGTGGCGTGCAACCAGAGGGCGACGCCGGCGCCGGGCCGGGCGACCGAGCCAAAATCGGTGCCGGGGGCCACGTCGCGCAGCGCGAACGCGATCGGCTCTGTCTCGAAGACGACGGCGTGCGGCGGTCCGGCGGGTGAGCGCACGAGGCCGAGGTAGTGCTCGTAGAACGCCTGGGAGGCGTCGAGGTCGCGGACCTGGAGCGAGATGAAGTCGGGGCCGGTGACGGGCATGTGTGGATCCTTTCGTGTCAGTATTCTGACATAGGGAGGATATGTCAGAATACTGACATGAGTCAAGACGCGCTCCGCATCGACCTCCAGACCTCGCCCGGCTACCTGCTGAAGGAGGCGTCGAGCGCCCTGCGCCACGCCATGGAGACCGTGCTTCGCCCGATGGGAATGACCGTCACGCACTACTCGTGCCTGGAGTTGCTGGCCCAACGCCCCGGACTCTCCAACTCCGAGCTGGCCCGGGGGGCGTTCGTGACCAGGCAGTCGATGAACGTCCTGCTCCAGGCGCTGGAGCGCGACGGCTACGTGACCCGGCCCACCGAGGCACCGGTCGGGAAGGTCCTTCCCGCGGAGCTGACGGCACGCGGCCGGCGAAGCCTCGACCGCGCGAGTGCCGCGGTGCGCGCGGTGGAGATCAAGATGCTGGCCGGTCTCACGGAGGCCGAGCAGGCGGGCGTCTCGACCATCCTCCGCAAGATGATCGACTCGTTGGGAAACGGCGAGCCTGACGCGTGAGGCCAGGGCCACGGCGCCGGCCCTTCCATCGTTGGCCATACCAACTCGACGTGCCGGCGATCGCGGTCGCCCAGGCGCCCCCGAAGTTCACAAACGCCCCCAGAAGTTCAGGGGCATGCGTGAGTTCCGGGGGCGTCTGTGGGCGACTGGCCCAGCGTGGGGAGGAGGGCGGGCCCCTGGGCAGGGCCTGTCGCCCGGAGGTTCCCGAATGTGCGTCTGACGAGGTGGAGCTAACGGGATTCGAACCCGTGGCCTCTTCCATGCCATGGAAGCGCGCTACCAACTGCGCCATAGCCCCAACGTCCCTGAGGACGAGTCCGTACTCTACCCAACACCCGCCGACGTTGTGAAATCGGCGTCCGTCGTCACTTCTTCAGCGTCATGGTCACCTTGTACTCGAACCTGCCGACCGGGATCGTCTGGATCTTGCACGCCTTCAGCTGCCTGGTCTTCGAGGTTCCGGAGAGCTTGGTGATGACACCGTCGGAGACCGTCACCACGGACAGCTTGCGGACCTGGCGGTAGTTGACCGAGCCGACCTTCTTCTGGGTGTCGAACCGGATGCAGTCCACGGGGAAGGTCAGGTCGGTGGTGAAGCCGGTCGGGGTGAATTCCACCGGTACGGCGGTCCCGTCCACGGTCGCGTCGGAGGTGCAGGTCTCGCCGAAGCAGGTCGTCATGACCACCCACGTGGTTGTCTGCCGCTCTCCCACGGGGAAGCGCGCGTCGTTGCTCTTCGTGCGAACCGACTCGTAGGTGTAGGTGCCGTTGAGACCGGCCCCCAGCGGCGGCGTGGGCGTGGGCGTCGGTGTGGACGGTACGGTCGCGGTCGCGGACGGGGTCGGGGTGCTGACCGGTGCGTTCAGTGCGCCCGGCTGCGACCTGCCGTTGTTGGCGAGAGCTACGGCCGCGACGCCGATCACGACCACTCCGACGAGGACGGGGATCAACACCCTCAGCCGGCTGCCCGACCTGACGGCGCCCGTCACGACCCCCGTCCCCCCGGCTCCGGCATCGGCGCCGGCGAGGATCGCGGCGTTGCCGGTTCCCAGGCTTCCCGACATGACGCCGGCCGAACCTGCGCCGGCGGCGCCGGTGCCTGCGGCTCCTGCCGCTCCCGCGCCGAGGGCGGACGCCACGGCCCCGCCGATGCCTTCGAGGGTCCACCACAACGGTCCGTACGCGCGCTCGGCCGCTTCCGAGAGCTGCGCCAGGAAGGCGGCGCCGTCCGGGTGCCTCTGCAGCGGGTCGGGGTGCGTGGCCCTGGCGAGGACGGACGCCAGGCCGGCGTCGACCGGTCCGGCCTGCAGCGCGCCGCTGATCATGCTGCCCGCTGAGAACACGTCGGCGCTGGGGGTCGGGGACGAGCCGGCGGCGACCTCGGGGGCTGCGAAGACGTCGGTCTCCGCCACCTCCCGGTCCGCTGCCCACAGCCCGGAGTCGACCAGCGTGGGCTTGCCCGAACGGTCCAGCATCACCGTCGCCGGACCTACCAGCCCGTGGGCGATCCCGGACGAGTGGAGGGCGGCCAGCCCCCCGAGCACGCCACGGGCCACCCCGAGCGCCTGGCCGGTGGACAGCACGTGCTCCTGCTGCAGCGCGGACAGTGAGACGCCGTCGATCCATTCCTCCACCGCCCAGCGGGTGCCGGCCGAGTCGGACACCGACGGCCAGGTCCGCGCCAGGGAGGCAGAGGTGACGGCGCGCAGGAGGTCCTGCGCCTCGAGGAATGACGGCTCCTGCTCCCGACGCATCCTCACCAACTGTTTCAGCAGGACCTGCTCGCCCTGGGAGCCGGTGGCCCGCCAGCGGGCTCCGAAGCGACCACCCGGCAGTTGCTGACCGAGCTGAAAGCCACCAATCTCCATCGTGCCCCCCCGCACCCAGAACCGGCTGGCTCGGATGCTATGGCCGCGTTCGTGGCCCTGAGTAGCGGTAATGCTGCCACCACGGGGTCAGGGTGCCGACGGGCCCGCGCTCGACCACCAGGAGAACATGTCACCGAACGACCGATCCGGGTCTGCCGCGGACGCCACGATGGCCTGCTCCTGCGCGGTCCAGGCGAACACGAGGTAGTCGTTCGCGTCCCGGTAGCAGCGCAGGACGCCGGTCCCCGCGCCGGGCCTCTCATCGGCGACCTCGCCCGGCCCGCTCGTGCAGTCCCCCTGGCCGGGAGCGCCGGAGGCGTAGTACCCACGGAACGCCGCCTGTGCCGCGGCCGTGTTCCGGTACTGGAGGTAGAACGCGAACCGCGGACGGGGGCCGCCACCCGCGGCTGCGGTGGGAGTGCACTGGATGGCCACGAGCAGGTCGGCGGTCAGCCCCGGGTCGGTCGGGACGAGCTTTCGGCACGTCCCGCGGACGGCCCGGGGGACCCGCTCGCGCAGCGCGGCGACCGACGTCGCAGGGGGAACCGTCGCCGCTGCGGGCGGTGGCCCCGTCGACACCGACGACGTCGGCGCAGGGGAGGCGCCGGTGTGGGGCTGCGAGAGCCAGAACCAGGTCCCCAACCCCAGGAGCACCACGGCGGCCGCGCCGACGACCAGCGGTGCCGTCCGCCGGCGACCGGCTGGCAGCGCCAGCCCGACCGGCGTGCGCTCCCGAGGGGCAGGCTCCTTCGCCCACCGTTCGGCAAACGCCCGCTGCACGCCGTCCTGATCGACCGCCTGCGCCGCGGCCGGTCCAGCGGCTGCATGGTCGATCGCTGCGACGAGGTGGCTCAGGTCGGCGGAGAACGTCTCGAACCGCAGCGGCGCGGCCTGACGGCCCACCATCGGACGAATCGATGCGGGCAGGATGTCGGCCATCGGCAGCGCGGCGGCGTCCACGAGGACCGGGATGACCGGGATCCCCCTGCTGAGTGCGGTCGCGATCTCCGCCGCCACCCAGTCCTGCGGGTCGTCCAGGCGCCGCCGGCCGTGCTCGTCCACAGCGTCGGCCCAGCGGTCTCCGACGAACGCGAGGAGCACGTCGCAGCCACCCACTGCCCGCCGGAGGTAGTCCGCGAAGTCCACGCCGGGCGGGATCGTGTCGATGTCCATGAAGAGGTCGTAGCGGTCGGCGAGCTTGTCGGCCGCCCGTCCGGCGGCGTGCTGGGTGTCGGCGCGCCGGTAGCTCAGGAACACCCGTGGCCGCGCGCGACCCGCCGGTGCCTGCTCGCCTCCCCCCATGGCGCACAGGCTAGGAGCGCCTGCGAATCGGGCCCTATTGGGACAATTGCGCGGGTGCCGGTGGGGCGAGGCGGCGCCTGACCAGGAACTGGTGCACCGTGACCAGCAGGGCCAGCCACGCCAGCCCGAACAGCCAGGCGAACATGACGTCGGTGAGCCAGTGGTGGCCGAGGAACACCCGGCTCAGCCCGATGCCCACCGCCCAGGCGATCGCGGCGGCGACAGCGATCACGCGCGCCCTGACGTGCGCCGCCAGCCACACCACGAGGTAGGCGAGCATGCCGGCCACCACCGTGCTGTTCAGGGTGTGCCCGGACGGGAACGAGTAGCTCGGCTCGTACGGCGGGACCGCGAAGTCGGTGGCGGGCCGGTTGCGACCGACGAGGGCCTTGCCGACCACCGTGAACGTCAGCGAGCCGGCAGCCGCCACCAGCATCAGGACCCAGATCGTGCGTCGCCGGTAGCGGTAGTACAGACCGGCTGTGAGCAGCAGGCCGATGACCACCATGGCCGGGGTGTCGCCGAGATTGGTGAAGCCGGTCACGAAGGAATTCCAGAACGGCGTCCGCAGGGCGATGGCCGCGTTGAGCACCGGCTGGTCGAGCCCGGAGACGCCGTCCTCGTCCGTCACCGCGTCGTAGATCTGGCCCGCGGCGACCATCAGGCCGACGAACACGGCCCCCCCGACCAGGCCGGCCAGGGCGAGCGCCCGGTTGGACGGCGCCTCCACCGGGGCGGGCGGGGTCGGTGCCACCGGCTTGCTGATGCTCCTCTCCGCGCCCATTTCGCGAGACTACCCGGCGGCGCGCAGGCCGCACGGAATAGGCGCCGAGTGGCTGCCGTTGCAGGTTGGGTACAGGCCGGACAGCAACCCCGATCTCTCGAAAGGCAGGCACCATGACCGTTCGCTCCGCACAGGCCCACTGGGAGGGCTCCCTCATGGAAGGTCAGGGCGAAGTCGAGTTCCTGAACTCCACCCTCGGCAGTGTCGAGGTCGACTGGCGCTCCCGGGCCGGCGAGACGGAGGGCAGGACCAGCCCCGAGGAACTCATCGCGGCCGCCCATTCCGCGTGCTACTCGATGGCGTTATCCCACGCCCTCGCCCAGAACGGCACGACGGCCGAGTCCATCGACACCAAGGCCGACGTGACCTTCGTGGCCGGGGAGGGCATCACCGGGATCGTGCTCACGGTCCGCGCTTCGGTCCCCGGGCTCACCCCCGAGCAGTTCACCGAATTCGCCGAGGGCGCCAAGACCGGTTGCCCGGTCTCGAAGGCGCTGACCGGCACGACGATCACGCTGGACGCAGCACTGGTCTGACCAGCATCCGGATACCGGTGGGCCGGACCCCGGCCCACCGGTTCACGTGTGCCCTTCGCGGGTAACCCAGAACGGGCCCGGTGGAGGATTCGCGGGGCTCCAGAGGAAAGGACGGGGTGGTGCACCAGCACCTGTGGCGTCGACTCGAGGTCGATCTCGGCCACGTCGACAGCGACCGCTGTCGACGCTGACCCGCGCGCCCCCGACCTCCCGCCCTTCGGCGGGACCTCCCACCCCGTGAAAGGAAACCATGTCCACCTCATCAACCGTGCCCGCGACCGCGCGCCCGCGTCGTGCCCGCGTCCCGTTCTGGGCGCAGGTGCTGATCGGCCTCGCTGTCGGCGTCGCCCTCGGCTTCCTGGCCCGCGGCTTCACCCTCGACTGGCTCACCACGACCCTCAACACGGTCGGAACCCTGTTCGTGCAACTGCTGCGCGTACTCGTCGTGCCGCTGGTCCTGACCGCCCTCATCGTCTCGATCACGCAACTGCGCCACGTCACGGACGCGGCCAGGCTGGCCGTCCAGACGCTCGTCTGGTTCGCCGTGACCGCCCTCTTCTCCGTCGCGATCGGCATCGGAATCGGGCTGCTCACCAACCCGGGTGCCAACGCGGGCGTGAACCTGGGCCAGGCGCAGGCCGCCGGCGTGCAGGGCACCTGGCTCGACTTCCTAAAGTCCTTGTTCCCGGCCAACATCCTCGGTCTCGAGGTCTCCGGCCACGCCACCCAGAGCGGTGACGCGATCAGCGTGACGAACTCGGTGTCCTTCAACGTCCTCCAGCTCGTCGTGCTCGGCATCGCGCTCGGTGCCGCCGCGCTCGCGGTCGGCGAGAAGGCGAACCGCTTCATCGAGCTCTCCACCAGCCTCCTGGAGGTGTTCCAGAAGCTCGTGTGGTGGGTCATCCGCCTCGCGCCGATCGGCTCCGCTGCGCTCATCGGGAAGGCGATCGCGACCTACGGCTGGGACCTCCTTGCCCCGCTCGGCGTGTTCGCCCTGGACGTGTACGTCGGCTGCGCCCTCGTCCTGTTCGTGCTCTACCCGGCGCTGCTCAAGGCGCACGGCCTGAGCGTGCGCCGATTCTTCGCCGGCGCGTGGGACGCGATCGTGCTCGGCTTCGTCTCCCGCAGCTCCGTCGGCACTCTGCCGGTGACCCGGCACGCCGTGATCGAGCGCCTCGGAGTGCCCAGCGAGTACGCCTCGTTCGCCGTCCCGCTCGGCGCGACCACGAAGATGGACGGCTGCGCAGCGGTCTATCCCGCGCTCGCGGCCATCACGGTCGCGCAGCTCTACCACGTCCCGCTGAACGCCGGCCATTACCTGCTGATCGCTTTCGTCTCCGTGGTCGGCTCCGCGGCGACCGCCGGCCTGACGGGCGCCGTGGTGATGCTCACCCTGACCCTGTCCACCCTCGGTCTGCCCCTGGAGGGCGTCGGCCTGTTGCTCGCCATCGACCCGATCCTGGACATGATGCGCACTGCGACCAATGTCGCTGGCCAGGCGTTGGTGCCCACCCTGGTCGCCAAGCGCAACGGGCTGCTCGATGAGCGGGTGTACACCGAGTCCGATGCGGAGTCGCTGCCCGTGGGCGCGAACGCCTGATCGCGAGAGCCCGGCCGGACAGCGGTCCGGCCGGGCCCCGCGCTCCTGAGAGCCGGCTGTCTGGGCGCAGCCTGAGAATTGCTCAAGGTATTCCGGCTGGCCTTCCGACCTCCCAGCTGCAGGGCGATCATGGGAGGGTCGCGAGAGGGGGAGCTCGTGCAGCCACGGCACGCGTACCACAGCGTTCCCCGGCATGCTCTCAGCCGGCCGACCGCCCTCCGGGCCGGCGCCGGGCATGCGGCGCCACGGAGGGCCTCGGCCGAAGGGGCGCGCGGACGCCACTCGGCCGCAGGCTCCCTGGTGCTCGGCATGGTGCGGCGCGTCCTCCTGGTCGCCCTGGTGGCGATCGTTGCGGGCGACGTGGTGTACGTCGTGCTCCCGGTGCCGTCAGCGGCGGCGCCCGGGCTCCCGGCCACGCTTCCCGAGCCGCCGGCAGCGGCGGCGGCACTGGCCCCCGCGCCCGGGCTCGTCGCGGGCGTGATCGATGGGGACGACCTCCTCACCGACCCGGTCGGCGTGAACACGGCACCGGCGGACGTCGGCGTCGACGGCCCGCTCATCGGCTGGCCGGTCAGCGACCACACCCCGTCCACCGGCTTCGGCTACCGCAGCGACCCGTTCACGCACAAGCAGCGCTGGCACGACGGCGTCGACCTGGGGCAACCCTGCGGCGACGCGGTGCACGCCTCCCTGGACGGGACGGTTGCCTTCACCGGCTGGGCCGGCGGGTACGGCAACCGGATCATCCTGCGCCACGCCGACCGGGGCGGTCACACCTTCTCGACCACGTACAACCACCTCAGCCGGATCGAGGTGACCGTCGGTCAGGCCGTGCGCCAGGCTGACGTGATCGCCCGGATCGGATCCACCGGGCGTTCCACGGCCTGCCACCTGCACTTCGAGGTGATCCTCGACGGCTCCTACGTCGACCCGATGCGGTTCCTCACCGGTGACCAGTCGAAGGCATCGCTGAGCCGCCGTGTCGGCAGCTACATGCCGGCCGGGCTCCCGTCGCCCACCGCCACCACCGTGCTGCCCAGCCCGACCGCGACGGCCACCAGGTCGAAGACCCCGCAACCGTCGCCGACGCCGACGCCGACGCCGACGCCGTCGTCGTCCGGCACTCCGACCCCGTCCCCGTCTGGCACCCCGACCCCGTCACCTTCGACCGCTTCGCCGGGTCCCACCCCGACCCCGACTCCCGGCTCCGCCACACCGTCGCCGACCGGTTCGCCCTCCGCGAGCAACACCGTGACCTCGAGCCCCGCCACCAGCGGGACGGCCACGTCGGCCGGGAGCTCGGCGACCACACCGTCCGCGTCCCGGAGCACCACGGCCACGGCCGGATCCACCCCGTAACCGTCGCTGCGACGCCACCGCCGTTCGCGGCTACGATGCGCTGGGCCGAAGGAGGGCACAGGTGGTGGACTCGGGTGAGCGACTGACGCGTGCGCAACGGCTGGACCGGCTGCCGTTCGGTCGAGCGCATGCCAAGCTGCTGGTCGGGTCCGGTGTCGGGTGGGCGCTCGACGCGATGGATGTCGGGCTCATCTCCTTCGTGATGGCGGCCCTCGCTGTGCAGTGGCACCTCACGCCGGCCACCCTCTCCTGGATCGCGTCGATCGGATTCGTCGGCATGGCCCTAGGTGCGACGCTCGGGGGACTGCTGGCCGACCGCATCGGCCGGCGCCAGGTCTTCGCCGTGACGCTCCTGGTCTACGGCCTCGCCACCGGCGCGTCCGCGCTCGCCGCCGGCGTCGGGATGCTGATCGCGCTCCGCTTCCTGGTGGGCCTCGGGCTCGGCGCCGAGCTGCCGGTGGCGTCCACGCTGGTCAGCGAGTTCGCCCCGCGCCGTATCCGTGGGCGCATGGTGGTGGCCCTGGAGGCGTTCTGGGCGGTCGGCTGGCTGCTCGCCGCGCTGATCGGCTACCTGGTGATCCCCGCGTTCGACCAGGGCTGGCGCTGGGCGCTCGCGGTCGGCATCGTGCCGACCGCCTACGCCGCGGTGGTGCGCTGGGGACTGCCGGAGTCCGTGCGCTTCCTCGAACGGAAGGGACGCGTGGAAGCGGCGGAGGACGCCGTCCGCACCTTCGAGGAGGCGGCCGGTGTCGAGCCCGTCTCCGCCCCCGACGAGGCGGCACACCCGCCGGTCGCGACGGAGTCGATCTGGTCGCCGGCCTTCCGGCGCCGGACGGCCGCGCTCTGGGCCGTCTGGTTCTTCATCAACCTGTCCTACTACGGCGCGTTCACCTGGCTGCCCACCCTGCTGGTCGCCCAGGGCAACGGGCTGGTGAAGTCGTTCGAGTACACCCTGGTCATCACGCTCGCCCAGCTGCCCGGGTACGCGGCCGCCGCCTACCTGGTGGAAGCCTGGGGACGGCGCGCGACGCTGGCCACGTTCCTCGCCGGTTCGGCGATCGCCGCGGGTGCGTTCGGGTTCGCGAACAGCGTCGCTGCGATCATCGCCTTCGGGTGCGCGTTGTCGTTCTTCAACCTGGGCGCGTGGGGGGCGCTGTACGCGATCGGCCCGGAGATCTACCCGACGAGCGTGCGCGGCACCGGGACCGGCGCCGCGGCAGCGTTCGGCCGGATCGCTTCCATTCTCGCGCCGCTGAGCGTGCCCCTCCTGCTCGCCGCGGGCGGCCAGCCGCTCGTCTTCGCCGTGTTCGGCGGGGCCTTCCTGCTCGCAGCGGGTGCCGCGCTCCTGCTCCCCGAGGCGCGGGCCCGCGCCCTGGACTGAGCCGGGGTTTGAGGCCGGCGGGCATCATCGGGACATGCGCACCCTGGTGGCGGCCGTTGCCATGGCGCTGCTTCTCGGTGGGTGCACCGCCGTGTCGCAGCCACCGGAACCGCTGCCCACGCCGGTGGGCGAGCGGGCCGTTCTCGCCACCGGCCTGGAGGTGCCGTGGGACCTCGCGCTGCTTCCCGACCGGAGCGTGCTGGTGACGCTGCGGGACCGCGCGCAGCTCGTCCGGATCGCCGATGGCGCGATGCGCCTGGTCGACCAGGTTCCCGGTGTCGTCCCGGGCGGTGAGGGCGGCCTGCTCGGTCTCGCGCTGTCACCCACCTTCGCCGAGGACCAGCTGCTGTACCTGTACTACACCGCAGCGACCGACAACCGGGTGGTCAGGTTCCGCTACGCGGAGCACGCTCTGAGCGACCCCCGGACGATCCTGACCGGCATTCCGAAGGCGGGCAACCACAACGGGGGACGCATCAGGTTCGGACCGGACGGGCTGCTCTACATCGGCACCGGGGACTCCGGCCGCAGCGAGCTCGCCCAGGACCGGGGATCCCTCGGGGGCAAGATCCTCCGGGTCACAGCCGACGGCGGCGTCCCGCCCGGCAATCCGTTCGGCACGCCGGTGTACTCCTACGGCCACCGCAATGTGCAGGGCCTGGCGTGGGACGCCACCGGCCAGCTGTGGGCCAGCGAGTTCGGCCAGAGCACGTGGGATGAGCTGAACCGCATCACCGCCGGAGCGAACTACGGGTGGCCGCAGACGGAGGGCGAGACGGACGTCGCGGGGGTGACGCCTCCCGTCCGCATCTGGCGCACCTCCGAGGCCTCGCCCAGCGGGATCGCGATCGGGCCGGACGGAAGCGTGTACTTCGCCGCCCTGCGCGGCGAGCGGGTCTGGACGGTGCCCATGGTGGCGGGGGTGGCCGGCAGGCCGTCCGTCCTCCTGGACGGCCTGGGGCGGATCCGGGCCGTCGAGGTGGTCGGCGACCGGCTCTACGTCCTCACCAACAACACCGCGCGAGGCACCCCGCGCCCCGGCGACGACCGGCTGGTCAGCGTCCCGCTGCCCTGACCGGACGACGGGTCTCCCGCCTCCCCCGGCTGGACCGAATTGGGGACGGTTCAACGGTCGGGGGTGGCTCCCCAGATGCGGCTCAGGTAGTCGCGCATCGAACGGTCGGAGGAGAAGAACCCGCAGCGGGCGACGTTGCGGATGGACGCCTTGGTCCAGGCCTCCTTGTTGAGGTACGCCGCCTCGACCCGTCCCTGGGCCTCGACGTAGGACTGGTAGTCGGCCAGCGCCATGAAGCGGTCCTGGTACAGCAGGTTCGACACCACGGGATCGAAGGCGTTGCGATCCCCGTTGCTGAAGGCGCCGGACGAGATCAGGTCGATCGCGCTCTTCAGGTCCGGGTTGGACTCGTAGTACTCACCCGGGTGGTAGCCGGACGCCTGCAGCGCCTCGACCTCCGGCTCGACCATGCCGAACAGGAAGAAATTGTCGTCGCCGACGAGCTGGCGAATCTCCACGTTCGCGCCGTCGTCGGTGCCGATCGTGAGGGCACCGTTGAGGGCGAACTTCATGTTGCCCGTCCCCGACGCCTCCATGCCTGCCAACGAGATCTGCTCGGACAGGTCGGCGGCCGGAATGAGCTTCTCGGCCAGCGTGACGTTGTAGTTGGCCGGGAAGGCGACACTGAGCCGCCCCTGCAGGCGCTTGTCGGTGTTGATCGTGGCGGCCACGGAGTTGATCAGGAAGATGGTCTCCTTGGCCATCCGGTAGCCGGGAGCCGCCTTCGCGCCGAAGACAACCGTCCGCGGGAGGATCGTCTTCGGATCGACGCGCTCGGAGATCAGCTGGTCGTACAGCGTGACCAGGTGCAGGAGCTTGAGCGTCTGGCGCTTGTACTCGTGCAGGCGCTTGACCATCACGTCGAGCAGGTGGCCGTCGGGCAGGTCGATCCCGTCGCGGGTGCGCAGCAGGTTGTACAGGCGGGTCTTGTTCTGTTCCTTGGCCTTCCGGAACGCGCGCCGGAAGTCCTCGTCCTCCGCGTACGGCTCCAGCTCGGCGAGCCGCTCCAGGTCCGTCACCCAGCCCGGCCCGACGGTGTCGGTGATCAGCTCGGACAGCCACGGGTTCGCCATCCGCAGGAACCGGCGCGGCGTCACGCCGTTGGTGACGTTGGTGAACTTCTGCGGCCAGTAGCCGGAGAAGTCGGGAAGCACCTTGTCGGCCAGCAGTTGGGAGTGCAGCGCCGCCACACCGTTCACCTTCGTGCCTGCCACGGTCGCCAGGTAGGCCATCCGGACGGAACGCTCGGGGTAGTCGGCGATGATCGACATCCGGCGTGCCCGCAGCTCGTCGTCGGGGTAGGCCGCCCGGATCTCCTCGAGGAACTCGTCGTTGATCCGGTAGATGATCTCGAGGTGGCGCGGCAGCAGCCGTCCCATCAGGTCGGTCGACCACGTCTCCAGGGCCTCGGGCAGCAGCGTGTGGCAGGTGTAGGCGAAGCACCGGCTGGTCACATCCCAGGCCTCGTCCCACTCCCACTTCTTCTCGTCGACCAGGATGCGCATCAGCTCGGGGACGGCGATCACCGGGTGGGTGTCGTTGAGCTGGAAGTGGATGCGCGAGGGCAGGTCGTGCAGGTCGAAGTCCTCCTCGACCATCTGCTCGATGAAGTCGCGGATGGAGCAGGCGACGAAGAAGTACTGCTGCTGCAGGCGCAGCTCCTTGCCCTGGGGCGTGGAGTCCTCGGGGTAGAGCACCTTGGTGATGTTCTCCGCGAACGTCTGCGCGCGAACGGCCTCGGCATAGTCACCGGAGTTGAAGATCGACAGGTCGAAGGCCTTGGTGGCGACCGCACTCCACAACCGCAGCGTGTTCACGCGTCCGTTCTGGTAGCCCGGGACCATGTAGTTGTACGGGATGCCCAGCACGTTCCAGGCGGGCACCCACCGCGTCCGCTCCACGCCCTCGTCGTCGTAGGTCTCGGTGTGGCCGCCGAAGTCCACCTGGACCGCGGCCTCCGGGTGGGGGAACTCCCACGGCGCACCGAGCGCGAGCCAGGTGTCGGGCTGCTCGACCTGGCGGTTGTCGACGAACGTCTGGCGGAAGATGCCGTACTCGTAGCGGATGCCGTACCCGATGCAGGGGACGCTCATGGTCGCGAGGGAGTCGATGAAGCACGCGGCGAGGCGTCCCAGGCCGCCGTTGCCCAGGCCCGGCTCCACCTCCTGCGCACGCAGCGTGGCGAGGTCGAGGCCGCAACTGGCCAGTGCCTTCTCCGCGACGTCGTTGAGGTCGGTGGCCATCAACGCGTTGCCGAGCTGCCGTCCGAGCAGGTACTCCGCCGACAGGTAGCCGACGTACTTCGCCTTGGACTGGCGGTTGTGGCGCAGCGTCTCCAGCCAGCGCGCCATCAGGTAGTGGCGGACGGTGCGGGCCAGGGCCAGGTACTGGTCGTTCACCGTCGAGCGCGACAGGGCGACGCCCTGGCCGGTGTTCAGCTCACGCAGGAATTCCCGGACGAAGCCGTCCACGGAGTGCGGAGGCGCGGACACCGGCGCCAGCGCGAGCGGGTGCGACGGCTTCGCCACGGGACCGACCCGATGCGGCTCGATGGTCGGTGTTTCGTCGGTGGGTACCGGGGTCTGGACGACCAACGAAGCCGGCACGGTCTCAGTGCTCATTGGACCACCGTAACCAACCTCGGTTACGACGGCGAAAACGTCCTAGCCAGCGGGCTTTGATCGATGCGCACCGGGGTAGCCGGGTTGGCCGGCGCTGCAAGGATGGGGGCCATGACCGACGGAATCGTGATCGGGGCGGGCCTGGCCGGCCTGCAGTGCGCACGCGTGCTGACCGCGGGCGGCCGGCGGGTGGCCGTGCTCGAGGCGGGCGACGCTGTCGGCGGACGGGTACGCACCGACCTGGTGGACGGATTTCGCTGCGACCGCGGCTTCCAGTTGCTCAACCCGGCCTACCCCGACGCGAAGAGCCAGCTCGACCTGTCGGCACTCGGCCTGCAGCCCTTCGGACGCGGCATCGCGATCCGTGACGACGACGGGGTGTCGGTGTTGTCGGCGAACCCGCTGACCCTGCTCGGTCCCGACGGCTCCCGCTACCTCCGCCCCGCCGCCGTGTCCGCGCTCACCCGCTGGGCCGCCGCAGCGCTGGGTCCGGTGCCGCGCCTGCTGGCCATTCCCGACCGGCCGCTGGCCGCGTCGTTCGATGCCGTGGGGTTCTCCGGTCCGCTGCGCGACCGGGTGGTGGAACCGTTCCTCGCCGGCGTGCTGCTCGAGGACGACGGACGCACCTCAGCCCGGTTCACGCGGCTGCTGGTGCGCTCCTTCACGCTGGGGGTGCCCGCACTGCCCGCGCAGGGCATGGCGGCGATCCCGGCACAGCTGGCCGCCTCACTGGCCGCGCCGGTCGAGCTGGAGGTGCCGGTGACCGCGGTCGTGCGTGAGGGCCGCGAATGGGTCGTGCACACCCCGGACGGGGAGCGGCCGGCCGCCTTCGTGGTGGTCGCCACCGATCCCGGCACCGCGACACGGCTGGTGCCCGAAGTGCCGTCGGTGGCCATGAAGGGCGTGGTGACGTGGTGGTTCGCCAGCCCGACCGCCCCCACGTCGAGCCGCTACCTCATGGTCGAGGGCCGGCGCGGCGCCGGCCCGGTGATCAACACCGCGGTGGTCTCGAACGCCGCGCCCAGCTACGCGCCGGCCGGTCAACACCTGGTGCAGGCGTCCGCCCTCCTCGCGCCCGGCACGGAGCCGCCCCCGGTGGAAGCGGTGCGCGAACAGCTGGCCTCGCTCTACTCCCGTCCGACCGACGGGTGGCGGCTGCTGGCCACCCACGTCATCCGGGAGGCGCTCCCGGAGATGCCGCCTCCGGTCGAGGTGCGCCGCCGGATCAGCTTCGGCCCCGGCCTGTTCGTGTGCGGCGACCATCGCGACACCGCGTCCATCCAGGGCGCGCTCGTGTCCGGGCGCCGCACCGCCGAGGCGATCCTCACCGCCTGAGCGGCGCCCGTTCACCCGCCGGCGTAGTCGAGGCCGATGTCGAGGACGCGGGCGGAGTGGGTCAGCCAGCCGACGGAGATGAGGTCCACCCCGGCCTCGGCGATCGGGACGGCGGTGGCGGGAGTGATCCGTCCGGACGCCTCGGTGATCATGCGGTCCGAGACCATCCCGACCGCCTGCCGCAGGAGGTCGGGCCCCATGTTGTCGAGCAGGACCGCGTCGGCCCCCACCTCCAGGAGCTCGGCCAGCTGATCGAGGGAGTCGACCTCGACCTCGATCTTCACCAGGTGGCCGACGCCGGCCCTCGCCTGCGTCACCGCCGCGGTCACGCCCCCCGCCACGGCGATGTGGTTGTCCTTGATCAGGACGGCGTCGTCGAGGCCGAAGCGGTGGTTGCTGCCGCCCCCCGCCTTCACCGCGTGCTTCTGGAGCGCACGCAGGCCGGGGATCGTCTTGCGGGTGTCGGCCACCTTGGCCTTCGTGTGCGCGATCGCGTCCGCGATGGTGGCGGTGCCGGTGGCCACCCCGGACAGGTGGCCGAGGAAGTTGAGCGCGACGCGCTCGCCGCTCAGCAGGCCGCGCGCGGGTCCGGACGCGGTGCCGATGACCGTCCCGGGTTCCACCCGGGTGCCATCGGGGAGCAGGTCGGAGACGACGATCCGCGGATCGACCAGTTCCCACGCGAGCCGTGCGCACTCCGTGCCGGCGATCACGCCCGGCTCCCGGCTGACGAGCGCGACGGTGGCGTGCGCGTCCGGGCCGAGGATCGCGTCCGTGGTGAGGTCACCGGCGCGGCCGAGGTCCTCCAGCAATGCTGCGCGTACCAGTGGCTCGATCACGATGCGCGGCAGTGCCCTCACCGGAGCACCGCCACGGCGTCCGGTGCGGCTCCGCCGACGGCATGGCCGGGCCCCGCAAGGTCGGGGAAGGTGAGGATGTGCCGGGCGTCGGGCAGGGTCTCGGGGAAGTCGAGTCGGGTGTGGCCGCCCCGCGACTCCTCGCGCCGCAGCGCGGCCTCCACCACCAGGTAGCCCACCAGCCCCGCGTCGTTGGCGCGCAGGGGTTCCAGCTCGGCGAGCGCCGCGCGAAGGCCGTCGGCGTCCCGCAGGACACCGGCGCCGGCGGTGACCACCTGGCGGACGCGGGGAATCACCGGATCGGGCGAGCCCTGCTGCCAGGCCTCGGACCAGTTGTGCGCCAGCGGCGCGGGGGGCGTGCCGGTCGCGACGCCGTCGCGACGCCACTGCTGGGCCACCCACCGTCCGCACACCACCGCCTCCAGCAGGGAGTTGCTGGCCAGCCGGTTCGCGCCGTGCAGGCCGGTGGACGCCACCTCACCCGCGGCGAACAGGCCCGCGACGGAGGATCGCCCGGCGAGGTCCACCCGTACGCCACCCATGTGGTAGTGCGCGGCCGGTCGCACCGGCAGCAGGTCCTTCGCCGGATCGAGGCCCGCCTTGCGCGCGGTGGCATAGATCGAGCCGAACAGCTCGGAGAAGCGCGCACCGGGATCCTTGCGCGCGTCGAGGAACACCTTGTGTCCGGCCTGCAGCTGCGCCCACTCGGCGCGCGACACCACGTCGCGGGCCGACAGCGGGTTGCGCAGCACCCACTCGCCGAGCTCGTTGACCAGGATCGCACCCTCGCCCCGCACCGCCTCGCTGACCAGCGGCATCGGGTCGATGCCCACCTCCAGCGCTGTCGGATGGAACTGCACCATCTCGATGTCGCGCAGGACGGCGCCCGCCCGGTGGGCGAGCGCGAGGCCCTGCCCACGCGAGGACAGGGGATTGGTGGTGTGGGTGTAGAGGCCGCCGATGCCACCGGTGGCGAGCAGCACCACCTCGGTGCGGAGCTCGACGGGCCCGTCGGGTGTGCCCACCAGGACGCCGGCCACGCGGCCCGCGTCCGTCAGGATCTCCAGGGCGGGGGAGTGGTCCCACAACGAGACCGACGGCAGGGCGCGCGCCGCGTCCACCACGGTCTCGAGCAGCTCGGCGCCGGTGCGGTCGCCGTGGGCGTGCACGATGCGGCGACGACCGTGGGCTCCCTCCAGCCCCAGGCGCAGGCTGCCGTCCGGGGCGCGGTCGAACTCGGATCCGTGGCTGGAGAGCCAGGCGATGGCGTCCGGCGCGGCTGCGGTGATCGCCCGCACCACGTCCGGGTCGCACAGCCCGGCCCCGGCTGCGAGGGTGTCCTGGGCGTGCCGTTCGGGATCGTCGTCGGGACCGACTGCGGCGGCGACCCCGCCCTGCGCCCAGCCGGTGGACGTGCCGGTGCTCACGGCTCCGGCGCTGAGCACCACGCAGGGGAGAGGGCTGAGTTCGATGGCGGCGGTGAGCCCGGCGAGGCCGGCGCCGATGATCACCGGGCAGCCGGCCTCCTGGACGGTCGCAATCCCCCGCGTGGCGGTCACTTGCCGACCGCCAGCATCTTCTCGACCGCGAGCCGGGCACGGTCGGCCACGTCTGCGGGCACCGTCACCTCGTTCGTCATGGTCTCCAGGGCGTGGCGGATCTTCGACAGCGTGTTGCGCTTCATGTGCGGGCACAGGTTGCAGGGGCGCACGAACTCGAGGTCGGGGTAGGCCTGGGCGACGTTGTCGCTCATCGAGCACTCGGTGATCAGCGCGACCTTGAGCGGACGCTTCGCGGCCACGAACTTCACCATCTGGGCCGTGGAACCGGCGAAGTCGGCCTCGTCGATCACGGCCGGCGGGCACTCGGGGTGCGCGAGGACGGTGATGCCGGGGTTCTCTGCACGCACCTGCTGGATGTCGTGCGGGGTGAACCGCTCGTGCACCTCGCACGCGCCCGGGTGGATGACCACCTCGACCCCGGTCTGGCGGGCGACGTTCGCCGCCAGGAACTGGTCGGGGATCATGATGACCTTCGGCACGCCGAGGCTCTCGATCACCTTCACCGCGTTGCCGGAGGTGCAGCAGATGTCGGACTCCGCCTTCACCGCGGCCGACGTGTTCACGTAGGTGACCACCGGCACGCCCGGGTTCGCGGCCCGCAGCGCGCGCACGTCCGCGGGAGTGATCGACTCCGCCAGCGAGCAGCCCGAGCGCAGGTCGGGGATCAGGACCGTCTTCTCCGGATTCAGCAGCTTCGCCGTCTCCGCCATGAAGTGGACGCCGGCCAGCACGATCACGTCCGCCTTGACGTCGATGGCCTCGCGGGCCAGTGCCAGTGAGTCGCCGACGATGTCCGACACCCCGTGGAAGATCTCGGGCGTCATGTAGTTGTGGGCCAGGATCACGGCGTTGCGTTCCTGCTTCAGCCGCAGGATCGCGTCCACGTCGTCGGCCATCGTGGCCCACTCCACGGACGGAATCACGTGCGCAACCTTCGGATAGAGGTCGGCAGCGGTCAGCGTGGTCATCGGTCGTCCCTTCGTCGCCCTTATGCTACATCTGAGCAAAAGTCCGTCAAGGGTTATTCCCGCCCCTTGGACGCTCACGGGTCGGGCGTCAGCGCGAGCGGGTCGTGGGCAGCTTGGTGCCGGCGACGTGGCGCTCGTGGAGTACCTGGCGCCGGAACCGGTAGAGGCGGGCGGGTCGGCCACCGGTGCCGGCGTGCACCTCGCCGGTCTCCTCGACCAGGTCCTGCTGCTCGATCAACCGCCGGAAGTTCTGGGTGTGCACGGCCCTTCCGGCCAGCGCCTCCACGCACTCCTGCAGTTGCCGCAGGGTGAAGCTGGGGCTCATCAGCTCGAAGACGACCGGGCGGTAGCCGATCTTCGCCCGCAGGCGGGCCAGCCCGGTCGCGAGCACCCGGCGGTGGTCACCGGCCATCCGGTCACCGGGGACGAGTTCGGCGTCGGCCCTGCGCCAGGCGTCCGGCGACTCGGGCACCAGCCCGCTCTCGTAGAGGAGCTCATAGCGCTGCAGCACGAGCTCGGGCTGCCAGGCCTCCCCGCCCAGCCCGAAGGTGATCTGCACGCGCCGGCGTCGCTCGGCCCGCGGGCCGGCGTCCGCCTCGACCCAGCGCCAGAGCCGGGGCTCGATCACCTCGCTGAGGACAGTGGTGTCGGTGCGCGTGTCCTCCCACGGCAGCAGGGAGTACCAGTCGCGCCACCCGCCGATCCCGGGGTTGCCGGGCGTGGTCAGCCCGAGGTACGACACCGACATCGGACGGCCGCCCTCGCCCTCCCGGTCGAGGTCGGCGAACGTGTAGAGCTGCTCCAGATAGCCCAGCCGGCGTCCCGTCTGCTCCTCGACCCACGCACGGGTCGCAGCCTGGAGCGAGCGGTGGCTGGGCAGCAGCGGGCCGGACGGCAGCCGAGGGGGTTCCCCGAGCGCGAGAACGGACGGCCGGCCCTCCACCAGGGCGACGACCACAGCGAGCAGTTCGGCCGTCACCGCCTGCCCCGTCATCGCGCACCTCCTGTGTGTGCGGTCAGGATAGCGAGCGCCCCCCGCCGGTCAGGGACGGACCGGGGTCCGCCCGGACGAGCGGACGGTCCGCTGTTGTTAGGCTCGAGCCATGAAGCGGCTCTCGCTGGCACTGTTGGCCCTGCTGCTGGTTCTCACACCCCTCGCCTTCGGGTCGACGACGGCCCGGGCGGACGTGGGGGACGGCACGATCACCGACTACCGGGCTGTGGCGACCGTCGACGCCGACGGGAACGCGGCCGTGCAGGTGACCCTCAGCTACGAGTTCGGCCGGGACGGCGGCCACGGCGTCAAGATGTTCTTCCCGCTCCGCCAGGCCATCGGCAACGACCCCGACCACTGGCGCATGCTGGACATGACCGTGGGCACGGTGACCAGCCCGAGCGGGGCGAACGCCGAGGTCCAGACCAAGGAGCAGGACGGCAACCTCCTGGTGCGCGTCGGCAGCGAGAACCAGATCTTCCACGGCACGCAGACCTATCAGCTGAACTACACGATCCACGGTCTCATCGCGCGCGACCAGGCCACGTCCGGCCTCGACGAGTTCAACTGGAACGTGATCGGCGACGCGTGGGAGGTCGGCATCGCCTCGGCCAGCGTGACCGTCACCGGCCCGGCGGCCGTCTCGCGGGTCGCCTGCTTCTCCGGCCAGGGCTTCTCCGAACCGTGCGAAGCGGGCCGGAGCGGGTCGGCGGCCACCTTCTCCGCCTCCGGCGTCGGCAACGGCAGCGGTGTCCAGGTCGTCGCGGGTTTCCCCGCGGGCACGTTCACCCCGGCGGCCGAGGCCCGGCTCGAGCGCCGCCTCAACGTCGGCAACATGTTCCCGCTCACCCCGTGGACGGGCGGCGCAGCGGCCGCGCTCTCGGCGTTGGGCCTCGCCGCGGTCTTCCGCCGGACGCGCCGCGGCGCACGCGACCAGGTCTACCTCGGCCTGACCCCCGGTGTCGCACCCGCCCCCGGCCAGGAGGCCACCGTCGGCTACCAGACGCACGACGTGCCCGTGGCCGTGCAGTTCACACCGCCGGCCGGCGCCCGTCCGGGCGAGCTCGGGACGCTGACCGACGCGAGCGCCGACAACCGCGACGTCACCGCCACGGTGATCGACCTCGCCGTCCGTGGCCACCTCCGCATCGAGCAGACGGGCAGGAAGGACTGGACGTTCACACGTCTCGGCGGCGGCGGCGACCGCCTGGTGGGCTACGAGCAGCGGCTGCTCACCAAGATGTTCTCCGAGGGCGACCAGGTCACCACGGACGACCTGCGCGACTCCTCCTACGCCGGCCTGCTGTCCGAGACCCAGAACGCGCTGCACAAGCGGGTCACCACCGACCTCAAGTGGTTCACCCGGAACCCGGCGACGGTGCGTGGGCTGGCGTTCGCCGCCGGCCTCGGCCTGATTCTCGCCGGGGTCGGGCTGGGCCTCCTGCTGGGTCTGGTCGGCTGGGGACTCGTGGGTGCCGCCGGCGTGGTCACCGGCCTGGCCGTGCTGGCCATGAACAACAAGTTCGGCCACCGGACGGCCGCAGGCTCCGCCGTGCTCGCCCAGGCGCGCGGCTTCGAGCTCTACCTGAGCACCGCCGAGGCGGACCAGATCAAGTTCGAGGAGGGCATCGACGTGTTCTCCCGCTACCTGCCCTACGCCATCATGTTCGGCGTGGCCGAGCGGTGGACGAAGGTCTTCGCCCAACTGGCCGAGCAGGGGCGGTACGCCTTCACCCCCTCCTGGTACGTGGGTTACGGGTACGGCTTCAACTACTCCAGCTTCTCCTCCTCGATGGACTCGCTGGCCAGCACCATGTCCAGTTCGATGCAGCACGCGACCGCCGCCACCAGCGGGGGCTCCGGCTTCTCCGGCGGTGGCGGCTTCGGCGGCGGTGGTGGCGGCGGCTGGTGATCGGCCCGGCGTTCCCGGCCCGCTACGCTCAACAGCCATGACGCGTCGCTGGGCAGCCTGGGCGGTGCCGGGCGCGACGCTGACCCTGGCCGCGGTGGCCACGGTGGTCGTGCTGGCACCCGTCGTGGCCGGCTACCTGCTGGGTGGCCTGCCGGCCGCCCTGTGCATCGGGCTGGGCTTCCTCACCACCCTGCGCTCGGCGATCTTCCTGCGTCCGGCACATGCGGCGGGTCTCGTGCTGCCGTCGGTGATGGCGGGAACGGTCGCGGTCGCGCTCCGCGGGCAGCCGCTCGCTGCGGCGTGCTTCGTTGCCCTGTGCTGCCTGCTGGTTGCGCCGGCCGGGATGATCGCCGACGGGCTGCTGTCCGCGCTGCCCACCAGCGTTGCCGTCCTGCTCCTCGTTCCCGGCGACTTCGACCCGGTGCGAACCGCCTTCTGGCTGCTGGTCGGGGCAGCGCTCATGGTGGCGATGGCGACGAGGCTGCCCCGGGCACCGCGTGCGCCGGGTCTCGAACAGGCGCGCGCCTGGCGGCACGCCGCGGTGACTGCCCTCGCCACGGGGGCGGTGGTGTACCTGGTGGCGATGTGGCAGGTGCCGCACGGCTACTGGGTCGCCCTGACCCTCACCGTGGTGCTGCGTCCCTTCGACGACCAGACCATGAAGAAGGCGTCCGAGCGGGTCCTGGGCACCATCGGCGGCGGGCTGCTCGCGCTCGTCGCCGCACTGCTCCTGCCGCTCCCGGGGGTGCTCGTGCTGCTCGTCGTGTGCACCGTCCTGAGCTTCGCCTATGCCATGGCGTCCGACTACGTGCGCGAGGTGTTCTTCCTCACCCCTTCGGTCGTCCTTCTGGGTTCGGCCGGCGCGAACCCGGCCCTGCTCGCTTCGGAGCGGACCCTCGCCACGCTGGCGGGGGCGCTCATCGCGGGCGGGATCGCCCTCGGGCTGGCACGGCTGGACACGCGGCCGCCGGCGCCGGAGGTCGCCTGACGGGACGTGCTCCTGACGGGCGCCGACTCGGCCCCGGCGTGCGCGGGCCGCCCGACGGGCGCCACGGCCTGGTGATGGGGAATCGAGTTCGCTCGGATAGGCTGGCGGCCCACTCGCCATTCACACGAACAGGTCGTCCTTGAGCACCTCGATTCCGCTGGTCATCCCGGGTTTCACGCTCGGGCAGCAGAACATCCCGCTGGCCATCGGGATCGTCGTCGTGGCGTCCTTCCTCTTCGCCGGCGGCTCCACGATCCAGCACCTCGCCGTGAGCAACACGGTCGAGAAGGATGCCGAGAACCGGTCGATGGGACTGGGTCAGGTGCTCAGCCTCCTGCGCAACCCCCGCTGGTTGCTCGGACTCGCGACGGTGGCTGTCGGCGCCAGCATGCACATCGTCGGCCTGATGCTCGCGCCGGTGACGGTCGTGCAGCCCGTCGGCATCCTCGCGGTCCCATGGGCGGTGCTGCTCGCCGCGAAGATCCACGGCTTCCGGCCCAGCAAGGTCATCTGGGGCGCGGTCGCGCTGACGATCATCGGGATCGTCGTGTTCACGCTGTTCTCCGCATCCTCTGCCGCCCCGGACACCCAGCTGCCGCCCACGCGGATCATCGTCGCCTGCCTGATCGTGTTCGCGTGCGGCGGGCTCCTCGGCTTCTTCGGACGGTTCGGGTCGCCCGCGGTGCGCTGCCTGATGTGGGCGTCGGGCGGCTCGTTCTTCTACGGGCTGTCCTCCGCCATGGTGAAGACCGTCTCGGAGCTGGTACGGACGCCCGACTTCGTGCAGCGTCCCCTGTTCTGGACGGTCGCGGTCTTCCTGGTCATCTGCTACGTCGTCGGCGGCTGGATGGTGCAGCAGGGCTACGCGAACGGACCGGCCGAGATCGTCGTCGGCTCCATGACGACCACCGACCCGATCGTGGCCGTCACCTTCGGCCTGGCCGTGCTCGGCGAAGGGGTTCGGCTCGGCCCGCTGGACGGGGTCGGCATGGCGATCAGCGGGGCGGTGGCCGTCGCCGGCGTCGTGATCCTGTCGCGCTTCCATCCCGAGGCCCAGACCAACGCCCCCAGGCCGGCCGTCCGGCCGCTGGTGGACGCGGGGGAGTAGCGCTCTCCAGGGTCAGCGCGGCAGCGCGGAGACGCGGTCGATCGCCCTGCGGTAGACGGCGAGGTAGGCCTGGGCCATGGCGGCCGGCGTCAGTTCCCTGCCAATCCTCCTCGAGGCGGCGGACATCTCCACCAGGCGCTGCGGCGACCCGATCAGCTCGGCCATGCCCGCGGCCAGTGCCTCCGGCTCGGGGCCGGTGAGCAGTGCGTTCTGTGGGCTCACGCCGACCGTGAGCCGTTCATCGCAGTAGAGGATCGGCGTGCCGGTGGCGGCCGCCTCCGCCAGCACCAGCCCCTGGGTGTCGAACCGGTAGGAGCCCAGGACGAACACGTCGGCGTCAGCGATCTCCTGCGCGATCAGGTCGGCATCGTCGAAGTGCCCGAGAAACCGCACCGTGCCGTGGCGAACGCGTGACGCCCGCTGCCGCAGTGACGACTCGGCCGAGCCGGTGCCCACGATGTGCAGCTCGGCGTCGTCGCGGCCGAGCCGGTCGAAGGCATCGACGATCGCGTCCACCCGCTTCTCCGGACCGAGCCGCCCGCAGCTGAGGAAGCGCGTGACCGGACCGCGCGGGCGCTTGCGTTCGGCCCGCGTGAACGCGTCGGCGACGCCGGAGGCGACCACCTGTCCCCGGTCGGCCAGTGCACCGCCGGACGCGTCGACGATCGAGTCGACGACGTAGCCCGCCGGCGAGGTGAAACCGTCGACGGCGCTGGCGAGCCGGGCCAGGCTGCGCCAGTCGTGGCGCGCGAAGGAGGAGTCCGTCGCCGCATCGGGGTGGGCGGGGAAGCCCACCCTCACCTCCGCGCCGCGACCGGCGGAGCGGCGCAGCCAGCGTCCCGACCAGTCGAGGTAGGTCAGCGAGTTGAGCCCGGACGACAGCGGTGTCGTGCGGTGGGTGCCCACGTAGTTGGAGTGGAAGGTGTGCACGTGCGGCACCTCCAGAGCCCTCGCCACCTGTGCCGCGAGGAAGATCGAGCCCCGCTCGTTCTGTGAGTGCACGACGTCGAAGGGGTGGTCGGCGGCGATGCGGCGCGCCAGCCGTCCGCCGACCTGCAGCGAGCACAGGAAGCTCGGCGTGCCCGGCATCCGCCAGTACGGCAGGCCCTCCCAGGCGCACTCCGGGGGTGGCGTCAGCTTGATGGACGGCGCGAACAGCGTGACCGCATGACCGGCGCGACTGAGCTGTTGCAGTTGCAGCTGGATGGAGCGGGAGACGCCGCCGGATTCGGGATAGAAGTCGTCGGTGAACAGGCCGATGTGGAGTTCGGCGTCCGGCTGCGTCACCGGTTCACCATAGCGGCTGGGGAAACGCGTCCCGGCTATCCCGCAACGGCCAGTGCCGACATCTGGTTGCCGCTGGCGGTGGCGAGGATGATCGTCGATGCTCCCCGCTCGAGGGGGAAGAACAGCCAGCCGGTCGCCTCGTCCCCGGTCTGCAGCGGAAGGCCGTTGAACTTGGGGTTCTGCGAGCCGGGGGAGGAGCTGGTCGCCTGCACGTCGTTGTTCCCGAAGGCCAGGAACGAGTACGACACCGGGCCCTTGTCGACAGCGAGCCGGATCTCGACCTCGAGGCCGGAGTCGGTCCACTGGTGCTTCAGGATCTCCCAGCGTCCGCTGTACCGCTGGTCGGGCGTGACGAACGGCAGGCCGGAGGAACTCGGGGTCGCCACCGGTGTGGGGGCCGACGGGCTCGGGCTCGGTGCTGCCGGAAGGGGTGACTGGCCGCGCCAGGCGGTGCCGGCCCAGATCAGTCCCGCCACGAGCAGCGCGACCACGATCACGACGAGCGGGAGGCGGGAACGGGGCGGCGCGAACTCGTCGATCTTCACCGACGCCAGCGCCGGCCCGCCGATCGGGGTCCCGCGCTGTGCGGGTGCCGACGGCTCGCGGGCCACGGACGGACGACCGCCGTCGGACAGGGGCGCAGGGGCCCACCCGGTCGGTGGCGGGGTGCGGCCCGGCTCCTGCCGGTCAGGCGTACCGGCGGGGAATTGCTGCTGCGTCATCGCGGCCAAGGGTACCCCGCGGCTCCTCGGAGCAACCTGTGGACAACCACGTCCCGGACGTCGGGCTGTGGACGGGTGAACGGACGTCACCGGGGCTTCCGACAATGCCCTGGCATGAGTCTCTCCGAACCGCTGGCCCGGTTGGCCGTCCGCAGTATCGACGATCTGGTCGGCCTCGTGCCGTACCTGATCGGGTTTCATCCCGAGGCGTCGCTGGTGGCGATGGTGCTCGAGCGAGGGCGGGTCGCCGTGACCGCGAGGGTCGACCTCGACGCGGTCACCGACCCCGCGGCCCTCGACCAGCTGCTGGCCAGGCTGTTCGGCCGCTTCCCGGCGGCGGAAGCCTGGTTCCTGGCCTACACCGATGACGAGGACCTGGCGTGGGAGGTGCTCGACAACTGCGTCGAACTGGTCGGGCTGGTGCGTCTGGGACGGGTGCTGCAGGTCGGCAGCAGGCGGTGGCGCGCCGACGGGCCCGACGGTGCGACCGGACGCATCAGCGGCGAGGTCAGTGCGGCGGCGGCGCATGCGGCGGTGCTCGGGCTGCCCGCGCGCTCCTCGCGCAGCGACCTCGCTGCCGGCATCGCCGGACCACCCGACGCGGAGGTCGATGCGCTGCTCGGTGAGTTCGAGGCGCAGGCCGGGGAGCTGGGGGCGATGGGTGCCGGCGCCCGCCGGCGGCTGCTCAGGAGGCTGCTGCTGGAGCCGCCGCCGCTCGCCTTCGTCGACTGCGTGCGGCTGGCGGTGCTGGTGAGCAGCCCGGACGGCCAGCTCGCCGCCCTTCGGGCCATCCGCTGGCGCAACGCCGAGGCGCACCTCGAGCGCTGGACGCAGGTGGTGCGACACTGCCTCAGCTCCGCCAGGGCGGCCGTGCTCGGCCTGCTCGGCGTAGCCGCCTGGCAGACCGGGGACGGGGCGTTGCAGGTGGTCTGCCTGGAGGAGCTGGAGAAGCTCGACCCGATGGCGCCGGTGGCGGGGCTGCTGCAGTGGGTCAACACGGAGGTGGTCCCTCCGCAGGCGTGGGAGGACGTCCGCCCGGCGTGGCTCGCCGCGGTCGCGGCCGACCTCAGAGCTGGGAGCCCACCAGCGAGCCCACAGCGTACGTGAGGCCCATCGCCAGGCTGCCGACGACGACGTTGCGGAGCACGGCGCGCCACGGCCCCGCACCGCCCAGCCGGGCGCTGACCGCTCCGGTGACCACCAGTGCCACCAGGACGGCAACCACCGTGAGCGGCAGGCGCACCGCCGCGGGCATGGCGACGATGGCGACCAGCGGGATCACCGAGCCGGCCAGGAAGGCGACCAACGACGCCCGGGCCGCGGCCCAGGGGGAGACGTACTCGCCCGCGTCCAGATTCAGGAACGCCTGGGCGTGGGCATCCAGCGCGGCGTGCGCGCTGAGCTCGCGCGCCACCTGTTCGGCGAGATCGCGTGACAGGCCCCGCTCGGCGTAGTGATCGGCGAGCTGGCGCAGCTTGCCGTCGGGGTTGGCGGCCAGCTCCTGTTCCTGCTGCCGCAGCGCGGCCACCTCGCTGTCCTTCTGGCTGCTGACCGACACGTACTCCCCGCCCGCCATGGACAGGGCGCCCGCCACCATGCCGGCGAATCCCGCGATCAGGAGTGCGATCGAGTCGGCGGTCGCGCCGGCCACGCCGAACACGAGGCCGGCGGTCGAGACGATCCCGTCGTTGGCGCCGAGAACGCCCGCACGCAGCCAGTTGAGCCGATGTGACAGGGACTGCGTCGAGGCGGCCTCTGCGGTGCCGAACAGGAGTGCCATGACGCCAAGTCTGGCGGCATCACCCCTAGTCGCAAGCAAGGAAAGGCTTGCCTTACCTGCGCGTGGGAGGCAGCAGGACCCCCCAGTATGGGGAATTGTTGGCAGGCCGAGGGCGGGGGGCCCGCCGGCGCCGACGAACCGTGTGACGTCCCCGGGGGGCGATCCGATACCATGGGCGCGTGCACCACGCATCCCTGCTGCTTCGATAGCCGCGGCTGCTCTCGCAGTCGCGGCGGCCCCTGGCGAGCCTGACGGCCCGCGGGGGCTTTTTCATGCCGGTGATCAGGGATTGCGCAGATGAAGGAGAAAGCGGAAGTGACCATCGAACGGGAACGTCTGAGCTACGACGCCGCCGCGGCGCAGGACAAGTGGCAGCGGTTCTGGGAGGAGGATGGCACCTTCACCCCGCTCGACGACGGGTCCAGGGAGCGTCGCTACATGCTCGACATGTTCCCCTACCCGTCCGGTGACCTGCACATGGGGCACGCCGAGGCCTTCGTGATGGGCGACGTGGTGGCGCGGTACTGGCGCCTGCGCGGCTACGACGTGATGCACCCGATCGGCTGGGACTCCTTCGGCCTGCCGGCGGAGAACGCCGCCATCGCGCGCGACGCACACCCCGCCGACTGGACCTACGCGAACATCGAGACCCAGGCGCGCTCGTTCAAGCGGTACGGGCTGAGCCTGGACTGGTCGCGGCGCCTGCACACGTCGGACCCCGAGTACTACCGCTGGACCCAGTGGCTGTTCCTGCGCTTCTACGAGCGGGGTCTGGCCTACCGCAAGGACAGCTACGTCAACTGGTGCCCCAACGACCAGACGGTGCTGGCCAACGAGCAGGTCGTGCAGGGGCTGTGCGAGCGCTGCGGCGCGGTGGTGACGAAGCGCAAGCTCACCCAGTGGTACTTCAAGATCACCGAGTACGCGCAGCGCCTGCTGGACGACATGGACACGATCGAGGGCAACTGGCCCGACCGGGTGCTGGCCATGCAGCGCAACTGGATCGGGCGCTCCGAGGGCGCGTGGGTCGACTTCACGATCGAGGGACGCGAGGAGCCGGTGCGGGTGTTCACCACGCGTCCGGACACCCTGTACGGCGCCACGTTCTTCGTGGTTGCCCCCGAGGCGCCGCTGGCTGCGGAGATCGTGACCGACGACCAGCGCGCGGCGTTCGAGGAGTACCTGGAGGTCACCAAGCGGGCGACCGAGATCGAACGCCAGAGCTCCGAGCGTCCCAAGACGGGCGTGTTCCTCGGCGTCCACGCGATCAACCCGGTCAACGGCGAGCGGCTGCCGGTGTACGCGGCGGACTACGTGCTGGCCGAGTACGGCACCGGCGCGGTCATGGCCGTGCCCGCCCACGACCAGCGTGACCTCGACTTCGCCAAGGCGTTCGGCCTGCCGGTCCGGGTGGTCGTGGAGACCGGCCTGCCCGACCCGGCCGAGACGTTCGTCGCCACCCCGGGGGACGGCGCGTACGTGAACTCGCCCGCGCTCGAAGGGCTGACCGACAAGAAGGCCGGTGTCGCGACGATCACCGCGCAGCTCGCGTCCGAGGGACGGGGTGAGGCGGCGGTCACCTTCCGCCTGCGCGACTGGCTGCTGAGCCGCCAGCGCTTCTGGGGCTGCCCGATCCCGATCGTCCACTGCCCGGCCTGCGGCGAGGTGCCGGTGCCCGACGACCAGCTGCCGGTGACGCTGCCCGACCTGCGCGGCGCGAGCCTGCGTCCGTTGGGCACCAGCCCGCTGGCCTCGGCGAGCGACTGGGTGAACGTGGAGTGCCCCTCCTGCGGCGGTCCGGGCAAGCGGGACACCGACACCATGGACACCTTCGTCGACTCGTCCTGGTACTTCTTCCGCTACTGCTCGCCGACCTACACCGAGGGCCCGTTCGACCCGGCCGAGGTGGCGAAGTGGATGCCGGTCGCCCAGTACGTCGGTGGGGTCGAGCACGCGATCCTGCACCTGCTGTACTCCCGGTTCTTCACCAAGGTGCTGCAGGACCTCGGCCTGGTCGAATTCGGTGAGCCGTTCCTGCGACTGATGAACCAGGGCCAGGTCATCAACCAGGGCAAGGCGATGAGCAAGTCGCTGGGCAACGGCGTCGACCTGGGCAAGCAGATCGACGAGTTCGGCGTGGACGCGATCCGCACGACCGTGGTGTTCGCCGGCCCGCCGGAGGACGACATCGACTGGGCCGACATGTCCCCGGGTTCGTCGCTGAAGTTCCTGCAGCGCGCCCACCGGCTCGCCCAGGACGTCACCAGCCCCGTCGGCGCCGACCCGGCGTCCGGTGATGTCGGCCTGCGGCGCGTCACCCACAAGACCGTGGCCGACCTCACCGAGTCCCTGGAGAGCCACCGGTTCAACGTGGCGGTCGCCCGCATCATGGAACTGGTGAACGCCGTCCGCAAGGTGATCGACTCGGGCGCCGGCGCGGCGGATCCGGCCGTGCGCGAAGCCGCCGAGACGGTGGCGATCGCCCTGAGCACCGTGGCCCCGTACGTGGCCGAGGAGATGTGGGAGCTGCTGGGCCATGCCCCCTCGGTGGCGAACGCGTCCTGGCCCGTCGTCGACCCGGCGCTGCTGGTGGCGGATTCGGTCACGTGTGTGGTGCAGGTGCAGGGCAAGGTCCGTGCCAAGCTCGACGTGCCGCCATCGATCGGCGAGGACGAGCTGCGGGCGATCGCACTGGCCGAACCGGCCGTGCAGCGTGCGCTGGCCGGCCGCGAGGTCCGTCAGGTCATCGTGCGGGCGCCGAAGCTGGTGAGCATCGTCCCGGCCTGACCCCTTCACACCGGACCAGGTTGGCGACGGTTCCTAATTCGGTCCGGACCGAGTTGGGAACCGTCCCCGATTCGGTCCAGGTCACGACACCGAGAGCTGCACCAGCAGGCCCAGGTGGTCGGTCCCCGGCACCCGCACCGTGCGGTAGCCGGTCACGCCGAACTGGGGCGAGGCCAGCACGTGGTCGATCTGGATCAGCGGTGGGTACCAGGCATCGGCCGGGTACGTGGGACGCCAGCCCTCCCCGGCCACCGTGTCGTCGAGCCCGGCCTTCGCCTTCAGCTGCCGCAAGGTGAGGTGCTCGCCGGTGGCGTTGAGGTCGCCGGCGACGACCAGGCGGCCGGGGGAGTAGCGCATCGCAAGGCGAGCGAGCGAGTCCGCGTCGCGCAGCCAGGTGTCGACGCCGTGCTCGGGGTTGGCCGGATGCGCCGCGATGAGCGTCAGCGGGCGGTCCGGCAGGTCGAGGCGCACGGCGAAGTTGCTGAACCTGGTGTCGTCGGCGGCGTCCAGGCTGCTCACCGGATACCGCGAAGCCACGAGCGTCCCCCGGGGATCGCCGATCCCCTTCGCCGCGTCGAAGTCCCTGCCGGTGGTGCCGACCAGGTACGGGTACTGCCTGGCCCAGGCCGTCCTCCGCAGGGTCTTCGCGGTTGTGGCGGTCGACTCGGGCAGCACCAGCACGTCCGGCTTGTCCTCGGCCACGCGTCGGGCGAGCGCGTCGAGGTCGGCCAGCCCGAAGCGCAGGTTCAGTTCGAGCACGCTCAAGGAGGCCTGTGGCCCGGCGCCGGCTCGCGTGGGTCCGGGCAGGTAGGGGGCCAGGATGCCGGTGTGCCAGGCGAGGCCGAGGGCGAGCGGGGCGACGAGGAGGCGGGTGCGGCCGCGGGCTCCCGCGAGCCCGAGCGCCACCGCAGTCAGCCAGGCCAGCCAGCCGTACGGGGCGAAGGAAGCAGCCATCGCCAGGAGCTCATGCCTCGCCTGGAGCTCCGGAGCGGCGTACAGCACCAGGAGGAACAGGCCGACCGCGCCCACGACGCCGGCGCTGACCAGCAGCCACGGGACGCTCCTCGGCGGGCGAGCCGTC
>JAEVYS010000062.1 GCA_023392635.1 Actinomycetes bacterium | reverse complement strand
CGTGCCGGCGTGGCGCGGGTGGCGCGCGCGGCCAGAGAAACGACGATGGTGAGCGCAGCGGTGCCCATCGCCACGGCGACCAGCACGGCGAGCGGATCGGTGGAGAACCAGCCGGCGAGGCCGTAGAGCGGAGCGGCCACGACCAGCAGGATCGCCGGCACCACCCACCCCCCGGCGACGCTGGCGCCGACTCCCAGGTGCAACCTGAGAAGGGTGCCGCAGATCGCCGTGCCACCGATGGTGACCGCCCAGAACGCCGCCATCCGGCGGAGTGCACGACACTCGCCCTCCCGACCGGCTTGCGCGGCGTTGGCGAGCCAGGCAGCGAGGTAGCAGCCCGAGGCCAGCACCCCGCCGGCCTCCGGGACGCCGCCGAAGACCACCGCGCGGGCGTTGAGGCTGCCCGCGAGCAGGTAGCTCGCCGCCACCAGCAGACGGGTCAGCCAGGCAGGATGGAGCAGGCTCGCGACGAGAACCGCGACCGGCGGTCGGGTCGGCGACATGGCGTCTCCTCGGGGGTGGGAGGACTGCGACATCTCCGATGGAACCAGTGAAAGGGCCACGGTTCAACGGCGACTCGCCGTCCCTACGCTTCCGTGCTTACCCACGCCACGGACCGACCGGTCGTTGCACCTCCGGGGAAACTGCTCATCATGGCTTGCCAGAGGGCCTTCAGGCTGCCGTGCCGGCGAGCTCCGGCTCCGCCTCCTCCGACTCGACCTCGGTGGACAGGATCAGGTCGCCGATCTTGACCTCGGCCTCTTCGACCACGGGCCGGGTCGTTTTGCGGAAGACCGATGTGCCACGGCTCAGGTCGTGCCCGACCGACTGGGCGTCCAGCTTGAGCCGCTCGTGCTCCACGCCGTCGCTGCCGGTCCATCGGTCGGTGCGCAGCCTGCCGACCACGACCACCGGATCACCCTTGCCGATGCTGGACTTCACGTTGAGGGCGAGCGCCTTGCTGCACACCACCGGGATCCAGGTGGTCTCGTCGTCGCGCCAGCCGTCGGACCGCCAGCTTCGCGGCGTGCAGCCGAGCCGGAAGCTGGCGTAGGTGAGCCCCTCGCGCGGCTCGCTCAGCTTCACCTCGCTGCCGACGTTGCCCGTGATCCAGATCGTTGCGTCCATTCGTCCCGTCCTTCCCGGAGTTCCTCACCGGGGATCTTCGGCGACGCCGGGCCGCGGGCGTCAGCGACACCGGTAGCTTGTGGACGGCCGGACGGCTGTGGACAGACTCAGCCCTGCGGTCGGCCCGCCGGGAGAGGCCGGGGGGATCACCGTCCCGCCGTTGCGGGATCCACGGCCTTCGCCACGGCCTCGCGCGCGCGGTGGTAACGGTCCAGTTCGGCCTGCACCGGTGCGAACACCTCTTCCGAGGCCACCGCACCGACCGCATCCTCGAGGGTGCGGCGCGCCGTACGCGCGTGCCCGTTGGCCCCGACCTCGACGAGGGCGCGACCGAGCACGGCGAGCAGGATTCCGCCGAGCAGTCCGCCGGCGAGCAGCCAGGTGCCCGCGGGCACCCCGTACCAGTCCACCGGCGGGAGTTGGGGCAGGCCGCCGGCCAGCAGCAGAGGGTTCGCGAACAACCAGACGGCGCCGATCACCACCGAAAGGATCAGCAGCCACTGGAGCAGCCCGAACAGCCCCCACCACCAGGTGCCCCGGCGCACCTCGAGATCGGCTCCGGCGATCGCGGTGTCCAGGCGGTCGAGCAGCAGCGCCTCCCGCCCGCGTGCGGCCCCGCGCACCGCGGTCGCCCACCCCCGCGGCAGGCCATCCGCCGCGGCCTCGGAGAGCTCGCGCAGCCCCTGGTCGGCGCGGGCACGCTGCACCGAGGTGGCCTTCGGCAGTGACGTCCGGTTCAGCTCGGTGGGGCTGTGGTCGGCCGGCGCGAGGTCGAGGCGGAGCCTCCTGAGGGGATCGGGACGCAGCCGCGCCACCCACGCCACGAAGGGCCAGCCGGTGGCTGCCGAGCCGCGACGACGCCAGGCCCGGCGGACGCCGTCCACGACCACCGGCACGCCGGCCGCATCGCCCAGCGCCCGGACCGCCTGCCGCTGCAGCACGGCGTCCAGGGACGGCACCGCACTCCTGCCCAGGTCGTCGGCGAGCGCCGATGCCGCCACGGTGACGTCCGCCGCGAGCCGTCGTGCCATCGCCTGCTTGTTGGCCACCGTGCGCACCAGCGCGGCGCGCAACTCCGGCACGCCGGTCCCGCGCAGGGCGGACGTGGCCATGATCGGCGTGGCGCGGAGCCCTTCGGAGTCCAGCAGCCGGCGCAGGTCGGTCAGGCAGCGGTCGAGTTCATCCGGTGCCAGCCGGTCCGACTGGTTCAAAACGACCATCATCACGTCGGCGTACGGCGCGAGCCGCTTCAGGTAGCCGTCGTGCAGCGCGGCATCGGCGTACTTCTGGGGGTCCACCACCCAGATCAGTGCGTCCACGAGCTCGACGAGCCGGTCGACCGTGAGCCGGTGCGCCAGCTCGGTCGAGTCGTGGTCGGGCAGGTCGAGCAGGACGAGGTCGGAGAACTCGCCCGGTCCGGACGGCACGAGCCGCCGTCCGGTGATGTCGAGCCAGTCGAGAAGCTCGTGCGGCAGTTCACTCCCCCAGCTGACCGCCATCGCCTTCGACGTGGTCGGACGGCGCACCGCCACCTGGGCGAGCTCCGTACCGGTGACCGCGTTGAACAGGCTCGACTTGCCCGAGCCCGTCGCGCCCGCGAGCGCGATCACGGTGTAGCTGCCGCTGAACGCGACCCGCTCGCCGGCCCGCTCGACGACCGCCGCCGCCTTGTCCAGGACGGCGGCGTCCGCTCGTCCCTGCGCCGCGTCGACCGCGTCCCCGAGGGCCCGTATCCGCGCGGCCAGCTGGTCGTCCGCGGCGCTCACCGCTGCTCCTCGGCGTCCAGGACCTCGCCCTCCACCGGTGGGCCGGGGACGGCGGCCCCGCTCGCGGACGCCTCCCGGACGAGTGCCCGCTGAGCCTCTGGCTGCCCGGGGTCGAGGACGCCGGACCGGGCCGACTGGACGGCCTCCGCAGCCGCGAGCACCTCACCGGCCCGCTCAGGACGGGCGTCGACGTCCTCCAACACCGTGAGGTAGCGGCTCAGTTCGATGGCGAGAAGAGCCTCCACCCGGGCGTCGAGGTCACGCTTGGCCTGCTTCGCCAGACGCCGAACGGCGTCTTCGCCGAAGATGGCCTCGAGCACCCGCTGGGCGAGGATCGCGGTGCCGCCGGCCACGCCGATCTCGGCTCCGAGCAGGCCTCCGGTCTGGCTGAAGACGAGGATCATGAGCGCGACCCCCACGCCGTTGACGCCGAGTGCCCAGAACCGGGCGGTCGACTTCCTGGCCGCGCCCTCGGTCGTGACCAGCTCCATCACGTCGCCCTGCCAGTCCCGGATCGCGCGGGCGGCCGCGGCGGCGTAATCGCTCGAGGCGCGGCCGAGGCCGGTGGCCGCCGGCGCAGCCAGCACCTGCCGCCCGGCCGGGTGCGCGAGCCAGGCCGACTCGACGCGACGCGCGGCGGCCTCGCCCTCCTCGCGGATCAGCACCTCCAGCCCCGACTCGACGGCCACCTTCACGTCCAGCGCCTGCTTCGGCTCGCCGCGCACGGCGGCCACCATCCGGTCGCGCAGCCAGCCGATCTTCTGCTCAACGGCCCGGAAGAACTCCCCGGTGCCGACGAAGTCGTGCCAGCGGGCCAGGACCTCGCCGCGCAGCAGGGTGCCGTCGGCGGTCTGCACGCTGATGCTGCGGACCGCCTCGGCGAACGACTTCTCGGCATCAGAGCGGAGCGTCTCCAGGCTCACGACCTGTTCGGAGATCGCGCTCGCGACCACGGGGGCGTCAGCGACCAGGGCGCCGATCGCCCCGTCCAGTGTCTGCAGGACCACGCGCTTGCGTGTCACCGCGTCCGCCGCGAGCCCGGCCAGCCACTCCCTGATCGGGGCCGTGGCGGCCGCCGGCAGCAGGCCCTCGGTGTCGACGTCGGTCTCCGGCACGGCGAAGAGCGTGGAACGACCAAGGCCACGCTGGCCCATCATCTGGCCCAGGTGCGCGGGCACCTCGTCCATGGCGGCCGGAGGCACCCGGTCGAGCACGACGGCCACCACGGCGTGCCGGTCGGCAGCCGAGCGCAGGTAGTCCCAGGGGACGGCGTCGGCGTAGCGGGCCGCGGTGGTGACGAACAGCCACAGGTCGGCGGCAGCCAGCAGCTGGGCGGCGAGCGCCCGGTTCTCGGCGACCACGGAGTCGACGTCGGGTGCGTCGAGGATGGCCAGGCCCCGCGGCAGGGTCGGCTCGGGAACGACCTGCAGGGTGCGGGCGTCGGCGACCGGTCCGCGGCTGCGCGCCAGCCCCGGCAGGATCGCATCGGAGGCGAACCAAGCGGCGTCGTCGGGGTGGTGGACCAGCACCGGGGAGCGTGTCGTGGGACGGATCACACCCGGCGCGGTGACGACCCGTCCGAGCAGCGAGTTGACGAGGGTCGACTTGCCGGCCCCGGTCGAGCCGCCGACCACCGCGAGGAGCGGGGCGTCCAGACGGTCGAGGCGGGGCAGGACGTAGTCGTCGAGCTGGTCGACGAACCGTCGGGTCCGGTCACGGACGGGCGCCGCGCCGGGCAGGTCCAGGGGCAGCCGGACGCTCGCCAGGGCCTCGCGGAGGGCAGAAAGGGACGCGGCCAGAAGCTCTGCGCCCATGCCGTCCTCCTACCCCTTCGGCGGCCCCCAGTTGGGGTTGACTGCCGAGTATCCAGGCGATCCTATCGGCGCCTGCCCGACTGGTGCTGGCCAGTTGCCGCCGATGCCCGAGGGACCCGGGTACGTCGGCGGTACGTACACCGGGGGCCGCTGCCGGCGCAGCTTCGGCAGGCTGAGCTTCAGCCCCCGCGGGTCGTCGATCGCGACCCCCCGCAGCGCCTTGGCCTGTTCCACCAGCTCCCGCGCACGAACCGTCGCGGCCTCGTCATAGATACCCCGGATCTGGCCGTCGCGCAGGTAGGCGAGTTCGGTGAGGATCCGCTCGAGGCGGACCGTGGCCGCGAAGACGCGCCAGCCCCGGGTCGCAGCGACCGCCACCGCCCGGAAGCGCAGCCACTGCCGCGCGAAGACCACGGGGTCGCTCGCGGGCAGCCAGCCCAACTGGGCGTAGTCACCCAGTCGTGTGGCCATCACGCGTCCCTGCCTGAACACCTGCCGAACCACGTAGGTCGCCGCACCGAGCACCACGGGGAGGGCGACGAAGATGTAGAGCAGCAGCAGGCCGGTGCCCTCGTTCAGGCTCGCCTGGGAGTTGAAGATCATGTGCAGCAGCGCGGCCGCGCCGTAGCCGGCCAACGGCGAGAGCACCCGGACGACCTTGCTGCGGGTACGCACGGCGACCGCCACGCCGATTCCGGTCATCATCGTGAACAGCGGGTGGCCGAAACAGGTCAGGACCCCCCGCAGGAGCACCAGCTGGTTGACCGCTGCGTCCGCGTCCCCGACCTCGATGGTCTGGGAGGAGTACACGATCGCCCGGGCGTAGTAGATGATGTTCTCGGTGAAGGCGAACCCGGCCGCGGACAGCCCCGCGAGCACCACCAGCGACACCTTGGAGACGAGCCGGTAGCGCGCGATGATCGCAATCAGGAACAGCACCGTGGCCTTCGCAGCCTCCTCGACGAACGGCGCGATGAAGATCGCGGCACGAGCGCTGGACGCGGGATCGCCGTTCCCGGCGACGGCCAGCTGCTGCGCCGCCCAGGTGTTCACATGGATCGAGAGGAACGTGGCCACCGCCGCGCCCCAGCCCAGGGTGAGGTACCAGACCGCCAGCCGTTGCGGCCGGAAGCGATCCGCCCACACGAACACCACGGTCCAGAACGCGAGCGTGGGCAGGGCCAGCCAGAAGGCCGTCCGGATCGCCGCGTAGTTCAGGCCGGGAATGACGCCGCCCTGCACGGGCACGTCCTCGGTGATCAGCTGGTACTGCGCCACCAGCGCGACCACGAAGACGATGGTCAGCGCGACCACCGCCCACGTCCACCACGAGGTGAGTAGGCGCTTGGGCAGGGGCACGGAGGTGTCGGGTTCGGTCGGCAGGTCGTTGCGGCGTCGCGCGAGCTGGGCCACCCGATCCGTCATGGCGACCAGAGTACAAGGACGCCACGCCGCATCCCCCTTGCGCCCCGATCAAACTGGACCGTACAGTTTGATTCGTGACCGCCGGGCTCAGCGAGCGCCAGGCCGCCAAGCGAGAGCAGATCGCCACGGCGGCGAGGAGGCTGTTCCTCGAACTGGGCTACGCCGGCACGTCCATGGACGCCGTCGCGGCCGAGGCTGGCGTCAGCAAGCAGACCGTGTACGTCTACTTCCCGGCGAAGCTCGACCTGCTCCGCGCGATCCTCGACGAGGAGATGACCGCGATCGCGTCGGCGGAGGCGGTGCTCCCCGAGTTGCACACCGTCGAGGACCTGCGGGGCCTCCTGCTCGGGTTCGCCGAGCGGCTCGCGAAGACCCTGCTGCTGCCGGACACGGTCTCCGTGATCCGCCTCACCCTCGGCGAGGCCTTCCGCCTCCCCGAACTCCGCGAGACCCTTCGCAACGCCCTGCCGGTGCGCGCACTCCACCGCTTCGCCTCGCTGATCGAGGACGCGGATGCGCGGGGACTGATCGCTGCGCCGGACGCCGACCTCGCCGCCCGCATGCTGTTGGGCCCGATCATGACCTACGTGGCCATCGACGGCTTCCTCACCACCGGCGATGTCGTCCCGCCCTCGGCGGAGAAGCTCATGCGGATCGTCGACTACTTCCTCGCCATGGTGGAGGTGACACCATGAAAGCCGCTCGCTGGCCGCTTCCGGCGGTCGCGCTCGCCGCGACCCTCGGCCTGACCCTGTCCGGATGCTCCGGCGCGACGACGCCGGTGATCGTCGTCTCGGGCACCGTGGACGCCACACTGACCACGGTCACCGCCCCGACGCTCACGCCCACCAGCCTCAACCTGGACGCCGGCTTCGCGGACCTGACCGGCACCCGTGACCCGGTCTCGGGCAGGACCGCCACGAGGCGGAGCCCGGTGGCGGGCGCCCTCGGCTTCGGCAGCACCGTCCGTGTGTCGGAGGTCTCGGTGGTCGAGGGCGACCGGGTCAGGGCCGGCCAGGTGCTGGTCAACCTGGACGCCCGCGCACAGGCCGCCCAGCTCGCCGGCGCGAAGGCGGACGCCGCCGTCGCCGCGGCCCAGGTCGGGCTGCTCGACGACGCCATCGCCACGACGTTCGACAAGGAGGCCGACGTCAACGACGCCAGGGACAAGGTCCGTGACGGCATCGCGAAGATCCACTCCGGCCAGAAGAAGCTGCGTGCGGCCGCCGCCGGGCTCAGGGCCACGCGGGCCGACCTGGTGACCAGGCTGCGCGCGGCCGAGGAACTGCTGGCCCACTACCCACCGGTGCCGATCGATCCCCCGAAAGAGGCGCTGCCGGGGATCATCGCCGGGCTCAGGGACGGCATCGCGAAGATCGACGCCGGCCTCCGCACCCTGCACCGGCTCCGGGCGAAGCTGGCCAGGGGTTTGCGGCAGGCGGCCGCCGGCCTGCGCAAGCTCGACGACGCCCTGGCCAGGATCGGCGACGCCCGCGGGAACCTGCGCGGCCTGCGGAGGCTGGCCGAACTGCAGGCCACAGCGCTGAGGGTGCCGATCGACACGGCCCGCGCGCAGCAGAGGATGACCACCCTGACCGCCCCGGTCGACGGCGTGGTGGTGTCGGTCGCGCCGGTCGGCGCACAGCTCGCCCCGGGAGCGACCGTGGTCAGCATCCGGCAGGCGCAGCCCAGCAGGCTCACCGCGTGGCTCTCCCCGTCCCAGCTCCGCCGGGTCTGCACCGGCGACCCCGCACGCGTCGTGGGTGACTGGATGACCGGGGACGGCGTCCCGGCCACGCTCACCAGCATCTCCCGCTCGGCGGAGTACCCGCCGACCTCGGTGTCGACCGAGGAGGTCCACCTCACCCGCGCGGTCGAGGTGGAGTTCACCGCCGCCGAGCAGCTCCCCGCGGGCGTGCCGGTGGAGGTCATCATCCAGGGCTGTCATCCCGCAGCCGACCAACCCGAACCCGACAGGTGACGAACATGGCAGAAACGTCCGCGCGGAGGCACCCGCCGATCCCCGTGATCGTGCTCGTGCTCGTGCTGCTCATCGGCGGTGGCATCTGGTGGTGGTGGAGCTCCACCCAGCCCGGCACGGCAGCCGCCGAGCAGCAGCTCACCGGCTCGATGGAGGCCACGCAGTACCAGGTCACCCCCGCGATCGGCGGTCCGGTCGCGTCCGTGACGGTGCGCGAGGGCGACACGGTCACCAAGGGCCAGGAGCTCGTCCGGCTCGACCGGACCTCGCTGAAGCTGGCGCTCACCCAGGCCGAGCAGGGCGTCAAGGCGGCCAGGGCGGCGCTCACCAACGCGAAGGACGACAGCGGTTCGACAGACGCCGACATCACCGCCGCCCGCGCGCGGCTCGCGCAGGCCGAGGCGTCCGTGAAGCTCGCAAAGGTCCAGCTCCGCTTCGGCGTCGTCACCTCACCGGCCAACGGCCGTGTGGTCTCCGTGCTCACCAACGCGGGCCAGAACGCTGCGCCGGCGCGGACCCTGCTGACCATCATCGACCCCGCAGACCTGTATGTGCGGGTGTTCGTGCCCGAGACGTCCATCGGCCGTGTCGCCGTGGGGGAGGCCGCCACGGTGACCACGGACTCCACCTCCCAGAGGTTCACCGGGAAGGTGAGCTTCATCGCCAGCGAGTCGGAGTTCACCCCGAACAACGTGCAGACCAAGGACCAGCGGGTGAAGCTCGTCTACGAGGTCCGGGTGCGCGTCGCCGACTCCTCACAGGTCCTCAAGGCCGGCATGCCGGTGGACGTCGTCCTGGGCTGACCGGTGTCCTCCGCTCCCCCGCCCGCCACGACCGCGTCCGATCCAGGGGCGATCAGCGCTCGTGGCCTGCGCAGAACCTTCGGCGACACGGTCGCCGTCGAGGCGCTCGACCTCGACGTCGCCGAGGGTGCCGTGTTCGGACTGCTCGGGCCCGACGGCGCCGGCAAGTCGACCCTGATCCGGATGCTGGCCACCGTGCTCACCCCCACCGCGGGCACGGCCACCGTGTTCGGCCACTCGGTGACGTCGGAGCGGGACGCCGTGACGCCGCGACTGGGCTACATGTCCCAACGCTTCTCGATGTATCCCGACCTGTCGGTCGCCGAGAACCTCGACTTCTTCGCCACGATCCGGGGGGTCGGTCGCGCCGACCGCCGCAGCCGCGCGAAGGCGCTGCTGGAGGGAATGGGACTGGACGAGTTCACCCGGCGGCAGGCCCAGCACCTGTCCGGGGGGATGAAGCAGAAGCTGATGCTGGCCACGACCCTGATGCACGAGCCCGACCTGCTGCTGCTCGACGAGCCGACCACCGGTGTCGACCCGGTCTCGCGCCGGGAGTTCTGGCGCATCCTCGCCGGGCTGCACCGCCAGGGCCGGACGGTGCTGGTCGCCACGCCCTACATGGACGAGGCGGAGCGCTGCACCCACGTCGCCTTCCTCGACGGCGGGCGGATCAAGCAGTCGGGCACGCCCGAGCAGATCAAGGCACAGGTCCCCGGGCGGCTGGTCGAGGTGTCGGCCACCCACCCACGCCAGGCGCTGGCCGCGCTCCACTCGCTGCCCGGCGTCGGCTCGGTACACCTGCTCGGTGACGTGGTCCGGGTGCTCTGGAACGGGACGGGCGACCCGCTGCCCACCCTCACCGCGGCACTGACGGCCGCCGGCGTTCCCGGAGCGGGGGTCCGGGAAGTGGCGCCGGACATGGAGACGGTGTTCGCGTACCTCGCCGAGCCATCGACGGCCCCGGGGACCGGGACGCCCGACGGTCCGGCGGCGGCCGTCAGGGGGGCGGCGTCATGAGGCAGCCACTGATCAGGATCGGCGCGATCGTGCGCAAGGAGTTCCGCCACCTCGGCCGCGACCCCCGGATGCTCCTGGCGGTCGTGATCACGCCGGTCATCCAGCTGCTGCTGTTCGCCTACGCGATCAGCTTCGACGTCGAGAACGTCCCCACCATCGTGGTCGACCTCGACCGGTCGCAGACCAGCCGCTCCTACCTGGCGACGTACGAGGCGTCCCCGTTCTTCGAGGTCGTGGCGAACGGCACGACGCTCGCCGACGTGGACAGCGCGTTCGACCACAACACCGCGCGGGTCGCCGTGGTGATCCCCGCCGGCTTCGGGCGCACCCTCGACTCCGGCCAGCAGGCCCAGGTGTCGGTGCTGGTGGACGGCAGCGAGCCCACCGCCGCGAAGGTGTCGCAGGCCTACTCCGTGGCCATCAACCAGCTGTACACCCAGCAACTCACCCGCCAGTGGGCGGACGCGCAGGGCCTCGACCTCAGCAGCCTCGGCGCCCTGGAGCCACGGGTGCGCACCTGGTACAACCCCGAGCGCCGGTCCTCCGACTTCCTGATCCCCGGCCTGATGGTGGTCATCCTGGCCATCGTCACCGTCCAGCAGACCGCCGTGACCCTCGTCCGCGAGCGGGACCAGGGTACGGAGGAACAACTCGAGGTGAGTCCGATGCGGCGGGTCGAGCTGATGGTCGGCAAGCTCATGCCGTGGACGATCATCGCGTTCGGCGACGTCGCGCTGATCACCGGCCTCGCGCGCACGATCTTCGGCGTCCCCCTGCGCGGCGACTTCTGGACGCTCGCCCTCGGTGCGGCGCTGTTCGTGTTCGCCGCGCTCGGCATGGGCCTGGTCATCTCGGCCGTCGCCCCGTCTCTGGACACGGCGAACATCCTGGCGATGCTGATCGCGTTCCTGCCGTCGTTCCTGCTGTCGGGGTTCGCGTTCGCGCTCGACCAGATCCCGGCCTTCCTGCAGTGGATCAGCTATGCCTTCCCCGCGCGCTACATGGTCACGATCTCCCGCGGGGTCTTCCTGAAGGGCGCCGGCTTTCCCGAGCTCTGGCCCGAACTGGTGTCGCTGGCGGTGTACGCGCTGGTCATGATCGTGCTCTCCTCGGTGCTGTACGGACGAAAGGCGCGAGCGTGATGAGCGGCAAGCGCATCCGGCTGCTGATCTGGAAGGAGTTCACCCAGCTGCGCCGCGACCCCCTGCTGATCCGGCTGCTGCTGCTGATGCCGGTGTTGCAGCTCATCCTGTTCGGCTACGTGGTGGCCGTCGACGTCCGCAACCTCGCCACGGCGGTGGTGGACCTCGACCGCACCGCGACCAGCCGCACGCTCGAGTCGGCCTTCAGCGGCTCCGGCTACTTCACGATCACCCGCACCCCGGCGAGCGAGGACGAGCTCCGCCCGCTGCTCGACGAGGGCACGGTGAAGGTGGCCCTGGTCATCCCGCAGGGCACGCAGGACCGCCTCAACCGCGGCGAGACCGCCCCGGTCGGCATCGTGGTCGACGGGTCGGACTCCCAGATCTCGGCGGTCGGCAGCGGCTACGCGTCCCAGATCATCGCCCGGTTCAACGCCGACCGGCGCAACAACTCCGGCGTTCAGGTACAGGCTCCCGGCATCGACGCGAGGGTGCGGGTGATGTTCAACCCGACGCTCGACCCCATCAACACCATGATCCCCGGTCTGGTCGCGGCGATCATGATGATCTCCCTGATGGTGATCATGAGCCAGGCCGTCGTGAAGGAGCGGGAGTCGGGAACACTGGAGCAGATGTTCGTCACCCCCATCCGGGCGACCGAGTACCTGATCGGGAAGCTGACGCCCTACGCAGCCCTCGCCACCGCGCAGATGGTGCTCGTCGCCGCCGGGGGCCTGTTCTGGTTCAAGGTTCCGTTCAACGGCAGCTTCTGGGTGGTCGCTGCCGGACTGTTCCTGTTCATGTTCACCTGCATCGGGCTGGGGCTGCTGATCTCGCTGGTCTCGCGCACCCGGCACCAGGCGCAGCAGGCCGTGATGTTCATCATGATCCCGACGATGGTGCTGTCCGGCTTCATCTTCCCGATCCAGTCGATGCCCGACATCGTCCAGCCGCTCACCAACCTGATCCCGCTCACGTTCGCGCTCCAGGTGCTCCGGGGGGCCTTCGTGAAGGGCAGCGACTTCGCGGCGCTCGCCGTGCCGATGCTGGCCCTCGTGGGTTTCGCCGTGGTGATCTTCGGGGCGTCCATCGTCGCCACCCGGCGCCGGATCTCGGAGTGAGGAGCGCGCCATGAGCACCCGGGCACAGCCATCAGGGCCGGCGATCTCCCTGCACGGCCTGACGAAGACGTTCGGCGACTTCACGGCGGTCGATGGCATCGACCTCGAGGTGCCGCGCGGCCAGATCTTCGGCTTCCTTGGGCCCAACGGCTCCGGCAAGACGACCACGATCCGCATGTTGACCGGCACGCTGCGCCCGCGTGCGGGCACGGCGGAGGTGCTCGGCGTGGACGTGGTGCGCCACCCGGAGCGGGTGAAGCGGCGCATCGGCTACATGAGCCAGAAGTTCGCCCTTTTCGAGGACATGACGGTCGACGAGAACCTGAAGTTCTACGCCGGCGTGTACGACCTCGAGCCGGCCACCTTCGCCGGCCAGCGGGACTACGTACTGCGGATGGCCGACCTGGTGGGACGCGAGGACGAGCTGACCCGCAACCTCTCGGTGGGCTGGCGGCAGCGGCTGGCCCTGGGCGCGGCCACCATCCACCAGCCCGAACTGCTCTTCCTCGACGAGCCCACGTCCGGCGTCGACCCGGTGGCGCGGCGCCAGTTCTGGGACCTGCTCTACGACCTGGCCAGCCGCGGCGTCACCCTCTTCGTGACCACGCACTACATGGACGAGGCGTCCCACTGCAACCGCCTCGCGTTCATCTACCGCGGACGGATCATCGCCGACGGCAGCCCGGCCGAGATCCGCGCCGACCACATGGACCAGCGGATCTTCGACATCTCGACACCCGACGTCGACCGGGTGCTGCAGTGGCTGGAGACGGCCGAAGGGATCGACGAGGCCTACCTCTCGGGCGCGTCCCTGCACGCCGTGGTGCCGGCCGGTTCGCGCCTCACCGAGGCGTCCCTCCGGGACCGACTGACCAGCGCGGGGTACCCCGGTGCCGACGTCGCCGAGGTGGACCCGACGATCGAGGACGTCTTCGTGAACCTGGTGGCCCGTCAGCGCTGAGGCAACGGCACCATCCAGACCGCGCCGAGCAGCAGGGCGCCGACGGTGACGCCCAGCCAGAGCAGGCCCCACACCGCCTTCGGCACGTGGGTCAGCGCCGCCAGCTGGGCGGCGTCCGAGCCGGGACGGTGCCGGAGCAGCAGCTCGATCACCGGACGCGGAGCGGCGAGGAGCAGGAGCCACGCGATCCCGGTGCCCAGCCAGCCGGCCACGACCGGGGTGGCGAACCACGACACCACGGCGACGGCCGCACCCAGGCCGAGCACCACCAGGACGCCGTAGAAGGTGCGCAGCGTGAGCAGCAGCAGTGCCAGCAGTGCGACCAGGAGCCACAGCAGGCCGAGCGCATGCCCGGCGCCGGCGAGCCGGGCCGCGCCGAGTCCCACCAGGGACGCCGCGGGATAGCCGGCGAACAGGGTGGCCACCATGCCCGGGCCGGTGGGGCGTCCACGGGTCAGGGTGAGTCCCGACGTGTCGGAGTGGAGCCTGATGCCGCTCAGCCTGCGCCCGGCGACAAGGGCCACGATCGCGTGCCCAGCCTCGTGGCACACCGTCACCAGCAGGCGGACCAACGGCCAGGCGATGAGCATCGCACCCAGGGCGACGCCGCCGATCACCGCCGCGACGCCCGGACCGGGCACCGGTTGGGTGACCAGCGCCCGCCGCCACAACTCAGCGATCAGCTCCACGACCCCCTTCCTACCCGACGCGGACCCCGGATGAGGACATGACGTTGCGCGTCAGCGCGGCCAGACTGGAACGCGTGACCCTTCGCGAGCTGATCTGGTGGGTGCAGGACTACGCCTGGGCGGCGGCGGTCTGGTTCGGCACGCTGTTCGCGCCGTCCGCCCCCGACCACTACGCCACCGGCTCCGGCCGGACGGTGGTCGTCCTGCCGGGGGTGTACGAGGACTGGCGCTTCCTGCGTCCGCTGATCGTCCCGCTCTCCCTGCGCGGGCACGCGGTGCACGTGGTGACCGACCTCGGCCACACCCGTGCGCCGATCGCCGACGGGGCACGCCTTGTGCTCGGCCTGCTCGCCGAGCGCAACCTTCGAGACGTCGTGATCGTGGCGCACAGCAAGGGTGGCCTGATCGGGAAGCTGGCGATGCTCGCCGACGACGAGCACCGGATCACGTCGATGGTGGCTGTCTGCTCGCCGTTCCACGGTTCGAGCCGTGCCCGGCTGCTGCCGCTGCCCAGCGTCCGCCCGCTGGTGCCGCTGCACCCCAGCATGGCCGGGCTGGGCGAGCCCGGCGACGTGAACGCGCGCATCACCTCGTTGTACGGACGCTTCGACGAGCACGTGCCCGAAGGCAGCGACCTGCCCGGAGCACGCAACATCCGGCTGCCGGTGTCCGGGCACTTCCGGGTGCTGGGCCACCCCTCCTGCCTGAGGGCTGTGCTGGCGGTCGTCGAGACCGGCGACGCCCCCTGACCCGAGTGGGAGCCGGTCAGGCCAGGCTGACGGCCTGGTCGAAGCCGAGCCGCGGATTGCGCGGGAAGTGTCCGTCCGGCGCGACGTGGCCGATGTTCACGACCATGAACGTGCGCAGCGCTGTGCCGGCGAAGAACTCCCGGTCGATGGCGGCGCTGTCGATGCCGCCCATCGGGCCGGCGTCCAGCCCGGCGGCGCGCACGGCGAGGATGAACCCTCCCGCCTGCAACCACGCGTTGTTCCTCGCCATCGCCGCGCGCTGCTCGGCATTGGCGGCGAAGCGTTCACGGGCGCCCTGCGACTGCGGCGCCACCACCGGCAAGTGTTCGTGGAAGTCGGTGTCGGCGGCGAGAATCGCCACCACCGGGGCGGACGCGGACTTCTCCCGGTTCCCCTCCGACAGCAGCGGCAACAACCGCTGCCTGGCCGACTCGGTACGCACGAACGTGATCCGTAGCGGCTGGCTGTTCAGCGCGGTGGGGGTGAACTTCGCCAGGTCGTAAATGGCGGCCAGCTGCTCGTCGGCCACCGGCTCGGGAGTGAACCGGTAGGCGGTGTGCATGTCGGTGAAGATGGTGGTGGCGGTGGGGGCGTCACGCAGGTCCTGCACGGTCATGTTTCGGGACTTCCTCAGATAGTTGATTCCTCAACTATACCCCTTTCGAACCACGAAATCCGACCACTGCTCGGTTTGACGGGCGGGCCGCCGGCTTGGTGGAATAGCCCCATCCCCGATGCCGCGTCCAGCCTGGCTGGCCGCCCTCGGCGTGCCGGACACGCGCCACCGACGACCCATCGCCTGCGGTTTGGGAAGCCTGACCATCCCGACCCCTGGAGCTCGCTGTGTCCCGGCCCTTCTCGGCCCTTCCCGCGCAGGAGCGCGCCCGCCTGCTGCTGATCGGCGTCTTCGCCCTGAGCGGCGTGTTCGCCTTCTCCTGGCTCGCCCGGATCCCGAGCATCCGCGACGCGCTCGGACTCACCGCCGCCGAGCTCGGCGCGGTCCTGCTGGTCGGCTCGATCGGCGCGCTGGTCACCGTCTTCTCGGGGCCCTCACTGCTGGCGCGGTTCGGCAGCACGCGCGTCTTCGCGGCCGGCGCAGTGGTGATGACGCTCGGCTGCCTGCTGGTCGGGCTCGCCCCGGCGGTGCCGTCCCGCTGGGTGTTCGGCATCGGCATCGTGGTGAACGGCATCGGCGGCTCGCTGCTCACGGTGCCCATGAACGTCGAGTCGGCCCGGATCGAGCAGGCACACGGACGCTCCGTGATCCCGCAGTTCCACGCCGCGTTCTCTGCCGGCGCCGTGGCCGGTTCGGTCCTCGGCGCGCTCGCCTCGACCGCCGGGGTCCCGGTCGTCCTGCAGTTCGCCGGAATCGCGCTGGCCACCGGCGTGCTGCGGCTCCTGGCGCTGCGGGCCGGCATGGTGATGCCCCCGGTGCCCGAGGGCGTGGAGGCCGTCCGCGGGGACGCGGCAGCGAAGGGCGGACAGCTCGCCGTCTGGACCGAGCCGCGCACCATCCTGATCGGGGTGGTGGCTTTCGCCGCGGCCCTCAGCGAGGGTGCGGCGAACAACTGGCTGGCACTGGCGTTCGTGGACGGGTTCGGCGCCACCGAAGCCTTCGGTGGACTGGCCCTCGGCGTGTTCATCGGCGCGATGCTGCTGGTGCGCGTGGTGGGCAGCCGGGCCATCGATCGCCTCGGCCGCGTCGCGGCCCTGCGGGTGTCCTGCCTCTTCGCCGTGCTCGGGATCGCCGCCTTCGGCCTGTCCGCCCACCCCGGGCTCGCCCTGGTCGGCGTGGCGCTGTGGGGCGCCGGCACTGCGCTGTGCTTCCCGCTCACCGTCGCTGCCGTGTCCGACGAGCCGCGTCGCGCTCCGTCACGGGTGTCGATGATGGCGTCGCTGGGTTCGGTGGCCGTGATGACGGCCGCTCCGTTGATCGGCGTCGCCGCCACGAGCCTGGGCGGTGCGCAGCACGCCCTCCTGGTGGTGCTGGTTCCGCTGCTCGGTGCCCTTGTGGCGTCCCGCTGGGTCGCCCCGTCCCTGACCAGCGTCGCCGACCCGCTCGCCGTGCTCCCGGACCTCGCAGAGGCGCGTCCGGCCGAACTCCGCGATCCGGCGCTGGCCGCCTGAGCCGTCTCAACGTCCGGCGGCGCTGTAACAAGCCCGTAGAAATCCTCGGCTAGTCTCCCGGCCATGCCGAGGGCAGTGCGCGCGACCATCATCCAGCCCGATCCGGATGTCCCGGCCGACCGGTTCGGCACCTGGCTGGCCAGCAACCGCGTCCTCGTGCGAGCGGTCCCGGTGTACCGGCTGCCCGTACCGCAGGTCGAGACCCTGGGCGACGGCCTGATCGTGCTGGGCGGGCGGATGAGCGCCCACGACCAGGCCGGGCACGCCTGGATCGAGCCGCTGAAGGAACTGATGGTCGCCGCCGTGGAGGCCGAGGTCCCGACGCTCGCGATCTGCCTGGGGCACCAGTTGCTCGCGGAGGCCTTCGGCGGCCAGGTGACCGTCAGCCATCCCGGTGGCGGTGAACACGGCGCGTACCCGGTCACGTGGCACGAGGGTGCTGCCCACGACCCCCTGCTCTGCCGTCTCGCGGACGCCGGTCAGTCGCTCTTTCCCGAGTCGCATGACGATGCGGTCACCCGGCTTCCCCAGGGTGCCGTCCAGCTCGCCAGCACCGAGCGCTACCCCAACCAGGCGTTCCGGGTCGGCTCGGCCGTCGGCGTCCAGTTCCATCCGGAGGCGTCGCCCGAACTCATGGGACGCTGGGCTGCGCTCGGCGGCGCGGACGGCCGCAGCATGCGCCGCGAGATGAACGCCCACGACACCGAGCTCTCGCGCAACGGCCGCCTGCTCGCCCAGGCGTTCTGCGGCCAGCTCCGCGCCCGCTCCCTCGCCGCCTGACTTGGGCCATGACCTATCGTGGGAGCGAGTAATCCGTCAGGAGCCCGATGATCCGCCTGCTGCCTCTTGCGCTGGACCTGGTCCTGCTTGTGTTCTGCCTGATCGACTGCATCCTCGCCGACCAGTCACGGGTCCGGAACCTGCCGAAGTGGGGCTGGGTCGTGCTGATGGCGGTCATCCCGCTCATCGGGTGCATCGCCTGGCTGCTCGCCGGACGTCCGCTCCGCCGGCCCCGCGAGAGGGCCGGGACGCCCGACGCGCCGACCTGGGAGCGTCCACCGTACCTGCGTCCGACGGCGCCCGATGACGACCCGGCCTTCATCGCCCAGCTGAAGCGGACGAACAGTGAGCACGAGCGCCTGCTGAAGCGGTGGGAAGAGGACCTGCGCCGCCGCGAGGACGAGTTGCGCCGGCAGGACGGCCAGGGTGACCATCCCGCCCCCGAGCCGGAGGACCGCTGACGGTTCCCGGGCCGCGCGACCCGATCAGGACACCGGCGACCACCACCGCACCGCCCAGGAGCTCCAGCCAGACCGGGCGTTCACCCAGGACGAGCGCCGCCGTCGCGATACCGAACACCGGCACCAGCATCGAGAACGGCCCGACCACGCCGGCGGGGTGCCGGACCAGCAGCCAGGTCCAGATGCCGGAGCCCACGGCCGTCCCGATCAGGCAGGTGTAGGCGAGGCCGACCCAGGCCGGCAGCGCGGACAGGGAGAGGGACCCCGCCACAGCGGTGAGGATCTGCTGCGGGCCCTCGACGGCCAGGGACAGCACGAGCATCGGCACCGGCACCACCACCGACATCCACAACGTCAGGTGCAGCGGGTTGGGCGGCTGGGCGAGTCGGCTGGACACGTTGCCGAACGCCCAGCCGAGCCCACCGACCAGCACCAGGAGGAAGGGCCAGAACGCCGCCGCCTGTGCGCGAGCCAGACCCACCAGCGCCATGCCGAGCACCGCGATCCCGATCCCCGCCCACTGGCGGCCGCGGATGCGCTCGCCCAGCAGGACGCCGCCCAGCACAAGCGTGAACGGTCCGGACACCTGGAGCACGAGCGAGGCCAGGCCCGTCGGCATGCCGGCCGCCATGCCCCAGTAGAGGAACGTGAACTGCGCGACGCCGAAGCCGAGGCCGTAGCCGATCAGCCAGCGCACGGGCACCCGGGGTCGCGGCACCAGGATCAACGTCGGCACCGCGATCAGCGCGAACCGGACTGCGACGAGGAGGAACGGCGGGAACTGGGCCAGCGACGCGTGGATCGCGAGGAAGTTCACGCCCCAGATGGCGGCCACGACGACGGCGAGCAGGCGGTGGGGAACGGGCACGTCCCCCATGCTCGAACACCCGATCGTGAAGGACAAGTTCCGGTTTGTGAAGCGTTGATTTAGGCTGGCTTCATGGACGTCCGGCACCTGGAACTCCTCCGCGAACTCGCCGACCGCGGGACGGTGACCGCGGTGGCAGCGGCGACCTACCGCACCCCGTCCGCGGTCAGCCAGCAGTTGCGCAGCGCCGAGCGCGCGCTCGGGCTCGCCCTCGTGGAGCCCAGCGGGCGAGGCCTGCGCCTGAACGCCGCCGGACGCCTCCTCGCCGAGGGCGCGGTCGAGGTGTCCACCGTCCTCGAGGGGCTCCAGCGGCGCCTGGACGACCTCAGGGGTGCGCCGAGTGGCGAGGTCACCATCACGGGCCTGCCGAGCGCCCTCGAGTTCCTCTCCCCCGGCTTGATCGCGAGGCTGGCGGGAACCGACGTGGAGGTCAGCCTGAGCGACACCGACGTGGCCGAGGCCGACTTCGCCGGACGGGCCGCGGACCATGACCTCGTGATCGGCCACAGCCTCGCGGACAGCCCCCAGGGGTCCGGCCGCCTCTTCGTCCAGGCGATCGCCCGCGAGCCCCTCGATGTCGCCCTGCCCGCCGGCCACCGGCTCGCAGCCTCGCCGGCGCTCACCGCTGCCGACCTCGCCGGCGAGCGCTGGATCGGCGTGCCGCCCGGCTACCCCTTCGACACGGTCCGGATCGCGATCGAGAACCGGGCGGGACGGGCCCTGGAGGTCGTCCAGCGCATCCGCGACAACCGGGTGGTCGAGGCCCTGGTCGGCGCGGGCGTGGCGTGCGCGCTCCTGCCGCGGTTCACCACCCGTCCCCGGCCCGACCTCAGGCTCGTCCCGCTGGCCGACGTCCGTTCGGTCCGCTCGATCTTCGCCCTGGGACGACCCGACCGGCTGCAGCGCGCCGCCGTCCGGCTCGTCCTCTCCGCACTCTCCGAGACCGGCGCGCGCCTCACCGCCGCCCGCTCGCTGTGAGTCAGACCATCAGCGGCCCGTACTTGGTGACCACCATGGTCAGGACCGCCATCAGCCACACGCCCACCACGAGGGCATCCAGTCCGGCGGCGGTGAACCGCCGGGCGGCGAGGCTCGCCCGCTCGGGCAGGTACAGGTTGCCGTCGCGGATGTTCACGTGCGTGAGCGAGGTGAACACCAGCGTGGTCGACAGCGTGATCAGCAGGCACCACGGGCACAGGGCACCGATCACGAAGTACGCCTGGAAGAACAGCCAGTAGGCGAAGACCAGCCCCAGGGTGTAGACCACCTGCGCGCTCAGCATGAACCACCGCGGGAACCGGACGCCGCCGAGCGCGGCGACGGCGATGGTGATCACCACCGGCTCGGCCACCAGGCCGAGGAAGGCGTTGGGGAACCCGAACAGGCTGGCCTGCCAGGAACTGGCGACGGTGCCGCAGCTGAGCACGGCGTTGATGTTGCAGGACAGGGCGGCGTTCGGGTCCTTCGCCAGCACGATCGCGTCCACGGAGAGCACGAAGGAAGCGGTGAGGCTGAGTGCCGCCGAGAACAGCATGGTGGCGAAGATCCAGTGGTTCGACTGCCGCAGCCGGTTGAAGCGGCGGACGACGGTGTCAGTCACGCGCGGCCGCCTCGATGGCGGCGGCGAGCGGACCGGCGGTGAACATGTCGCCGTCGAAGGTACGGCCGTCGATCTTGACCGTCGGCGTGCCCGTGACGCCGTCGTCCCAGGCCTGCTGGGTGGCACGCGCGATCCACGGGGCGTAGGTCTGTGAAGCGAAGCCGGCCGTCATGGCCGGCGTCGCGCCGGCCTCCCGCGCCAGTTCGACCAGCCGCGCATCGCTCAGCCCGGTCGAGTTCTCCTCGGGCTGGTAGGTGTACAGCAGGCGGTGGAACCGGAAGGCCACCGCGGGATCGTCGTTGGCGAGCGTGACGAACGCGTTCGCCGCCCTGCTGGAGTACCGGGTGCCGGCCGAGAGATCGTCGAGGAAGGCCATCGGATGGATCTCGAGCTTCACCGTGCCCGCGTCGACAGCGCCGGCGAGGGCGTCGCCGTTCGCGCGCTCGAACTTGCCGCACCACGGGCACATGAAGTCGGCGTACACGGTCACGGTCACCGGCGCGGAGTCCTTGCCGACGACGACGGCGCCGGTGCCGGTGGCGCCGGCGGGCGCGACCAGGGTGCCCGTGACGGCCGCCGAGGGGCCGCCGGCCCGGACCAGCGTCCAGGCGATGACGCCGACCATCACCGCGATCACGGTGATGCCCGCGATCCAGGCCGCCCGGACGATGCGGCCGGAGCGCCGGGCGGCGCGGGCGGCCGCTTGCTGCTGGGTGCGCAGGGCCTCCCTGCGCGTGGGGGGAGGAGTGGACGGGGTCTGGGTGGATTTCGACATGGGAATGCTCTCTTCCGGGCGGCGACCGCCCTTGATGCCAGTCATGGAGTGGGTGGGACGACGACGGCCGTCCGGGCGCGCGAACGCGCGTGCCACGCTCAGGGCGCGGCGGGGATCACGAACTCAGGACTGGCGAGACGGCGGGCCGCGGCGCGGGTTGGCCCGCGAGCCGTCCGCACCCGGGTACGGCGCGCGCACGCGTACCGGGATGAGGCGCTGCTCGGGAACGAGCAGCACCGAGAGCTGGAGAAGGGCGCTCGCCAACGCGCGGTGGGCGGCGGCGGCAGCGCGACGCGCGCCGCGAACCAGCAGTCCGCCGGCCGTGAGCAGCAGCGGCAACAGCAGCAACTGGACCAGCAGGGTGGCCGCGATCATCAGCGTCCAGCTGACCACGGGGGTCGGCGCGCTGACACAGTGCGCATCGCCGGTGAACGACGCGGTGGGAACCCACTCGTACAGGGGGTGTCCGGAGTCGAAGCAGGCGACCACGCTCACCCTGGGCAGCCGGAGGAGCGCCGGCACGAGCGCGAGGATCGTGAGCACGCCGGCAGCTGCCCGCGACCGGAGACCGGGACGGGGAACCAGGGCGCGCACAAGCTGCACGGGCCGAATCCTACCAACTCGCGCCCCTGACCACCCGTCCCCGTCCGGGTGGCACGCACGCCTGGGTGAGACCGGCGCTACGACGCCGTTTCCCCGCCGTGGTACCCTCGGGGGCATGCACACCAGCCGCTGGATGGCCGCTCCGCTGAGTTCCGCGCGCCCCGTCCTGTGCATGTGTTGTTGTCGCAGCCTGGCCTGACCGCAGCCTGATCGCCGCGGCCACCCGCCGCGAGCGAACCGAATCCCTTCCGGAGACGCTTCTGCGTTTCCGCTGCCGGCCGTCGCCACCGACCACCCACCGACACCAGAGGACTTCCACATGCCCGATCCCTCGACCCCGACCACTCCCACCCTGATCGACCCGCGCGGCCCCCGCTTCGGCGCCGCCGTCACGTCCGTGGTGCTCGCCGCGACGATCCTGCTCGGTCCGCCCACCGGGCTGCCGCTGCTGATCGTCCAGACCTTCGCTTTCGGGGCCGGCGCGATCCTCGGGTTGCGCTACCAGCCGTACGGGTGGTTCTTCCGTCGCGTGGTCCGGCCCCGCCTCGGTGCGCCGGACGACCTCGAGGACGAGCGCCCGCCGCGCTTCGCGCAGTCCGTGGGGCTCGGCTTCGCCATCCTCGGTCTCGCGGGGGCGGCCTTCGGCGTCGCCGCCCTGTTCTACGTGGCGGTCGGGTTCGCGCTGGTCGCTGCGCTGCTGAACGCGGTGTTCGACTTCTGCCTCGGGTGCGAGGTGTACCTGCTGGGCCGGCGCCTGCTGGGGCGCAGCGCGGCGGCGGGCGCCCGATGACCGGCGCGTGGGTGGTCGCGGCCGCCGTCCTGCTCGCCCTCGGGTTCGGGCTGTACCGCCGGCTGCTCGACGGCCGGCTCCGCTCATCGTCGGGACGGGCGTCGGGCGGGTTGACCCCCGACCGGCTCGGAGCGGAGTTCGGCCCCCGGGCGACCTTCGTCCAGTTCTCCTCAGAGGTCTGCGCGCCGTGCCGGGTGACCGCCCGGGTGCTGGGCGAGGTGAGCGCGGCGACGCCCGGCGTGGCGCACGTCGAGATCGACGCGGGCCAGCGCCTCGACCTTGCCGGCGAGCTCGGTATCACGCGCACCCCGACCGTGCTCCTGCTGGACAGCAACGGAGTCGTCAGGAACCGGATCGTGGGCGCACCGCGGAAGCCGGACGTGCTGGCGGCACTCCGATCGATGGACGACGGACAGGACCGACATGACCGCATCGCGTGACGACGTGTGGACGCGGATCCGCGCCGAGGTGGGCGCGGACGCCCACGCCGAGCCGGCCCTGGCGAGCTTCCTGCACACGACCGTCCTGTCCCACACCAGGCTGGAGGACGCCCTCAGCTTCATCCTGGCCAGCAAGCTGGGCAGCGAGACCATCACCTCGCTCAGCCTGCGCGAGTTGATCACGGCGGCCCTCGACGACGACCACGCAATCGGGGTGGCGGTCCGGGAGGACCTGCGCGCGGTGCTCAGCCGGGACCCCGCGACCCGCGGGTACTCCCAGCCGCTGCTGTTCTTCAAGGGCTTCCACGCGCTCCAGGCCTATCGCGTCGCGCACTACTACTGGACGCACTCCCGCCCGGCCCTCGCACTGTTCCTGCAGAGCCGCATCTCGGAGGTGTTCGCCGTCGACATCCACCCCGGCGCCGTGATCGGCAAGGGCATCATGTTCGACCACGCGACCTCGGTGGTGATCGGCGAGACCGCGGTGGTCGAGGACGACTTCTCGATGCTGCACGAAGTCACCCTCGGCGGCACCGGCAAGGTCGGCGGCGACCGGCATCCGAAGATCGGGCGCGGCGTGATGATCGGTGCCGGAGCGAAGGTCCTCGGCAACATCCGGGTCGGCGAGGGAGCGAAGATCGGGGCGGGCTCGGTCGTCCTGGAGGATGTCGCCCCGTTCACCACGGTGGCGGGCATCCCGGCGCGACCGGTGTCGTACCCGGACCACGCGCTCCCCGCGCTCGACGAACTGGACGCCGTCCCGGAGCTCTGAGCTCAGGCCGCGTGGCACGCTGTCCCGTGACGGGTGCCACACGGAAGGTCTTGGGATGACGTCAGGTCCGGCGCAACTGCCGCGCCGTCTCGGGACGGCCGACGCCATCCTGCTCGGGCTCGGCTCGATGATCGGCGCCGGAGTGTTCGCCGTCTTCGGCCCGGCTGCCCGCGCCGCGGGCTCCGGGCTGATGGAAGGGCTCGTGCTCGCCGCAGCGGTCGCCTATGCCAATGCCGCCGCGTCGGCCCAGCTCGCGGTGGCGTACCCGACCTCCGGAGGCACGTACGTGTACGGCCGCGAGCGTCTCGGTGAATGGTGGGGCTTCGTCGCCGGCTGGGGCTTCGTGGTCGGGAAGTCGGCCTCCTGCTCCGCCATGGCGCTCACCTTCGCGGCCTACCTGCTGCCCGAGGGGATCGCGCGGCGCGCCGTAGCGGTGGCGGCCGTCGCCGTGCTGGCCGCTGTGAACTACCGGGGCGTCACCCGCACCGCGGTCGCCACCAGGGTGCTGGTCGCCATCACCCTCACCTGCCTCACCGTCGTCGTGGGGGCGATCTGGCTGGCGGGACCGGGGACGCCCGACCTGTCACGTCCGCTCGGCGCGAGCGGCGTGTACGGGGTCCTCCAGGCGGCGGGACTGCTGTTCTTCGCGTTCGCCGGTTACGCCAGGATCGCCACCCTCGGCGAAGAAGTGGTGGAGCCGCGGCGCACGATCCCGCGGGCCATCCTCGGGGCTCTCGCAATCGTCGTGGTGGTGTACCTGGTGGTCGGCTGGACGGCGCTCGCCGCCGCCGGCCCGGACGTGCTGGCCACCTCTTCGGCGCCCCTGCGCGACGCCGTGTTGCGGGTCGGGCTGGACGGGCTGGCGCCGGTGGTGCAGGCCGGCGCGGCGATCGCGAGCCTGGGCGCCCTCCTGGCGCTGCTGGCCGGGATCGGCCGGACCTCGCTGGCGATGGCGCGCAACGGTGACCTTCCGCGAGTGCTCGCCGCCGTCCATCCGCGGTTCGCCTCGCCGCACCGCGCCGAGCTGGTGCTCGCCGTCGCCGTCGCTGCCGCGGCCGCCCTGTTCGACCTGCGCCAAGCCATCGGCTTCTCGTCGTTCGGCGTGCTCGTCTACTACGGGATCGCCAACGCAGCGGCCTTCACGCAGGGGACGCCCGACCGCCGCTGGCCCCGGGCCCTCAACGCGTTCGGGCTCCTGGGGTGTGCCGTGCTCGCGCTCACCCTCCCGTGGCCCTCGATGCTCTCCGGAGCCGCCGTGCTCGCCCTGGGTGTGGCCGGGCGGGCCGTGGTGCAGGGGACGCGGAGCAGGGCGGCCTGACTCACGGTGCACCGTCCCGGCCACGAACCGGCGCCGGCGGTCACCAGGTGAGCGACTCGACCGGCAGCCGGGTTCCGTCGGTGCTCACCAGCCGCGTGGTCAGCCGACCGGCCGCCACCTCGACCACGCGGAAGGCGCGGTAGGGGGTGCCCCAGTGCCCGCCGTAGTGCGCGTCGAAGAAGTAGGGCACGCCCCGGTCGACCTTCAGGCCGGCCTCGTCGTGGTCGTGTCCGTTGAAGACCGCGCGGAGGTTCGGTGTCCCCGCGAACAGGGCTGCCGCGGTGTCGCACGCGATCCCGAACCGTGTCCAGGTGTGCGGGGTGATGTGCAGGAAGGCGAACACGTCCTGCTGCCCGGCCTCCCCGGCCAGGGCCTGCCGCAGCCAACCCGGGTCGGGGCACAGGTAGTCGCCGGCCTCGTTCGAGGTGTTGGCGATCACGATGCTGCGTGCACCCACCCTGTGCACCAGGTTCGCCGGCCTGCCCCAGACGTCCTCCCAGTCCGTGGCCGAGACCCCGTCGTGGTTGCCCTGGCTGGCGAAGTACGGCATCGCGAGCCCGTCGAGCCCGGCCCTCGCCTCTTCGAGCAGGGTCCGCCCGCCGTGGCCGATGTCGCCGTTGAGGACGGCGAAGTCGACCGGATCGACGGCATGCAGACGGTTCACGGCGGCGACGAACTCGGCGAGGAAGCGGCGGGAGTCGGTGCCATCCTCCCCGAGGTGGCCGTCACTGGCCGTGACGAAGCGCAGGGTTTCCGAAGCCTGGTCCATGCCTCACCTCCGTACGTCCGAACGACTCCAACCTAGAGGAGCACGGGCGCCGCAGAACCGGTCGCACAGCAGATCAGCCCTTGTCGTAAGGGAATTGGCACCGGCAAACCCTCAACCCAACCCTGAAGGGCTACTTCAGGGCTGCAATTTCAACGCCCCTAGTCAGGCGCATATTGAGGGTTGCGGCCCACCCCTGAACCCTCAACCGGACCCTTGCTGCCCGATCGGCCGCTAGGTACCAAGTACGTGTGAAAGCTGTGACGAGAGTGCTGTCCGTGGCCATTGGTATCGCGCTGGCCGCGAGTCCCACGCTCGTTCAGGTTGCCCCCGCCGATGCGATCACCTCGAGCACCAAGACCAAGTTCATCGCCAGCATGGTGAGTGTCGCGCAGAGCACCCAGCGCAAGTTCGGGGTGCCCGCTTCGGTGTCGATGGCGCAGGCGATCGCCGCGTCCGACTGGGGCACCTCGAACGAGGTTTCCGCCGCGAAGAACTACTTCGACACCCCCTGCAGCGCCGCGATGACGGCTTCGCAGTTCGCGAAGCTCGCGCAGGCGCAGGTCGGGAAACCGTATGTCCTCGGCGCCGAGGCCGCGATCACCAATCCCAATCCGCCGAAGTTCGACTGCTCAGAGCTGGTGCAGTGGCTGTTCGGACGGTCGGGCAACCCGATCACCGACCTGGCCGCCGCCCAGTACAACGTCACGAAGAAGGTGACCGGCTCCCCCGCGGTCGGCGACCTGGTGTTCCTCCGCAACAATCCCGCGCGTGCCAACGGCATCGGCCATGTGGCGGTCCTCACCAAGAAGAAGGCGGACGGCGACTGGGAGATCATCGAGGCGCGCGGACGCCTGTACGGCGTCGTCAAGACCACCTTGAGCTACTGGAAGACGCGCTCCTACTACGCCGGGCTGCGCCGCTACAGCAGGTTCGTGCTCGCGAACGGGGAGAGCATCACCGCGTCCGCCTCGCTCAGCTACCAGTCGGGGTGCACCACGGTCGGGTCGACGAAGGTGGGCAAGTTCACGTCGATGACCAACTCCTTCTACGCCAACGCGGCGGCGATCACCGAGGACGACGCCTACGCGGACGCACGCTCGGTGATGTCCAGCGTGCCGCGCTTCGTTGATGCGCTCGCCAAGGTCGTGAAGCCGAAGAGTGCGTCCGACTACGCGAAGACGCTCGACGACCTGATCGCCACCTACAACCTCAACGACTACAACGTGGTGCCGATCAAGCGCGTCATCGAGTCGGGCGATTCCGGAGCCAAGGTCACTGCCGTGCAGTACCTGCTCAAGGCCGCCGGGTACAGCGTGAACGTGACGGGCAGCTTCGACTCGGCAACGACGTCTGCGGTCAAGAAGCTGCAGAAGGCCAAGAAGCTCGAGGTCGACGGTCAGGTCGGCCAGTACACCCTCGCCGCGCTGTTCGCCAAGCTCAGCAGTGGCACCAGTGGCGCCCGCACCGCCGCGCTCAACGCACTGTTGGCTGACCTGGGCTACAAGACCACCGCCGACGACGGCTTCGGTGCGGCGACCCTCTCGGCCGTGAAGTCGTTCCAGGCGACGGCCGGCCACAGCGCGAGCGGGACGGTCGACACCTACACCTGGTCCGCCCTGTTCATGTCGCTGGACTCCGCAGCCCTGAAGCTGAGCGGTTCGGCGAAGGTCGGCCAGACGGTCAGTGTGGACGCCGGCAAGTGGGGGCCGGGAAGCGTGTCGCTGTCCTACCAGTGGTACAGCGGCGACAAGGCCATCAGCGGTGCCACGGCCGACACCTACGACGTGCAGCCCGGGGACGCGGGCTCACCCCTGCGCGTGGTGGTCACCGGCCTCAAGACCGGCTACACACAGACGGACCGCTCCGCGCAGACCGCGGTGGTGGACAACGGCACCTTCACGGCAACCCCCACCCCGAAGGTCACCGGGACCGTCGCGGTCGGCAACAAGCTGACGGCGGTTCCCGGCACCTGGGCGCCGGGCAAGGTGACCCTGGCCTACCAGTGGTCCCGCGACGGCAAGGACCTGGACGGAGCCACCGCCAGCACGTACGTCGTGCAGCCGGCGGACGTCGACGCCACCCTCGCCGTCTCGGTGACCGGTTCCCGACTCGGGTACAACCCGGTGACCAAGACCTCCGCCAAGACCGACCCGGTCGCCATGGGCACCCTCACGGCGAAGACCCCGAAGATCTCCGGCACCGCGAAGGTCGGCAAGACCCTCACCGCGGTGACGGGCACCTGGGCACCCTCGGGCGTGACCTTCACCTACCAGTGGTACCGCGGCTCCGCCCGCATCGACGGCGCGACCAAGGCGACCTACAAGCTCACCAGTGCGAGCAAGGGCAAGTCGGTGAGCGTGCGGGTCACCGGGACGCTCGAGGGCTATCGCGACCTGGCGAAGAAGTCCGCGTCGGTGAAGGTCAGCTGACTCCGGATCACCACTGGCTGCCGGCACACTTCGCGACCAGCGTGAAGGGCAGGACCTCCTCGAGCTTCTTGCCCTTCCGCGTCTCGAGCGCCTTCACCTTGCCGGAGACCTTGTAGGTGCTGCCCGAGACGGCGAGCTTCGCAGAGGTGCCCGCCGCGGGCGCGGCGGAGTCGTACGACAGTTTCCATGTGAAGCCCTCGGAATCCTCGCCGAAGGTGATGTCGACCGAGTCCACGGCTGCCTTGCCGCTCTTCAGCACCAGGGTCACGTCGACGGTGCCGTAGAAGTCGTTCTTGTGGTCGGCGAGGGTCACCGTGGGCGCCCCCGACTTCGTCTCGCAGCGCCCGGCGAGCACCGTGGTGACCGGAGCGAACAGGGCGAGGCTGCCCGTCGCCTTCGAGGCGGGCGGTGCCTGCGTCGAACCGGGCGTCGGGGTCGCAGTCGGTGTGGCGGGGACCGACGGCGTGCGCGGAGTCGCGGACGGGGTGATCGTCTCCACCGGCTGCGGCGTGAACTCTGGCCCGTTGTTGACGCACGCCGTGAGGGTGACGGCCACGGCGGTCCCGGCCACCGCACCGACCGCTCTGCCCCATCGCCGAAGCGTCCGGTGGTGTCGGTTCGTCCGCATCAGTTCCACGCGTCCATCGTCCAGCCTCGACGAGCGACCACCCGCCCCGACGCGCCAGCGGGCGCCGAACTCGGTCGGCGGCGACGCACGAGGTTCTCGCCGGTGCGCGCTCAGGCGGCTCCGTCCAGCCTCGCGAAGCCGACGGTGTGCACGACGAGCTCGCCGGCGTCCTCGCATTCGTCGAGGTCGATGCGGGCGGTGATCGACCAGTCGTGGTCACCGTCGGGATCGTCGACGATCTGTCGGACGTGCCACGTGCGGCCCTCCTCGGTGATCACCAGCAGCGACGGCCCGCGGGCGTCCGCGTCGGTGGGAAGGTCGTCGTGCTCGTCCCAGTACCGGTCCAGCGCCTCGTCCCAGCGCGTCCGGGTCATCGGCCCGCCGGGCTCGAGCGCCACGAGTCCGTCCAGGTCGTCGGCCGAGGCCAGTTCCACCCTGCGGAACATCGCGTTGCGCACCAGCACCCGGAACGCGCGCAGGTTGCTGGTGACCGTCTGCCGCGGCGGGAGCGGATCCTCCGGGGAGGCCCCGGAAGAGAGCCCGGCGAGCGACTCCCACTCGTCCAGGAGCGAGGAGTCGACCAGGCGGGTGACCTCGCCCAGCCATTCGACCAGGTCCTCGAGTTCCTCGGTGCGAGCGCTTTCCGGGACCGTCTGGCGAAGGGCGCGGTAGGCGTCGGACAGGTAGCGCAGCAACAGGCCCTCGCTGCGCTGCAGCTTGTAGAAGCCGACGTACTCGCCGAAGGTGATGGCCCGCTCGAACAGGTCGCGCACGACCGCCTTCGGACTCACCGGACTCTCCGCCAGCCACGGGTGCACCGCCAGCTCTGCGAGGTAGACCCGTTCGAGCAGTTCGGCGAGCGGACGCGGCCAGCTCACGTCGTCGAGGAGTTCCTGGCGTTCCTCGTAGTCGTAGCCGTCGGCCTTGAGCTCGGCCACCGCCTCGCCGCGAGCCTTGAACTGCTGCGACAGGAGGATGACCTTCGGATCCTCCAGGGTGGCCTCGATCACGCTCACCACATCGAGCGCGTAGCCCGGGTCGTCGGGATCGAGCTGGCCGATCGCGGCCAGGGCGAAGGCGCTCAGGGGCTGGTTCAGGGCGAAGTTGGACTGCAGGTCCATGGCGAGGGCGTAGCGGCGTCCGCCGGGTGTCGGCCGGTCGAGCCGGGTGACCACCCCGGCACGGAGCAGCGACCGCCCCATCGCGGCGGCGCGGCGCAGCAGGCGCTGTCGCTGCGGGCGCTCGGGCGTGCACGAGTCGACCAGCGCAGCGAGCGCGGTGCCGGTGTCCTCGTCGCGCTGCAGCAGGTTGAGCAGCATCGCGTGGGTGATCCGCATCCGCGCGTGGAGCGGTTCGGGCTCGGACTCGATCAGGCGGGTGAAGGTGGCCTCGGTGAAGTTGACGAAGCCCTCCGGCGGCTTCTTGCGCCGGACGCTCTTCAGCTTCTTCGGATCGTCGGCGAACTTCGCCAGGATCCGGGTGTTCTCCACCTCGTGGTCAGGCGCCTGGGCGACGACGTAGCCCACGGTGTCGAAGCCGGGCCGGCCCGCGCGTCCCGCGATCTGATGGAACTCGCGGCTGCGCAGCACCCGGGAGCGTCGGCCGTCGAACTTGGCCAGGGACGCGAACAGCACCGTCCGGATCGGGACGTTGATCCCGACGCCGAGCGTGTCGGTGCCACAGATCACCGTCAGCAGCCCGCGCTGGGCCAAGGTCTCCACCAGCCGCCGATAGCGCGGCAGCATGCCGGCGTGGTGGACCGCGATGCCTGCGTGCAGCAGCGTCGAAAGAGTGCGGCCGAAGCCCCCCGAGAACCGGAAGCCGCGCAGCGCCTCGACGAGGGCTGACCGGTGGCTGCGATCGACGATGCCGGAGCTGATCAGCGCCTGGGCCCGGTCCACCGCGCTGCCTTGCGTGGCGTGCACCACGTACACCGGCGCCTGCCGCGCGTCGATGAGGACCTGGATCGTCTCATGGACCGGGGTCACCGCCCACGAGTACACCAGCGGCACCGGGCGGACGGCACCGCCGACGATAGTGGCGGGGCGGCCGGTCCGGCGTTCGAGACCCGCCGCGGTGTCGCTCATGTCGCCGAGCGTCGCCGACATGATGACGAACTGCGCCTGCGGCAGCTCCACGAGCGGCACCTGCCAGGCCCAGCCGCGGTCGCGGTCGGCGAGGAAGTGGAACTCGTCCATCACCACCTGGTCTACGGCCGCCGTCCGTCCCTCGCGCAAGGCGATGTTGGCGAGGATCTCGGCGGTGCAGCAGACGATCGGCGCCTCGGGGTTCACGGAGGCGTCGCCGGTGACCATGCCCACGTTCGCCGCTCCGAAGACCGCGCACAGGGCGAAGAACTTCTCGCTGACCAGCGCCTTGATCGGTGCGGTGTAGTAGCTGCGGGCGCCCGACGCAAGGGCGGCGAAGTGGGCCGCCGTCGCGATCAGTGACTTGCCCGACCCGGTGGGGGTCGTCACGATGACGTTGGCGCCGGTCAGGATGTCGATGACCGCCTCGTCCTGGTGCGGGTACAGCGTGAGGCCGTCCGCGGCAGCCCAGCCGACGAAGGCCTCGTACAACCGGTCAGGGTCTGCGGCGCCGCCGGCGGGCACCAGGTCGCTGAGTCTCATGTCCGGCCCATCGTGCCACGGCGGCGACTGAGCGGGGCGACCCCGACCTTCGCGTCGTGCCTGCGGTCACTCCCCCGGGACGGGACGCAGGAACCAGGCGTTCCCGCCGAGCCACCGCTCGAAGCCGGCCGCCCGGTACTCCTCCGCGCCCGCGTGCGTGCCGGTCGGCGCCGGGCCCGTGGGCGGACCGGCCGGGGACTCGACGAATCCGAGCACGAGGGTGAACTCAGGGGTCAGCAGCAGCAGGTCGATCAGCTGCTCGGCGACCGTGGCGGCGACGCCGGCTCCCCGCCAGGGCGGGTCCAGCCAGAGGTCCTCGACGATCAGGACCGACTCGATCGGCGCACCGAGCTCGGCCGACAGGTAGTTGCCCACCCGGATCGCCGTGCCGATCACGTGTGCGCTGTCCGGGTCCGGAGCGCTGTCGAGGTGCTCGGGGAGCCAGGCGAGCCAGCCGAGCCGACCGCGGACCCGGCCCACGACCCGCGGTTCCGGGTCTCCCGCACCGGACAGCTCCACCTCGGCGTCCAGGTCGCGCAGCGCCCCGTCCGGTGTGCTCGGCGGACGGCTGAACCGGACGCGGTTCACGCTCACCAACGGGAGCGAGCCGCCGGCGGGAGCGCTTCCGCGCTCCGCCGCCGACGGCGGGTGGACCTCGGCCGGCACGATCGTCATGCGTCGACATCCTCCTCGCTCGGGGTGGGGGCCGGTCGCGCGCACGGCCTCGATCCAAGGGTGGGCCGGGTCACCGCGCCGTACAAGCCGGGGCACGGACTTGGTGCCTCAATGGGTTACGCGTTCGGTCCCGTGCTTGGTACACGATGCGCACCTCGGCCACCAACAGCCCGTGCGCACGGACGGACGGGCCCGTGCAGCAATAGGTTGTCGTCATGCGTGTACTCGTTGCTGACCAGTTCGAACAATCGGGCATCGACGGCCTCGCCGCCGCCGGGTGCGAGGTGGTGTTCTCCCCCACGCTGAAGGACCAGGCCCTCGTCGACGAGATCGCGGCCCGGGCGCCCGACGTCCTCGTGGTCAGGAGCACGAAGGTGACCGAAGCGGCCCTCGCCGCGGGGCCGTTGAAGCTGGTCGTCCGCGCGGGCGCCGGGTACAACACGATCGACGTCGCCGCGGCGTCCCGGCTCGGCATCTACGTGTCCAACTGTCCGGGCAAGAACTCGATCGCCGTCGCCGAGCTCGCGTTCGGGCTGATCACCGCGCTCGACCGCCGCATCGCCGACGGGGTGGCCGACCTGCGCGCCGGCCGCTGGAACAAGGCGGAGTACTCCCGCGCACGCGGGCTGTACGGCCGTACGCTCGGCCTCATCGGGGTCGGCGGGATCGGCCGGGAGATGATCCCCAGGGCCAGGGGGTTCGGCCTCAAAGTGGTCGCCTGGAGCCGCAGCCTGACCCCGGAGGCTGCCGCCGAACTCGGCGTCACCCTGGCTGCTTCACCGCTGGAGGTGGCGGCGGCCGCCGACATCGTCAGCGTCCATGTCGCCCTCAACGACGAGACCCGCGGCATGCTGGACGCGCCGTTCTTCGCCGCGATGAGGGACGGTGCGTTCTTCATCAACACCTCGCGCGGGGAGGTCGTCAACGAGCCCGCACTGGCTGCGGCGATCCAGTCCAAGAAGCTCCGGGCCGGCCTGGACGTCTTCGCCAACGAGCCCGCCGGCGGTACCGGCGAGTTCATCTCGGCGATCGCGAGCCTCCCCGGCGTCTACGGCACCCACCACATCGGCGCGTCCACCGATCAGGCGCAGGAGGCCATCGCCGCGGAGGCCGTCCGGATCGTGCGCGTCTTCGCAGAGACCGGAACGGTGCCCAACGTGGTGAACCTCGCCACGAAGACCCCTGCGACGTCGTCGATCGTCGTGCGCCATCTCGACCGCCCCGGCACGTTGGCCCACACCCTCGACGCCCTCAGCGCCGCGGGCATCAACGTGCAGGAGATGCAGAACGTGATCTTCGAGGGTGCGCACGCCGCCGTGGCGCGGATCAACATCGAGGGAACGATCGAGGAGTCGCTGCTGACCGCCATCAAGGACCACGAGTCGGTCATCGACGTCACCGTGATCACCCTGTGAGGACGCCGCTCAGGGCGCGGGCCGCAGTTCCCCGCGTTCGCGCAGGTCGGCGACGATGCGCGCGTAGAACGCCTCGTCGATGCGGTACTTCGCGCGGTAGATCAGATAGCTGATCACGATCAGGACCGGCGGCACCACCAGCATGCCGATCTTGATGGTGAGCAGGCCCGCTGCCGAGGTGTCGGCGGGGCGGTCGGGGTTCACCCCGGCGATCACGACGGCCACCGCAACGATCTGGGTGGACAGCGCCGCGCCCACCTTGTTGATGAACGGCTGCAGCGCGAAGGTCACCGCGCCGTTGCGACGTCCCAGCTTCCACTGCCCGTACTCGATCGTGTCGGTGAGGAAGACCAGCATCAGCAGCGTGATGAAGGAGTCGCCGATGAACAGCAACAATCCGGCCGCGGCGATGAACCCGATCTGCATCGGGCTGAGGAAGAACACCAGGTACCCGGCGAGGATGAGGCCCGTCGCCGCCGTGTAGAGCGTGCGCCGGCTGAACCGCTTCGACAGCGCCGGGAAGATCGCGTAGCCGATCAGCTGGCTGGCCACCAGAACCGCAGCGAACGGCGAGTACATCCCTTCGTCCTGGTACACGTACTTGAAGAAGTAGCTGCCGAACGTGGTGGTGCTGAGGTAGCCGGTCATGAACAGCACCATGGCGATCGCCGTCCACAGCAGCTGGTCGTTGCCCAGCACGACCCGGCCGAGCTCGCGGATGCTGGTGCGCTCCTGCTCGACGACGATCGGCGGCTCCTTGACCCCGAACAGGGTCACCGACTGGCTGCAGAGCATGATCGCCACGACCCCGATGGCGAACCACAGCCAGGCGCCGGTGGCACTGCCCGCCGCGCCCTCGAGCGCCGCGGTCGCCGGGAACACCGCCACCACCACCACGAACAAGCCGATCGTGGCGAAGATCTTGGCGAGCGACCCGAACCGTTCGCGCTGCTTCTGGTCGATGGTCAGGGCGGGCATCAACGACCAGTAGGGGATGTCGTTGGCGGTCCACGACAGGCTCCACAGCAGGTAGATGACGGCGAAGCTGATCACGAAGGCCGCCCCGGTCAGCCCGAGGTCGGTGAACAGCAGGACGGTGGCGATCGATGACGCGACCACGCCCGCGGCGATCCACGGCTTGTAGTGGCCCCAGCGCGTCCGGGTGTTGTCCACGATGGCGCCCATCACGATGTCGGCGACGGCGTCGAACAGTCTCGCCACCAGGATGAGCGAGCTCGCCCACAGGAACTCCTCGCGTGGCGGCTTCAGCACGTCGCTGAGGAAGAACACCAGATAGAGGCTGACCAGCGTGTAAACCATGTCCCGCCCGACGGTGCCCACCCCGAACGTCCACAGGTTGCGCCGGTCGGTGCGCGACGCGGCGAGCGCGACGCCCGGCTCCGTTCCACTCATGGCCTCCCCCTCAGCCGATCGGGTACTGCTGTCCGGCGACCCAGCGATCGTAGGCGTCCGCGGTGACGCCGGACCGGGCGATGATGTCCGCGTAGAACCGTCCCGACTCGCGGATCGTGCGCTCCTGCGTGTCGAAGTCGAGGTGGACCAGGCCGAACCGGGCCGACTCCCCCTCGGCCCACTCCCAGTTGTCGGTGAAGCACCAGTGGTAGTACCGCTCGATGGGCAGCGGCGAGGTGGCGATGGCCCGGAGGTGTTCGTAGAGGTAGCGGGACCGGAACGTGTCGTCGGCGTCGGCGGTGCCGTTCTCGGTGATCCAGACCGGCGCCGGGCAGACGGTCTGCACCCACGCGGCGAGCTCCACCAACCCGGCCGGGTACACCTCCCAGCCCAGGTCGTTCACCGGAACCCCGCTGGCCATCTCGTCGCCGATGCCACGCACCGTGTTGCGGGTGTAGTAGTTGATCGCGTGGAAGTCGGTGTAGCGCCCCGGCCGTACGCCGCGCGGCGCGCGGAGCGGCGCCACGAAGCGGCCGGTCGCTGCGGCCCGCACCACCGCGCCCTGGAACAGGTGGCGCGTCGCGACGGCCGACAGCGCGTGCACCGGGTTGCGGCGCTGCCGGGGACGGAAGACGCGGAGGTGGTGGGCGGGCGCCACCCGGGCCTCGGGCTGGAGCTGGTGGATCAGCTGGTACGCCCGGATGTGCGCCTCCAGCAGCGCCAGCATGACCGCCATCGTGTGAGGGAACGACCTCTCCCCCGGCGGCCATTCGCCGTACAGCGATCCCTTGACCGCCTGGACGTTGATCTCGTTGATCGTGATCCACTCGTCCACCAGGTCACCGAGCTCGCGCACGACCTTCTCCACCAGGCGCAGGAAGGTCCTCACGGCCGCCGGGGACAGCCAGCCCCCGGCATCGGCGAACCAGCCCGGCAGGCTGAAGTGGTGCAGGGTCACGAGGGGCGTGATCCCCGCCTCCCGCAGGCGGGTGAGCTCGTCGCGGTAGTGCGCGAACGCTCCGGCGTCGAAGCGCCCCGGCGACGGCTCGAGGCGCGCCCATTCCACGCCCATCCGATAGTGGCGGATCCCCAGTTCGACCAGCAGGGCGGTGTCCTGCGGCACCCGGTTCCAGTGATCGGCGGCGCGCACCGGCGAGCTGCCGTCATGGATCCCTCCCGCGTCAGCCCAGCGGTGCCAGTTCGTGTCGGCGTGACCGCCCTCGATCTGGGTGGCCGCCGTGGCCACCCCGAGGGCGCATCGCGGGAGCGGGAAACCAGGCATGCCGGCACCTTCGTTGATCCTGGTGCGACGCTACCACCGGCGCCCGCCGTGTCGCCGGGATCGGCTCAGCCGCACGTGTCCAGCATCGCAGCGAGCGCCCCGGCCTCGGCCGGATCGGTGCCCAGACCGTAGGCGGCCTTCACGGCGACGTACCGCACGGCGTAGCCGCACTGCGCCGGCCGCTCGGGACGCCACCGCGCCGCGTCGGAGTTCGCCTTCGCCTGGTTCGAGCGCCCGGCCACGGCGACCAGTTCGCGGAGGTCGTTGGCGAAGGCGAGGCGCTGGGCGTCGGTCCAGGCGGAGGCGCCGTAGCGCCAGGCGACGTCGAGCGCGACGATGTGGTCGATCTGCACCTCCTGCGACTGCGCCTTGGCGTCGGTGAGGGTGACGAGGACCCCGCTGTACGGGTCGCTCCAGGTGCCGGCCAGGACGTCGTGGTCGCACGTGCCCTGCCGGCCGACCCGGTAGGGGCGGTCCTTCAGCACGTCGCGCACCAGCACGTCGTCGCGCTGGTTGCACCCGTTGCGGTCGGTGTCGGTCCAGGCGTCACCGAAGCGGGCGCGGGAGTAGCCGCCGACGCGGCCGGGTCGCGGCCCGACCCGAAGGCCGGCGAGCTGCGTCCGGGCGGCAGCGACCTCTGCGGGTGAACTGGTGAACCGCGTGTTGCCGGGCTCACGTCCCCCCGGTGCGAGCCGGCCGGCCAGCGTCGACCAGGTGACCGCGACGGCCAGCACCGACAGAGCGACGATCCCCGCCGCGAGCCAGCCTCCCAGGACGCGGCGCCTCCGCCGACCCGCCGTTGTCGCCCGCATGTCCCCCCTCGGCCGTCATGATCGCATCCTGCCGGGGGGTCTGCTGGCCGACGAACCGAGGTTGGACCCTAGCCGGACGCCGGGGGCACCGAGTCGGCCTTCACCGCGCCCCGACTGCCGAGCGGCTTCTCGGGACCACGCGTGGTGTCCTTCACCGTCTGCTCCTCGGCCTCAGCGTTGATCTCGGCTCCGAGCAGCACCGCGTAGCTCGTGATCCACAGCCACAGCAGCATCACGACCACGCCGGCGAGCGCGCCATAGGTCTTGGCGTAGTTGCCGAACAGCGTGACGTACAGGGAGAACCCGGCGGACGCCAGGAGCCACAGCAGCGTGCCCACCACGGCACCGACCGACACCCAGCGGAACTTCGGCGCATCCCGGTCGGGAGCGACGCGATACAGCACGGCGAGGGCGAGCATGATCAGCACGGCGAGCAGGAGCCAGCGGGCCGCCTCGGCGAGCCAGCGCCAGCCGCCACCCAGGCCGATCAGGTCGAACACCACGGGCACGCCCGCGACGAGCCCCACGATCAGGACCATGAACACGATCGCGCCCACCGTCAGGCCCAGCGCGATCAGCTTGTCCTTCACGAAGCCCCGCTTCTTCTCCTCGTCGTAGGCCACGTTGATCGCTGTCACCAGGTTGCCCACACCGCCCGAGGCGCTCCACAGCGCGACGAGCAGGGCGAACACCAGCCCCCAGCCCAGGCTCTGCGCCGGTGCCGAAGCGAGTTGCTGGAGCTGGCCCTCGAGCAGCGACCGTGCGTCAGGGGGCAGCGAGGCCAGGAGCCCGGAAGCCTGGCTGCTCATCTGCGCGGGGTCAGCCACCAGGCCCCAGATCAGGGTGAAGGCGATCAGCGCAGGGAACAGTGCGAGGAAGCCGAAGAAGGCGACGCCCGCGGCGAGGAGCGGCACCTGGTCGATCGACGACTCCTTCCACCCGCGCCTGGCGATCTCCACCCAGCCTCTGGGCGGGATCTGCGTGGGCGTCTCGGACTCGGAGCCGGGCGCAGGACGGGCAGATGCGGGAGCAGGTTTGTGGCGAGCCATACTTCCCCTTACCCGTCCTGCGGCGGCCGTCACCACCACCGTACGAGCTGGTCAACGGCCGATTCCCGGCCACGGTCGGGCAGCCCGCGTCCCACGGTCCACGCGTGCTCGTCCGCAGGTGGAACCGGTCAGCTCAACTCGCTCAGCACCACCGGCAGCTCGTCGACGATCTCCCTGGCGAGGAACCCGAGCCGGCCGATCCGGGCCGCCAGCCGCTCGCCGGCGGACGCGTGCAGGTACTTCGACCAGCACGCCGCCTGCGCCGGGTCGGCTCCGCGCGCCAGCAGGCCGCCGAGCGCGCCGGCCACCACGTCGCCGCTGCCGGAGGTGGCGAGCCCGGAATGGCCGACGCCGATCCGCCACACCGTGCCGTCGGCCGCCACGACGAGGTCGCGGCAGGCCACCGTCGCTCCGTAGCGCGACGCGATCTCGGAGACGTCGGCCACCTCGTCGTCGCCCAGCGGGCGGCCGAGCAGGCGCTCGGCCTCGCCGTCGTTGGGGGTGAGGACGGTCCGGCCGGCCAGGCCGGCGGGAAGCGCCAGCCCCGACAGGGCGCCCAGGGCGAAGGCGTCGAGCACCAGCGACGTGTCGGCTCCGACCCGGCCGAGCACTGCGCCGACGACCTCGGCGGTGAGGTCCGGATTGTCCAGACCGGGCCCGAGCACCACCGCGTCCGCCCGGTCGAGGTCGTCGCCCAGCCGCTCGATCCCCTCGGCCAGCACCGACCCGGCCGCATCGACGGGCAGCCCCGTCACGCCCGCCTCCGGCGTGACCACGGCGAGGGGGACCGCGGCGGGCTCGCCCACCGCCAGCGTCAGGTGGCCGGCACCCACCCGCAACGCCGCGAGGCCGGCGAGCTGGACCGCGCCCGGCGTCCGCCCGGCCCCACCGAGGACGAGCACCCGCCCCCTCGAGTACTTGGAGCTGCCCGGCTCGGGCAGGGTCCAGTCGCGCAGCAACCGGGGGGTGACCTCGACGGGTTCAGTGCGCGGCATCGGGCTCTCCCCCGTGCTCGGTCACCACGGCGCCGGTGCGCTCCAGGTGGGTGACGTCGTTGTAGCGCTGCACGTGCCAGCGACCGTCCGCGCCGCGTCGCAGGGACGTGATGGACGCGTTCTTCACCGGATCGGCGGCACCCAGCTGCAGCAGGGTGTGCTCGTCCATCCCCTCGAGCACGTAGCGCACGAGCATCACCACCGCGTCGTGCACCACCAGCACCACCCGGTCTGCCGTCGTCATGCCCCTCACGTCGCCGAGGAACGACCTCAGCCGGAGCGCCACGTCCGCCCACGACTCCCCACCCGGTGGGCGATGGTAGAACTTGCCCCACCACTGGCGACGCTGCGCTTCGAGCGGAAACCTGGCGGCAACGCCCGCGCGGGTCAGCAGGTCGAGAACGCCCAGCTCGCGGTCCCTGAGCCGCTCGTCCAGGATGATCGGCAGGGAGGACCGTGCCGAGCCGAGTGCGAGTTGCGCGGTCTGCACCGCGCGCAGGTAGGGCGACGCCCACACGGCCACCGTGCGGCCGTCGCCCAGCAGCGGTGCCAGGCCGAGACCGAGGGCGCCCGCCTGCTCCTGGCCCACCATCGACAGCGGCACGTCGGGGTCGCGCCGGTCGATCGCGATGACCTCGGCACCGGCCAGGTTGGCGGCCTCGGCCGCCTCGTTGCCCGTGCTCTCCCCGTGTCGCACCAGCACCAACTCGTCGAACATGGACATCTCCTCGGGGTTTGTGGGACACGTCGACCGCCGTCGTCTCGCAACGCCGGTGTGCAGCCATTGCCCCATCGCGGAAGTGGTGAAACCCGAGGAAAGCCCTCCTCAGATCAGGGTTTGGGCGCGCACCTGCGGGGCTACACGGGACTGATCGATCGATTGGAGCGTCCATGTCACCCACCCCTGCGCACACGCCCGGAGCCCCCTCGCCGGAGACACCCGACTACGACGAGCCCACCGCGGCCCGCGGTCCGCTCCCGCCCCAGCGCGACCAGCACGGCCCCGAGCCGCGCACCGCGACGGGCGCCGCCGTGCACCTGCCCGACGAGGCGATGTCGCAGCAGGGTGACCGTCTCACAACCAGCCTCGGCACCCGCCTGCGGGACACCGACCACTCGCTGAAGGCAGGCGCGCGCGGCCCCATCCTGCTGGCCGACCACCACCTGCGCGAGAAGATCACCCACTTCGACCACGAGCGCATTCCCGAGCGCGTCGTCCATGCCCGCGGCGCCGCAGCGCACGGCGTCTTCGTCGCCAACGGTGCCGGCACCGGCGTCTGCCAGGCAGCCTTCCTCAGCGCCGGCGTCGAGACCCCGGTCTTCGTCCGGTTCTCCACCGTCCTGGGCTCACGCGGATCGGCCGACACCGTCCGCGACACCCGGGGTTTCGCGGTGAAGTTCTACACGTCCGAGGGCGTGTACGACCTCGTCGGCAACAACATCCCGGTGTTCTTCATCCAGGACGGCATCAAGTTCCCCGACATCATCCATGCCGGCAAGCCGCATCCCGACCGGGAGATCCCTCAGGCCCAGTCGGCACACGACACGTTCTGGGACTTCGTCTCCCTGCACACCGAGGCCCAGCACCACACGATCTGGAACATGTCCGACCGCGGCATCCCGCGCTCGTACCGGATGATGGAGGGCTTCGGGGTCCACACGTTCCGCCTCGTCAACGCCGCCGGCGAGACGAGCCTGGTCAAGTTCCACTGGAAGCCGAAGCTCGGCGTTCACGGCCTCACCTGGGAGGAGGCCCAGCTGCTCGCGGGGGTGGACCCCGACTTCCATCGCCGCGACCTTGCCGACGCCATCGAGGCCGGCCGCTTCCCGCAGTGGGACCTCGGCGTCCAGGTGATGCCCGACACCCCGGAGGAGATGTTCGAAGGCATCGACCTGCTCGACCCGACCAAGGTCGTTCCCGAGGAGGTGTGCCCGGTGCAGGTGCTCGGCACGCTGACGCTGAACGCGAACCCGGCCAACTACTTCGCCGAGACCGAGCAGGTCGCCTTCCACGTCGGGAACCTGGTTCCGGGAATCGACGTCACCAACGACCCGCTCCTGCAGGCCCGCCTGTTCAGCTACCTCGACACCCAGCTGACCCGGCTGGGCGGGCCCAACTTCACCCAGCTGCCGATCAACCGTCCGCACGCCCCGGTGAACGACCTGCTGCGTGACGGCATGCACCAGACCGCGGTGCACTCCGGCGTGGCGCCCTACCACCCGAACTCCCTGGACGGCGGCTGCCCCTTCCCGGGCGCCGAGGGTGCCGCCATCGAGGCTCCCCAGGCGGTCAGCGGCTCACGGGTCCGCGAGAACCCCGCCTCCTTCGAGGACCACTACAGCCAGGCCGGGCTGTTCTACCGCTCGCTGACCCCGGTCGAGCGCGACCACGTCGCGGCGGCGTACACGTTCGAGCTGTCGCGCTGCTATGAACAGGTGATCCGCGAGCGGCAGCTGCAGAGCCTCGCCGACGTCGACACCGGTCTCGCCGCCGCGGTCGCGCTGGGCCTGGGGCTGCCCGCGCCCGAGCCCCGGGTGGAGCCGGCCGACGCGGCCACCTCGCCCGCCCTGGCCATGGTCGGCGAGCGCTGGCCGGTCGCCGGACGCGTCGTCGGGGTGGTCACCGACGCCGAGGGACGCGGCCTGGCCGACACGCTGCAGGCGCTGCGTTCCGCGGACCTCCAGCCGGTGGTGATCGGCCCGTCCGGCGGCGTCGTCGCCGGGGAGTCGGTGCAGCGCACCTACGCGGCAGCGACCAGCGTCGAACTGGATGCCGTGGTCGTGGCCACACCGGCCCCGCCGGCCCCCGACGCCTGGCAGACCCTCGATGCGAAGGCCGGCACGCCGACCCCGGGTGGAGGGGTGGATGCCCGGGTGGTCAAGCTGCTCCAGGAGGCCTGGCGGCACGCCAAGGCGATCGTGGCGGACCCGGCCGGCGCGGACGTGCTGACCGCGGCCTCGGTTCCGGCGGACGGGGCGGGCGTCGTGGTCGCCGAGGCGGCGGACGGAGCCGCGGGGCTGTCCGACCTGCTGGCCGTCCATCGGGTCTGGGAGCGCTTCGAACCGGTGTCGCGAGAGGGGGCCGGCCGATGAGGGCGCTCACCTGGCAGGGACGCAACGACGTCCAGGTCACCGACGTCCCCGATCCGAGGATCGAGAAGCCGACCGACGCGGTCGTCCGGGTCACCTCGACCGCCATCTGCGGCTCCGACCTGCACCTCTACGGTCCGCTGACGCCGTTCATGACCCCGGGCGACATCCTCGGCCACGAGTTCATGGGCATCGTGGAGGAGGTCGGCGCCGAGGTGCCCGGCCTCCGGCCGGGCGACCGAGTGGTGGTGCCGTTCAACATCGCGTGCGGGAGCTGTTTCATGTGCACCAAGGGACTGCAGTCCCAGTGCGAGACCACCCAGGTGCACGAGTCGGGCTGCGGTGCGGCGTTGTTCGGCTACACCAAGCTGTACGGGCGGGTCCCGGGCGGCCAGGCGGAGTACGTCCGCGTGCCGCAGGCGCAGTACGGGCCCATCACACTGCCCGTGAGCGGCCCGGACGAGCGATGGCTCTTCCTCTCCGACATCCTCCCGACCGCATGGCAGGGTGTCGCCTACACCGACCTCGAACCGGGCGACACCGTGGCCGTCATCGGGCTCGGACCCGTCGGGCAGCTGGCGACGCGCAGCGCCTGGCTGCAGGGGGCCGCGCGGGTGATCGGCGTCGACCTCGTCCCCGAGCGCCTGGCGATGGCCACGGCCTTCGGCGTCGAGGTGGTCGATGCCTCCACGGTGGACGACGTGCCCGCCGCGATCCGGGAACTCACGCGGGGGCGCGGAGCCGACCGGGTGGTCGAGGCGGTCGGTATGGAGGCCCACGGCTCGCCCATCGCCGAGGCCGCCGCCACCGCGGTGACGACGCTGCCCAAGCCGGTCGCGTCCAGGCTGATGCAGACGGTCGGGATCGACCGCCTGGCCGCGCTGGACACCGCGTTCGCCTCCGTCCGGCGTGGGGGGACGGTCTCGATGGTCGGCGTGTACGGCGGCGCGGCGGACCCGTTCAACATGATGCAGCTGTTCGACCACCAGGTGACGATCAAGATGGGTCAGGCGAACGTGCGGCGCTGGAGCGACCACCTGTTCGGCCTGCTCTCCGCCGACGAGGACGTCTTCGGGGTCGAATCGCTGCCGAGCCACGTCCTGCCGCTGGAGAAGGCGGCCGAGGCCTACAAGATGTTCCGTGGGAAGGAGGACGGCTGCATCAAGGTGGTGCTGAAGCCGTGATCCGTGGCGGGCTGCGCGCCAGAATGGCCCGATGCGCGTCCTGCTGATGTCCGACACCCATGTTCCCGCGCGGGCGCGGGACCTGCCGGCGGTGCTGTGGGACGCCGTCGGCGAGGCTGACCTCGTGGTGCATGCCGGCGACTGGGTGGACGTGGCCCTGCTCGACCGGCTCGAGGAGCGGTCGGCACAGCTGCTGGCGTGCTGGGGGAACAACGATGGCCCCCAGCTGCGGGCACGGCTTCCGGAAGTGGCCCGGGCGACGATCGAGGGGGTGCGGGTCGCCGTGGTGCACGAGACCGGCCCGGCGCCCGGGCGTGAGGAGCGCTGCCAGCGGGCCCACCCCGATGCCGACCTGCTCTGCTTCGGGCACAGTCACATCCCCTGGGACACCACCACCCCGTCCGGCCTGCGCCTGCTGAACCCCGGTTCGCCGACCGACCGGCGCCGCCAGCCCACGTGCACCTACCTCACCCTCGAACTGTTCGACGGCCGGGTGCAGGACGTGCGACTGCACCGGCTGTGAGGTTCAGCCCTTCAGGCCGGCGGACGCCACGCCCTCGACGAAGTAGCGCTGGCCGAACGCGAAGATGAGCATCATCGGGATCGTCACCAGCAGCGAGGCCACCATCACGTACTGGTAGTCCCCGTGCCCGCCCGCCGTGGGCGAGAACGTCGTCATCGCGTAGGAGATGCCCAGGGGGACGGTGTACTGCTCCGGACTGCCGAAATTCAGGTAGATCAGTGGACCGACGAAGTTGTTCCACGACGCCTGGAATTCGAAGATGAACACAATGATGGCGCTCGGGAGCGCGAGGGGAAATGCGATGCGCGTGAACAGTCCGAAGAACGAGCACCCGTCGACGCGTGCGGCCTCGAACAAATCACGCGGCAGCGACAGGTAGAACTGTCGCATCAAGAAGATGTAGAACGCCGACCCGAAGAGGTTGGCCCCCCACAGTGGAACGGTCGTGCCCAGGAATCCGAGATACTTCCAGATGAGGTAATTGGGCACCAGGGTGACCGCGCCGGGCAGCATCATGGACGCCAGCACGAGGCCGAACAGGATCTTCTTCCCCGGAAAGCGGAAATAGGCGAATCCGAAGGCGATCATGGAGCTCGACAGGGTGACCAGTACCGCCGCGGCCAGGGCGATCAGGAGTGAGTTGCCGATCCACGCCAACAGGGGGAGCTGGTTCCACACCTCGACGTAGTTCTGCCACACCACGGTCTGCGGGATGAGCCGGTTGTCGAACACCTCGCCGCGGGGCTTGAGGCTAGCGGAGAGCAACCAGGCGAACGGGTACAGGAACGCGAGGCTGAGGAGCGCCAGGAGGGTCCAGCGGAGGACCTGACCGGCCACGTGCCAGCCCCGGCGGCCGGGCGTGGGTGCCTCCACCACCTCCGGGCGCTCGAGGGCACGGACGGGTGCGGTCGCGGCGAGTGCGGCCGGCTGGGCGACAGGGGCGGGAACGGCGCTCACTGCTTGCCTCCCTCGTAGTAGACGAGCTTGTCGCCGACCTTCAGCTGGATGAGGGTGATCAGCAGGATGATCACGAACAGCAGCCACGCCATCGCGGCGGCCAGGCCGAAGTTGAACTGCTGGAACGCGGCCTGGTACAGGTACACGCCGAAGAACAGGGCGGCGTCCGGGGCACTGCCGTTGGCGTCCCGGTAGAACAGCAGGTAGGCCTGGTCGAAGACCTGCAGCGCCGCGATGGTGTTCACGATGACCAGGAAGAACAGCGTCGAGGAGATCATCGGAATGGTGATCGACAAGAACTGTCGGGGCCGGGACGCACCGTCCACCGCCGCCGCCTCGTAGAGTTCCCGCGGGACGTTCTGGAGCGCCGCCAGCAGGATCACCATCGAGCCGGCAACCCCCCACAGCGCCATCAACACGATGGACGGCTTCACCCACGCAGGGTCGACCAGCCATTGCGGTCCCTGGATGCCGAAGAACCCGAGGAACTGGTTGATCGCGCCGACGTTGCCGTTGAGCAGCAGCAGGAACACCGACGCGGTCGCCACCGTCGGCGTCATCTTCGGAAGGTAGAAGATCGTGCGGAAGAACCCCGTGCCGGACCGGACCCCGTTCAGCAGCACCGCCAGCGCGAGCGCCAGTGCGATCTCGAGCGGAACGGCCAGCATGGCGTAGAAGAAGGTGTTGCCCAGGCTGGTCATCACCTTGGGGTCGCTCAGCAGCAGCCGGTAGTTGTCGAGACCGACCGGCTCCGCCGTGTTCGTGCTGAGGTCGTAGTTCGTGAAGGACAGCACCGCGGAGTAGCCCATGGAGATCACGGTGAAGACGGTGAAGCCGATGATCCACGGGCTGATGAACGCGAACGCAGCCAGGGTCTCGCCACGGTTGTAGCGCCGCGACCGGACCGGGCGGGCGGCCCGGCCGCGGCTCATGACGGGAGAACTCACAGCCATGGCGCTACTTCTTGACCTGGTCCCACGCCCGCATCGCGGCGGTCTGCGCATCGGTGAGCGCCTGCTGGGTCGTCTTCTCCCCGCTCATCGCGACGACGACGGCGTTGTTGAGTTCCTGGGTGACCTGCTGGCCCACCGGCGAACTTCCCAGCGTCTTGTTGTTGGGCAGGATCGAGTAGTACGTGTCGATGACCTGGTCGAAGTCGGCGTTGCCCGACGGCGTGACGAACTGCTCGCGCACCGCCTTGTCGGCGACCGGGGAGCCGGTCATCAGGCCGGTGGCGATCGACTTGTTCTTCTGGACCGTCGCCGCGCGGGCCTTGCCCGCGGCCAGCCACGCGTCGGTGGAGGTCGCGTTGACCGCCCACGCGCAGGCCGCGGACGGGTTCTTGGCCGCCTTGGGGATGGCGAAGGCGGTTCCTCCGGCCATCGCCATCGGCTTGCCGCCGGCGTCCTTCAACGGGATCGCTACCAGGCTCACCTTCGACGCCGTGTTCGCCAGCACGTTCGGGTACCACTGGGCCCATGTCTGCACGCCCACCTGGTCGCTCACGTACTGGTTCTTGTCGCCGAAGACGTCCATCGTGTCCTTGAAGCTCTTGACCTTTGCGTAGCCGCCCTGGGCGTCCATCAGCGACTTGAGCCAGTTGAGGGCGTCGAGGTTCTTGGGGTTGTCGAGGGTGGGCGAGCCGTCGGAGTTGTACACCTGGCCCCCGAAGAGGGTGAACCAGACGTTGGCCGAGCCGGGGACGTCGGGATCGAAGCCGAGGACGGAGGGCTTGCCGCCGTCAGCGGCGTACATCTTCTTCGCCGCGGCCAGCACCTGGTCGGGTTTGGAGGTGTCGAGGTCGGCCTCGGTGACCCCGGCCTTCGCCATCACCCGCTTGTCCCCGAGGAGGGCGGAGGGCTGGAAGAACTGCGGCACGCCGTACACGTGTCCGTCGTAGGTGACGTCGTCGACCGCCGACTGGTAGTACTGCTGGTTCGGCGTCACCCCGTAGAGCGAGAAGCACTGGTCGAGCGGAAGGACCAGGCCCTTGGCGGCGAAGGTGGCCACGACACCGCGGTCCACCTGGATCAGGTCGGGCGCCTGCCCGGCGGCGGCCTGCGCGGCGAACTTCTGCGGGTCGAAGTTGGTGGTGTCCATCGTCACCTTGACGCCGTTCAGCTTGCCGGCCGCGAAGTCGGCCCGTGACTGGCCGACCTCGTCGGAGGGATTGAATCCGCTGGTCTTGAGGGTCCCGCTCGCGCCGGTCTTGAAGATGTCCCCTGGGGTCGACGCGGGCGCCACGCCGCCACCGCCCAGCCCGTTGCCGCAGCCCGTCACCGCGAGCAGGACCGCCAGGGTCGCCGCCCCGGCACTGATTCTGTTTCCCATTTCCGACCTCCTCGGGCGGACGCACGCGAGCGCCCCACCAGTCGGAACGTAAGTCAATGCACAGGCTCCTACAAGGAACCAACTTACGTATAGGAGATTCGCCAGAAAGGGGTTTGGGCGAGAGAATTCCGGGTATTGGCGACCGAATTGGCGCAGCCGTGGGCCGGAAATTCGGCGCTCGTCCGCGATATTAGCGAACTTACGACCGTTAGAGTTTCGGAAATCGCTGTTCTCACCTACCAACTGTTGCCCAGTTGGCTCTCCCCGCGCCCGGGCTACAGGCAAGTGACAAGCGATTTTGTCGCATTCCGAGAGTTTTTCCGCACGACGTCGCTGCCGCAGGGGCAGCGGGACAGGGAGCAGTCATGACTGACCAGAACTATGACCCGACCGCAAGCGGGCAGCGGTCCGGTCACAGCGCCTACGGCAACGCGCAGAGCGCCGACGAGCCCGGCTCCACCAGCATCTACCCAGACCTCGGCGCAGCCGATGACGGGATGACCGACCAGGGGCTGGACGACACCAGCGGCGTGACCGCCTACGGCGCCGGCGCCTCGGCAGGGACCTACGGCTCTTCGGCCGGGACCTACAGCGGCTCAGCCGGAACGCTGGGCGCGACCACCCAGACCGGATCCTCCGGCGGCGCGACGGGCACGGCGAAGCAGGTGGCGGGAGAAGCCGCTGATCGGGCGGCCGACGTGAAGGACACCGCCGTGCGCAAGGCCGGCGAAGTGAAGGATGTGGCGCTCGAACGCGGCGCAGACGTGGCCGAGACCGCCAAGGAGGAGTTGGCACGCCTGACGGGCGAGGCGCGCACGCAGGTCCGGGACCTGTGGTCGCAGGCGAGCACGCAGATCCGCGAACAGGCGGACAACGGGCGCACACAACTCGCCGACCTCTTGCACTCCCTCTCCGGCGAGCTGGGTGAGATGGCGTCCAAGTCCACCCAGTCGGGGCCGGTGACGGCTCTGGCCAAGCAGGCCGCCGCACGGGGCGGGGAGTTGTCGCACTGGCTGGCCAACAGCGAGCCGTCCGCGATCCTCAACGACGTGCGGCGCTTCGCGCGTCGTCGTCCCCTCGTCTTCCTCGGCGGGGCGGCTCTCGCCGGGGTCCTCGTGGGCCGGCTCGGCCGCAGCCTGATGGCCGTCTCCCAGGACGAGTCGGCGCCCGCGCACGCGGTCACCGGCAGCGACGTGTACGGCGAGGACATCACGGCCGGCTACACCTCCGGCTATCCGACCCAGACCTCGGTGCCGGCCGTCTCGACGGGTGAGCTGCGATGAGCACGCTCCCCCAGCCGTCCACCCAGGCGCCACCCCCGGCCGTGCCGCCCGAGCGGTCCCTCGGGGAGCTGATGGGCGACGTCACACGCGACCTCTCGACGCTGATGCGCCAGGAGCTGGAGTTGGCCAAGGCCGAACTCCGCGAGTCGGCGAGCCGCGCAGGCAAGGGCGCGGGGATGCTGAGCGGCGCGGGCGTCGCCGGCTTCCTGGCTGTCCTGTTCCTGTCGATCGCCCTGTGGTGGGGTCTGGGCTATCTGGTCGGAAACGCCTGGTCCGGGGTGATCGTCGCCGTCCTGTGGGCGATCGTCGCGGTGGCCCTGCTCCGGGTGGGTCGCACCGAGCTGGGCCGCGTCCGCGGGCTGCCGGAGACGGCGGACACCGTGAGCAAGATTCCGAACGCACTCAAAGGCAAGGAAGAGGAGAACCGATGAGCACCAACCCGTCCGAGATCAGGGCACAGATCGAGACGACGCGGGCCAACCTGTCCGACGACGTCGACCGTCTCGCGTACGAGGCACAGCCGAGCACGATCGCCCACCGCCAGGTCGAGAAGGTGAAGGCGAAGGGTTCCCGGGTGCTGGACCGCATCCTGGGGGCCGCCGAGGATGTCCGTGACAGCGCCCTGGAGAAGGTTCATCGGGCCGGCGACGCGGTCAGTGGCGGCGTCGAAGGCGTCGGTGACACCGTGTCGAACCTGCCACAGGCCGCGCGCTACCAGGCGCAGGGGAACCCGGTCGTCGCGGGTCTCGTCGCCTTCGGCCTGGGCCTGCTGGTCGCCGCGGCAATCCCGCCATCGGAGAAGGAGAAGGAGCTGGCGGAGACGGTGAAGGAGAAGTCCCAGCCGCTCGTCGACCAGGTCACCGAGGCCGCGAAGGAAGTCGCCGGGAACCTCCAGCAGCCGGCCGCCGAGGCGGTGGAATCACTGAAGGAGTCCGCCGGTGAGGCGGTGGAGAACGTGAAGGCCGAGGGCAGCGCCGCCGTGGGCGACGTGCAGGATCAGGCCAGGAACTCGGCCGACGACGTCACCGCCAGCGCCCGCAGCGCTGCCGAAGACGTCAAGGACGAGGCTCGACAGGCCGGCTCCGGCTACTGATTCCACGCTCACCCGCCCTCGACTCCGGCGGGCCCGGTCCGGGAACTCCCGGGCGGGCCCGCCGGTGCCGTGTGCTCCCCGTTGCCGGGCGAAAGGGCAGGACAAGACCAAGGTCCGAGGTTGCGCGCGGGCGGCGGGGGGTACCTGCCAGCCATGAGTGAGAATCTCCGCGACCTGGCCGCCGAACTGACCAGGGTGGACACGGCCATCCACGACGTGCCTCTCTACGCCGACCCGTCCGACCCGAACTCGAGCTTCAGCGACGAACTCGTCGAGCTCGTCGCCCGCGAGGAGCAACTGGTCGAGCAGCTCATCCAGCAGGCACGCGAAGAGGTGTCCAGGGACGAGCCGGCTGTGGCCGCCACCGACGCCTGACGTACGCAGCGAGCGGAGGACCGCATGGCCCAGCGCCCCACCCACCCCCGGGTCTGCCTGATCACGGGGGCGAGCAGTGGCATCGGACGGGCGCTGGCGCACCGCCTGGCTGCGCGCGGTGACCGGCTCATGCTGTCGTCGCGCTCGCCCGAGACGCTGGCCGACGTCGTCAACGAGTGCCTGGTCGGTGGCGCAGCGCGAGAAGACATCGCCACCCGCGCCGCAGACGTGAAGGACGCCGAGCAGGTCGACGCGCTGGTGGCCGCGACCGTGGAGCGCTACGGGCGGGTGGACGCCGTTGCGCACTGCGCCGGAGCCCTGGCCTACGGGGACTTCCTCGACCTGCCACCGGAGGTGTTCGACAACACCGTCGCGACGAACGTCGGCGGCACCGCGCACGTCGCACGGGCCGCGCTGGCCCAGTTCCGCCGCCAGGGTGGCGGGACGCTCGTGGTCGTCGGTTCCGTGCTGGGCAAGATCGCCGTCCCCACCATGTCGTCGTACGTCACGACCAAATGGGCGCTCCACGGGCTCGTCCGGACCTTGCAGCTCGAGGTCCGCGACGATCCGTCGATCACGGTCTCCCTGGTCTCCCCCGGCGGCGTGGACACGCCGATCTACCGTCAGGCCGGCACGTACACCGGCCGGCACGGCGCTCCCCCTCCCCCGGTGGTCACTGCCGACCGGGTGGCGCAGGCGGTGAGCGACGTGATCGACCGCCCACGACGCGAGGTGGGAATCGGGGTGGCCAATCCCTTGATGGTGCTCGGCTTCCGCGCGCTGCCCGGGGTCTTCGACGCGCTGGTCGGCCCCCTGTTCGGCCGGCTCGCGCAGGCTCGCACCGGCAGCGTCGCGCCGACCCCCGGCAACGTGATGGCGCCGAACCCGAACGGTGAGGCTGTGAGTGGCGGCTACGGGCGGTGGGGCGGACAACCAGTGGAAGGAAACGACATGGACGCAGGTTCGGAAGGCGGACACCGCAAGGACCCGGGCCCGACCCTGTCGCGGGATGTCGCCGCGCCCGTCGACGCGGTCTGGGCCGTGCTGGCCGACGGTTGGTCGTACGCGAACTGGGTGGTCGGCGCAGCGCGCGTCCGCGACGTCGACCCGGACTGGCCGGCGGTCGGCGCCCGCGTCCACCACTCCTTCGGGGTGTGGCCGGCCCTGATCCAGGACTTCACCAGGGTGGAGCGCAGCGTCCAGCCCGAGGAGCTCGAACTGACCGCGCGCGGATGGCCGGCGGGCGAGGCGCACGTGCACATCAGCGTCCGCCCGGCCGGGCCCGAGCGCAGCATCGTCACGATCACCGAGGACGCCGTGTCCGGGCCGGGCAGGTTCGTCCCCGCGCCCGTCCGTCATCTGATGATCGCCCCGCGCAACCGGGAGACGCTGCACCGCCTGGCACTGCTGGCCGAGGGTCACCACCGGCGCGGCAACTGAGAGCGGCGGGTGCCTGGGGAGCCCGCCAAGACCTGCTGGGAGCGTCCCCCGGGTCCCACCGGAAAGCCGCTGCCAGCACACAACCCGTTCGCCGGCGCCCCCCGGTTCCCGGGACGGGTTGCGCCCACAGGGTCTGGCGGAACCCTGCAGGAGGCCGGTACGCGAAGCTATCGGGTCCCACCGGCACGGCCAAGACCCCGGGCGGGTGACTTGCACAGCGCCGGAAGTGCCGCGGTCGTGCAGAATGAGCCATGAATCTCGTGACCCAGGTGTTCGTCGTCGTCGCGGTGCTCTTCCACCTGATGGCGTTCGTGCTGGAAAGCTTCCTGTTCCATCGCAGCGACGTGCAGACCTTCCTGCTCGGGCGGCCGGAGCCGGCCGAAGGAGTGCGGCTGTGGGCCTTCAACCAGGGGTTCTACAACCTCTTCCTCGCGGCGGGTCCAGCGGCCGGACTGATCGCCCAGCTCGCCGGGAACGCGGCCGTCGGCCGCGCGCTGGTCATCTACGGGTGCGCATTCATGGTCGGGTGCGGCATCGTCTTGTTCATCTCCAACCGGAAGCTGTGGCGCAGCATGGTCGGACAGAGCGGGCCGCCGCTGATCGCGCTCGTTGCCGCACTCGTCCCCGGGCAATGATCGTGGGGAGTGCGCAGGCCCTCACCGGTCGAGTGGCGGTCGTGACCGGATCCTCGCGCGGGCTCGGCTTCGCGATGGCACGCGTCCTGGGTCGCGAGGGCGCCACGGTCGTGCTGGCGTCCCGCTCGGCCGCCGGCGTTGCGGACGCGGTTGAGCGGCTGCGCAGTGAGGGCATCGAGGCGGCAGGGCGTGCCTGTGACATGGCTGAGTGGGCGCAGGTCGAGGCGCTTCGCGACACGGCCGTCGCGCTGGGCACGCTGGACATCTGGGTCAACAACGCGGGTGCCTCCGGCGTCTATGGTCCCACCGCGTCGACGCCGGTCGACGACTTCGCCAGGGTCGTGCGGACGAACATCCTTGGCACGTTCCACGGCTCGCGGGCCGCCCTGCCCGTCTTCCTCGAACAGGGCCACGGCGACCTCGTCAACGTCTACGGCCAGGGCGACCGGGGGCCCGTCGCGCTGCAGAATGCGTACGCGTCGAGCAAGCGCTGGGTGCGGCAGTTCACCGAAACGTTGCGCGCCGAGACCAGGAACACCCCGGTCCGGGTGCACGGCATGAACCCGGGGCTCGTCCGCACCGACCTCCTCGGCACCGTCACCTCCCAGCGGGGGTACGAGAAGCGCCTGGGCGGACTGCAGGTCGTCGTCGGCCTGTGGGGCCAGACCCCGGAGATGGCAGCGCAACCCCTGCTGCGCCTGGTCACATCCGAGGCGGCCGAGTTCCGCGACCTGACCACGGCGACCCTGGTGGGTCGGGGGCTCCGCAACCTGCTGACGGGTCGGCTCCGCCGACGGCACCGGATGCCGATGAACGTCACCGTCCTGGACTGAGCGGGATCACGCGGGCGATCCGGTCTAGCTGAGCCTGCGCCAGTAGTCGGTGGGAGCGATGCGTGCGAACGCCTGGCTCACGGTGTCGTACGAGACGGTCGCGGCGCCCGCACCCGACACCCAGAACCTCGTCTTCTGCACGGGCCTGCGCTTGGAGACGGTTTCGATCTCGCACCGGTACTCGTACCTGCCTTCGAGCGCGTCCCACCGCTCCTTGCAGACGTTCTCGGTCACCGGCCCCGATTCCCACTCCGTCGTCGACAACCGCTGCACCCGAATCTCCCCAGACCCGAGCAGGCCGGCGACCGGATAGCCGAGGCCGGCGTAGTTCTGTGCCTCGACGAGCGTCAGCGGATAGCGCGCGCGCAGGCCCGCGGATGGTGAGGACGGCCCGGGCTGGTTCCGGGAAGGACCGGCCGGCGTCGTCCCGAACGTCGGCGGGGTGAGCGTCGGGACGGGGAACCGCCTGGTCGGCGTGGTGTCGGCACAACCGCCGAGGAGGACCATCGCGCAGAGCGCAGCGGCCAGGTGAAGCACCCGCGCCCCTGCCGCCCGACCCGCCATCCGCTCATGATCCAGAGGAACGCGCTGCAGCGCAAGGCCCTCAACGTCTCCTGACAAGGGCCGGGACGGCCCACGGGTCAGTCCCTGAGGACGCGGTCCCAGGCCGTGCGCACGAGGGCGGAGTGCACCGTCGCGAAGCGACCGTTCGCCTTCAGTGCCGACCGCGCGGCGTTCCAGCCGCACGCGCCGTGCACTCCCCCGCCGGGGTGGGCGGACGCACTGGCAAGGTAGAGCCCGTCGATCGGGGTCTCGGGCCTTCCCAGGCCGACGGTGGGCCGGAACACCAGCTCCTGGTGGATCGCGGAGGTCCCCGCGTTGAGTGCCCCCGCCGACAGGCTCGCGTTCGCACCCTCCAGGTCGGCGGGCGACTGCACGTGCCGGGCCAGGACCAGGCGCGCGAAGCCCGGCGCGACCCGCTCCAGCGCGGCCTCCAGCCTCGCCACGTGGCGCTCCACTGCGGACGCATCGGTGGCGAACCGTCGGGGCAGGTGGGTGTAGGCCCAGGCGGACTCGGTGCCCTCGGGTGAGCGCGAGGGGTCGGCGGTCGTCATCTGGCCGAACAGGATGAACGGCCGCTCCGGCATGCGGCTGAGGCTGAGGTCGGCACCGAACTCGACGAAGCCGTCCAGGTCGACCCCCAGGTGGACCGTACCGGCCCGTCCGGTCTCCTCGTGCAGCCAGGGCACCCGGCCGCCCAGCGCCCAGTTGACCTTCAGGGTGGCGTTGTCCCACTGGAAGTCGGCGACGTCCTCCCGCAGGCGCGGGGGCATCGACACGTTGGCCAGCAGCTCGCCGTACAGCGCGGGCGCGGTCACGTCGGCGAGCACGGCTTTCCGGGCCGAGACCAACGTCCCGTCGGCCAGCCGGACGGCATGCGCACGACGCGCCTTCACCAGGATCTCCACCACCGTGGAGTCCGTCCGCACCTGGGCCCCCAGCGACTCCGCGCGCCCGCGCAGCGCCGCCGCGAGCATGCCGGCGCCACCGCGCGGCACCGGGAACCCGACGTCCTGCGCCAACATGGCCAGCAGCCAGCCGAACAGCCCGCTCCCTGCACCGTCCGGGGGCACGTCGGAGTGCATGGCGTTCCCGGTGAGCAGGAGGCGCCCGCCGTCCCCCAGGAACTTCTCCTCGCCGAGCCGGCGCACCGGGGTGACGGCGAGCCGGGCCAGCCGGAGGGCGCCGCCCGCCCTCAGCTGCCGCAGCAACCGCGCGCCCGCGGCCACGGGAGGAAACGGTGTGAACAGCGCGTCCAGCACGTCGTCGCGCAGCCGCAGCCACTGTCCGAACAGCTCCAGCCAGGCGGCCCCGTCGCCGGCGGCGAAGGCGTCCAGACCGGCCGCGGTGCGCTCGGCGTCGCGGTGCAGCACGGCGGCCCGCCCGTCGTCGAGCTGATGGGCCAGGACGGCGGGCGCCTGCACCCACTCCAGTCCGTGCCGCTCGAGCTCGAGACCACGGATCAACGGGCTCGCCGCAGCGAGGGGGTAGAACGCGCTGAACAGGTCGGACGTGAACCCGGGCGCCGTCACCTCCGCGCTGCGCACCGCCCCGCCGACCTCCGGCTGGGACTCGAGCACGACGACGTCCCACCCGGCGTCGGCCAGCGCATTGGCTGCGACGAGCCCGTTCGGCCCGGAGCCGATCACGATCGCATCACAGGTCGCCGCCACAGACTGGTCCATGGAGCCTTTGTACCCGCATCGGCGAGGCCGGGCCCCGCCGTTTGGGGCGCTTGCGCCGGGGTATCCCATCGACAGGCTGCAGCCGCAGCAGGTTGAGTGGCGAGAGCCCTGAAGCGGGGGTGAATCGTGAGTCGACGCGTGGTCGTGTGTTCGGCGTTCGCCGCTGCCGTTCTCGTCCTCACCGGCTGCAGCAGCGACGCCCGTACCACCGACGCTCCCGGCTCCGCCGTCCGCGAAGCCCACTCGGCGGTGGCGGGCCTCGCCCTCGCCGTCCGCCTCGAGCTCGACGACCGTGCCACCGCACCGATGGCGCAGGTGACCCTCGACCAGACACTCGAGGCGGTCGCCGCCGCCCAGCAGGAACTCGTCACCGCGACCGACGCCGACCCGCAGCGCCGCTCCGAGGCCGCCGCCGCGGTCAGGAAGGCCGTCGACGTGCTCATCGGCTTCGGCGACAGGGGTGCCGGTGCCCTCACCCGGGCCGACCTGCAGGCCCTTCAGGACGCCGAGCGGGAGTTGGCGTCCACGGCCGGAAGCCTGCACGCATGAAACGACTCTTCGCGGTCGCCCTCGGCATCCTCACCGCGATCGGCGGCTTCCTCGACATCGGCGACATCGTCACCAACGCCGTCGTCGGCTCCCGTTTCGGCTGGTCCCTCGTGTGGGTGGTGGCGGTCGGCGTGGTCGGCATCTGCCTGTTCGCGCAGATGGCAGGACGCGTGGCGGCGGTCAGCGGACGAGCGACGTTCGAGGTCATCCGCGAACGACTCGGGCCGCGGATGGCCCTGGCGAACCTGATCGGCTCCTTCCTGATCAACCTGCTGACCCTCACCGCGGAGGTGGGCGGCATCGCCCTCGCGCTCCAGCTGGCCAGCAGCGTCAACTACCTGCTCTGGGTCCCCGTCGCCGCGTTCGCGGTCTGGCTGGTGATCTGGCGGGTGGGGTTCGAGGTGATGGAGAACGTGACCGGCCTGGTCGGGCTGCTGCTGATCGGATTCGCCGTCGCATTCTTCCTGCTCGGCCCCGACTGGTCCGCACTCGGCGCGCAGGTCCTGCAGTCGATGCCGCAACGCGAGGCCCCGGCGACGTACTGGTTCTACGCGGTGGCCCTGTTCGGAGCAGCGCTGACGCCCTACGAGGTCTTCTTCTTCTCCTCCGGGGCCGTCGAAGAGGGGTGGTCGGTCAAGGACCTCGCCCAGTCGCGGCTGAACGTGCTGGTCGGCTTCCCGCTCGGCGGCTTCCTGTCCATCGCGATCGCCGGCTGCGCCGCCCTGGTCCTGCTGCCCCGGGGGATCGAGGTCACCACGCTCGACCAGGTGGTGCTGCCGGTCGCGGCGGCCGGCGGCAAGCTGCTGCTCGTCCTGATCATCATCGGCATCTTCGCCGCCACCTTCGGGGCAGCGCTGGAGACCACCTTGTCCTCGGGCTACACCGTGGCGCAGTTCCTCGGCTGGAGCTGGGGCAAGTTCCGTCGCCCGGCACAGGCCGCCCGATTCCACGTCCTGATGATCGTGTGCCTGCTGATCGGACTCGGGGTGCTCGCGACCGGCGTGGATCCGGTCGCCGTCACCGAGGTGTCCGTGGTGTTCTCGGCGGTCGCGCTGCCACTCACGTACCTCCCGATCCTGATCGTGGCCAACGACCCGGACTACATGGGCGAGCATGTGAACGGTCGTGCCACCAACGTGTTCGGGCAGGTGTACCTCGTGCTGATCCTGGTGGCCTCGGTGGCTGCCGTGCCCCTGCTGATCGTGACGGGAGTCGGAAAGTGAGTCGCAAGGATCTGCCACTGGCGCCCCGGCCGGAGGGCGGGACGCTCATGGACGCCCACCTGAGCATCCTCGACCGTCAGGTGCTGGACGTCGACGACAACCCGGTCGGCGTGGTGGACGACCTCGAGCTGGACGACCTGAGCGAGCGCGTCCTCGTCCCCGGGACACCGCCGCCTGCGGTGCGCAACCTCGTCCACGGGCCGATCGTCCTCAACCGCATCTTCGGCAACCGGCGACCGCTCGGACACGTTGCCCGGGTGCCGTGGGACGCCATCGTGGAGATCGGGTCCGCGATCCACCTCGGCGTTCGCGGTGACACCCTCGACGTCGGCTGGCTCGAGGCCTGGCTCGCCACGAACGTGATCAGCCGCATTCCCGGGGGGCGCCATGTTCCTGGGTGACCTGATCGGCAAGCCCGTGCTGCAGGCCGGCGAGAAGGTGGGTTACGTGGTCGACGTCCGGCTGTTCGTGCCCGACCGGTCGGAGGGCCAGGTCGTGGGGACGCCGGTGGTCCACGGCGTGGTCGTGTGCCCGCGGCGCACCGGCTCGTTCGTGGGCTACGAACGCACCGAGGCCAGCGAGCCACGGCTGCTCGCCGCCTTCTTCGAGTGGCGCGGACGCGGCAGCTTCCTCGCCCTGTGGCCCGACCTGCTGGAGTGGGGCGACAGCGGCGTCGAGCTCAAGCCCGACGCGACCCGCTGGTCGACGAACCTCCCCTGAGCGGCCGCACGGCTGGTCGCCTGCCCCTGGCGGTCCGGTTGGGCCGCCGCGCCATGCTGAGATCCATGGGAGCGGTCCTGTTGCTGGGCACCACGGCCGTGCTGATCATGCTGCTCGCAATGATGGCGCGGTTCGCCGTAAGGCGCAGCGCCCGGGGCGTCCGCCTCGCCGGACTGGCCGCTGCGATCGTGGTGGCGGCCTACGCCACCAGCCTGGTCGTCGTCAGCGCCGCGACCCCCGCCCGGCCACTGGCCGTTGGCGAGTGGAAGTGCTTCGACGACTGGTGCGTCACGCTGAGTTCCTCGCAGCGCTCGGGCGATCAGGTCACGATCATGCTCTCGGTGCGCAATCGCGGGCAGAGGGAGCAGGCGCCGGACACCGCCCGCGCGTGGCTCCTGCACGGCGACGCCCGAGACGCGGTGCCCGTGCCTGGCCTCGACGCCCGCATCGCCGGGTCGAACACCACGGCCCTCGCGCCCGTCCAGATCGCTGCGCCGGTCTCCGCCCACCCCTCCCTGCTGGTCACCGAGGGCGGGCTCCCCAGCGTCCTGGTCATCGGCGACGAGAACTCGCCGCTGCATCCGCCGCGGAGCTGGCCGCTGTACTGAGCCGCGGTTCAGAGCTCGTGGTTGCCGACGATCAGCCCGTCCGGGTCCACCTGGCTGCGCAGCTGGCGCAGGCGTGCGAGTGTCTGCGGAGAGAACGCGGATGCCGGGTCGACGGCCTTGTCGGTGAAGTTGAGGAACCGGCGACCGTTCGACCAGGCGTTGAGGGCGTCGACCGCCTTCGCGGCGTCGGCGCGTCCGCGCGCGGCCACCTCGGGCGTCGACGCGCCGGCGAGGAAGTAGCCTGCATAGCTGCCCGGCACGTGGTCCAGGGCACCGCCGTAAGGGTCCGGTCGGCCGGCGGCTCCCCCGAGGTGACGGATCTCCGCGCTGAGCAGGGACGTCTGGGAGGTGAGCCCCGCGATCTCCACCAGCGTGTCGGCGGCGCGGGTGTCGAAGTCGTCCATCAGCAGGTGCTCCGAGACCGTGGAGGTGGGGAGCTGCGGGTCGAAGTGCATGCCGGGCAGGTCGCGAGACGGCATGCGGGTGAACGTGTCGACCTCGGGCCGGAGCGCGCGCAACGGTGCGATCAGTTCGGCCGCCCGCTCGTCCCGGGCGAGCACGGCACCGTCGATCACAACGACCTGGCGGCCGGGGAACAGCTGGTGCCGGCCGGTGAGGTCGGTGCGTCCGAGCAGGCGCAGTGAGGTGGTGACCTGCTTGCCGACCTCATGGGTCCACTCCGCCCAGGCGCGGCACACCTGGCCGGCCCGTGCCGCGTCCCACACCATGACGCCGGCGAACACGTCGTCGAAGGGCAGCAGCCCGAACTCGATCGCCGTGACCACGCCGAAGTTGCCCCCACCACCGCGCAGGCCCCAGAAGAGTTCCGGGGAACTGCCTGCGTGCACCCGCACGAGCCGGCCGTCGGCCCGGACGACCTCGATCGCCGTCACCGCGTTGCAGGCCAGTCCGTGCTGGCGTGCGAACCAGGAGAGGCCACCGCCCAGCGTGTAGCCGACCACGCCGACGTCCGGACCGCTGCCGTGCAGGCTGGCGAGGCCGTGGGCGGAGGCCGCACGGACGACCTGGTGCCACGGCGTGGCGCCGAGCACGCGGGCGATCCGGCGCTCCGGATCGATCGTGACGCCGGTGAGTCGCGACAGGCGCAGCAGGAGGGCGTCGTCCACGCGTCCGACCAATGGCGCCGCCCCGTGGCCGGTGCCCTGGGGCACCACCCGCAGGCCCTGGGCGGCGGCGGTGCGGACGGCGCCCACAACCTCGGCCGCGCTGGTCGGCAGCACCACGGCGGCCGGGTGCTGGTCGACGGCGAGGTTCCAGGCCGCTCGTGCGCGGTCGTAGCCGGGATCGCCGGGAAGGAAGATGTGCCCGCCGGCCGGCGACGCCGGAGCCGGGCCGGCGGCGTCCTGGGACGTCGAGGGTCGCATGCCGGTCAACTCCTTCCGGTGGTCGGTGGTGCTGACACGTGCGGCATGGCAGGTGGGGTGATGGCGGTCACGCTGGTCCTCCCCCTCGGCGGATGACGTGCTGTACAGCCACAGTCGCGGAGGTCGCGCGGGTTTTTCCAGATCGGGGCAGTCGCTTGGTACTGCATTTGGTCAGCCCCCGCGGCGCGACCTTGGTATCGCGCTGACAAGGGACAACCCGCCACTGTGCTGGTTGGTGGCTGAACCGGGCAGGGCTGGGTACGGTACGCATACGCCCGTCGTTTGCCCGGGCATTCGCCGGTCGAGGTGTGCCGGTTGACCAAACAGCCGGCACACCGCCCGCGTTCCTGCATGACCGTCGGAAACGAGACGGAGGCACTACGCTCCACAGTGCCGCCAGGGGCGGCGCGAGGAGGCGATGACCATGCAGCAGGACGAGAACGCTGCGGCGACCGCACGGAGGGCGTCGGCCGCCCAGGTCAGCCGGGACTTCACCGGGCTGGAGGACCTCACCACGCTCATCGGGGTGGCCGAGTACGGGTTCGCGCTGCTCTTCGGGGGCGACTGCACGATCCAGCTCACCGTAGACGTCACCGACCACCTCATCGCGGGCGCCGGGGCGACCGAGCGGCACGAGCTGGACAAGGCGGTGAGCGTCGGCCTCGCCGGGAACCCGAGCGACGAGGTCGTGCTCGAGAGCCCCGGCCTGCTTCTGGCGCCGCAGTCGGCAACAGGTGATTGCCGTGCCTGGATCCAGTTCCCCGAGCCGCGCCGCATTCTGGTCGACGAACTGGTCGTCGCGGACCTGCTCGCCCAAGCGTTCGCGCTGGCCGTCGACCGGGTGGTGGCCCTCGACAAGGCGGCGCTGCGCATCGAACAGTTGCGTGCGGCGATCCGCAACCACCAAACCATCGGACAGGCCGTCGGAATCATGATGGAGCGCCACAAGCTGAACCCTTCGGAAGCCTTCACCCGTCTACGCACGGCCAGCCAGAACCGCAACATCAAACTGGTTGATATCGCTGCCCGTGTGGTCGAGACCGGCGCGGAGCCGACCCTGTCATGAGTCGGAGCCGCGCCCGCGTGAGGCCCTGCGGAACGGGAACCACGCAGGACGTGATCAAGGCTGGCGCGCACGACGTTGTCTGCGGGTGCACCTCGACCATGGTGTGAGCGATGGTCGGGCACATGCGGGCAAAGACCGCTTATGCCGAGGACAGCGGAACGGCGGAGATCAGCCGAAGTACCACACGACGCCGCTGGTCGTGGGGCTCAGACGCCCCTTCACCCGCGACTGAACTCAACTGTCGATCTGTGCCAATGCCTGGAAGTCCGCGCGGTCCTTCGAGCCTTCGACATCGCTTTCCCGCGGCAGGGACTTGCCGTTCTTGAGCAGGGCCAGCGGGATGGTGCGGGTGGTGACACCCAGGAGTTCACGGCGCTCGTTCCCGAACGGCTCGTTCGTCCACACGACCGGGTGACCCGGAATCGGGACCACGATGGCTCCCTCCGAATCAGGCTCCACAAAGGTGAACTCGACCTCTGCCGAACCCAGCATGTACCGGGTTCCCACCACATCCTCGGGCGACCGGATGTGTCGCCAGCCAACAGCATCGAGCGCCGCCTCGATGGCGTCGTAGTCGCCGCGCCAGGCGACTACATCGATGTCGTCGTGCTGCCGCGTGATGGTTCCAACCCAGAAGTCGACCGCCCAGCCGCCGAACAGCCAGAAATCGATGGCGCGCTCATCGAGGACAGTGCTCAGGCTCGCTATCGCCGCCAGTTGCTCGTGGGCCGTGGGCGAGCTCCTGACCTCGGTCATGGGGCGAGCCTAGGCCTGAACTGGACGCTTTTGCGACGGCAGGAATTGCCACACCAGGCATTCGGGTGCCTGCCCGGACGAGTTGAGTAATGGTTCCGATCCGGAGGGGCTGGTTCGGGGGCTGGATGGGGGACATCACGCGGGGTCCAGCCCCCACCGTTGCACGCGGACTTCAGCTCTGGAGGCGGCGCCGGACCCTCCGACTGATGGACCTTCCTACCAATAGCCCCTCCGCCGGAGCGGGGGTAGCGTGCGTCGGGGTTGACTGCAGGGTTTGCTGCCCGGCCGCGAAGGAGCGACTTGACGGTCCCTGCTGGAGTTTCCCGAGGGGCAGGCGCTAGCGCAAGGGAGGCGACATGTTCAGCAGTTCCCGCTCTTCATCACACCGTCGGTTCCGGATCTCAGCCGGGGTCGCGGTCGCTGTCACCGCACTGATCGCTCCGTTCTCCGCATCGTCGGTGGTCGCCCAGGCAACGCCGGGTACCCCGGTGGAGTTGCTGGGAGGGCTGGACAATCCGCGCGGTGTGGCCGTCGCAGCCAATGGCGACGTCTACGTCGCCGAAGCCGGGTCCGGCGGCAGCGTGCTTCTCGGGGAGGGCCCCGAGGGGCCGCTCTACCTCGGGCGCACCGGGCAGATCCAGGCGTACCGTCCGTCCACCGGGCACCATCGGGTGGTGGTGCGCGGACTCGTCTCGGCCGCCGGCAAGGACGGCTCGTCCGCCCTGGGGGTAGCCGGGCTCTCGACGTCGGGATCGACGGTCTACGCGATCATGGGGCTGTCCTCGAACGTCGTCCCGCCGTCGGCGACCGGGCCTCTGGCTGCCGCCGCTCGAGCCACTCTCGGCCACCTGATCAAGGTCACTCCGTCCGGCCATACGCGCGACGTAGCCGATGTCGGTGACTTCGACTACGACTGGACGGCCGGCCACCTGGCAGATCCGCCCGACAACGTGCAGGACTCCAACCCGTACGGGATCCTGGCCACCCCCCGTGGTGTCCTTGTCGCCGATGCGGGCGCCAACAGCATCACGATGGTGAAGAAGAACGGCAGGCTGGCGGATCCATCGCTCGTCCCGACGGTGCAGGGGATGTTCCTCAGCGACGCCGTCCCGACCTGCGTGGCGGACGCCGGTGATGGCCGCTACTGGGTCGGCACGCTCAACGGGGTCGTCTTCCGCTACACCGGCTCGGACATGACCGCCGCCAATCGAGTTTCACTCAGCGGGGACCACTTCGTGAGCATCGGGGGGTGTACCAGTGACGGTCACGGCGGCTTCTACGCCACCGACCAGATCTCGTTCTTCCTCGGCACCCCGGGCTCCGTCTTCCACGTGAGCGCGGGCGGCGTGGTCTCGACGGTCGTTCCCAATGTGTTCGCGCCCTCCGGGATCGCGCTCAGCCGCGACGGGCACACGCTGTACTACGCGACCGGCTCCGTGGCTGCCGGCGTGGGGCAGCTGATGAAGGTCACCGTGTAGCACTGCTACGTCCACGCCGCATATATCTCCGACGCCGGGCACGGCCCCTGGAACACCGGGGCCGTGCCCGAGCAGCGGAACTCCGAGAAGGCTTTCGGCCGCCTCCCTCAGGGCTGTCCCTTACGCAGGATGCGGATGCCGGGCTCGATGTCCTCGGCGGTCGATCGGACGGCACCCCGAGGGGCAAGCAGCCGTAAGCCGGATCAGGAGCGTCGATCGTGCCTTGGAAGGAGAGCCATGCCCGTCCTGTTCGACTCACGGTTGCGCGTCGCCGCAGGGGACTTCGTGGCCCGTCGGGTGGTGGGATCCAGCCTCGGCACGGCTGGCCCCTCCCAGGAACGGGTGGAGTCTCCGTCCTCCGCCGCGATGCGGTTCGCGCAGGAGCGTCTGTCGCCCCGGCTTCCAGACGCATCATCGATGTCACCGTCGGACTACGCGCCACAGCGGTGGACAAGTACCGGCATCGGGGTTGCTCGACTCACGCAGCTGATGAAGGACATCCCTGTCTTTCAGGCTGAAGTGACTCTGCGGATCGGTCCGAACGGCCTGCCCCTGTCGATCGCCGGGTCGCTCGTTTGGTGGGAGGAGGCGGCGGATTCGTCGCCCACGCTTGCGGTTGAGGAGGCAGTGCTCATCGCCACCAAGTACCTCGCCGGTCAGGCCGATCTGGACCAGCAGGTGCGTCAGTTGACGGGCGGGATTGGACCGGCCGACGTAGCTGAGGGCCCCGTCGGGCCGGACTCCCGGACCACCTTGACCGGGCACGGTCTCAGTCGATCCATCGTGGCGATGTTGAGATACTTCGAGCAGGGTCCTCGGCTGAAGCTTGCCTGGCAGGTCTGCGTGGTGGTGCCCGACCCGTCCCGGGACCTCCTCGTACTGGTCGACGCGCATGACGCGGAGGTGCTCTGGGCCGCCAACACCACCCCCAGTGGCACGGGGTATGCGCAGATGTCGTTCCCCGACCCGGACTCGCCCCCGTCACGTCACGATTTCCCTCAGCCCCGTTCCCGCTTCCCTGTTCCGGATTGTGTGGTGATCCCGGAGGGATTCCCGGAGGAGTGGTACAAGGACGTGCCGTTCCTGCTGCCCAAGTACGCGACTGTGTCCGGCCCCGGTGATCAGGGGACCAGCCTCGAGATTGTGCGGGGGGAACTCACGTTCCCGACGGTTCTGGTCGAGGATCGGCAGCGGGTCACTGCCTGGTTTTCGGTCAACTTTGCGCATGACTACTTCTGGGCGCTCGGATTCAGGCGTGGAGACGGCAACTTCGAGGCCAACCCGCCCTTGGCCGATCCCGTTGACATCTCCCTGGTCGCCTCATGGTTCCTGGGCACTGCCACAATGCGGACCCCAGCACAAGGCAGCTCGCCGTCCCTCACTCTCGGTCCTGACCAGGTGACGGGACGGCACACCTCGCTGGATGCGACCGTCGTCATTCACGAGTACACCCACGGCGTGGCGCAACGATTGATAGGAGGCAGCGGTAGCTCAGGGGCGCTGGTTCCCGACCAGTCCGACGCTCTCAACGAGGGCTGGGCCGACTTCTTCGGGTGCGCGATGTCGGGCGCCACGACGGTGGCCGGCTGGTGCCGGCCGCCCACGGGGATTCGGTCGCAGAGGTACGACTCGCAGAACACGAATGTCTTCGGCAGCTACGGCGATCCTCACGACAACGGTGAGCCGTGGGCGGCTGCTCTGATGGACCTCGCGCGCGCCCTCACCACACCAGTGGCGCTGCAAGTCGTGCTCGACGCCCTCAAGGCCACACCGGTCACTCCGACCTTCCTCCAAGCGCGAGACGCGGTCCTCCACGCGTTGCACGACCTCGGCGTCGGGTGCGGATGGAGCCGGACGCAACTCGACAGTCACGAAGCGTCGGCGTGGGTCGCGTTCGCCAGACACGGCTTCGGGGTCGACGCCCAGGCGGGCTCCGCCGCGTCCATGGCGATGATCACACCCGGGTTCGCCACGCCCACCTTTGAACCGGCGCCCTATGCCGACGCTCAGCTGGAGCACTACGACGTCGGAACGGCTGCCGTCGGGCCCGGGCTCGCGGTGTGTTCCTGGGGAAGTGACCGGCTCGATCTCTTCTGTACGACTTCCACCGGTGTGCTGCACACCTGGGCGGACGCCCATCAACCGCTGGGGGTGTGGGAGTCGATCGGCGGTGCCGAACTCATCTCAGGTGAGGCGCCTGTTGGTGTGGCCGCGTGCTCGGCTGGTGAGGGTGACCTGAACGTGTTCGAGATCGCGGCGGATGGGACCCTGCACTGGCTGCACCACCACCCCACGGACGGCTGGGGGTCCTGGGTGAACCTCGGTGGCGACCTTGACCCGGCCTCCGCGCCCGGCGCGACGAGCTGGTCGCCTGGCCGGATCGACGTGTTCGGGCGTGGACGCGCGGGCCAGTTGATGCACATTTGGGCCGAGTCCGTCTCAGGCTGGCACGGCTGGGAGTTCCTTCCGCAGGTGGCGAGTCCCGTGGTGGCCCCGTCCGCCGGAATCACAGTGACGTCACCGGAACCGGGCCGCCTGCTTCTCGTCGGCCAGGACACGGGTCAACTCGTCCGGTGCGAATACGACGCTGCGCTCGGCGCGTGGTCGCCCTGGGTCGGATTCGGCCCGGCACAACTCTCACAGCTTCCTGGCGGGCCCGCGTTGGCCAGCTTGCACCGGACTGGCAAGGTCGTGCTCTACGCCGTTAGGTCGGTCCCCGGTGGTGCCGACAGCCCCGCGCTCCTCGCTGAGTCCGCGTGGTGGGCCGAGGACTGGAACTTCGGTGCGAAGGCTCCTCACGGTAGCTACCTCGGCCTTGCAGCCGTCAGTCGGGAACGCGATCAGTATTTCTCATCCACCTTCGATGTGTTCCTCACCGTGGAGAGCCAAGCCGGGGACCTCTACCGAATTGCGACCATCCGACACCTCTGGGGGTCGGTCGGCGGGGATCCTCACGCCGAGGACCTTTCCCTGTAGCGCGCCGCGCCTTGAAGAGAGCCAGTCAGTTGGGGAGGCGATCATCCGGAGGGTTGAACTCTCCGGTTTCAGTGAGAGTGAGGGCGAGCTCACGTAGTTTGACATTGAGCCGTTGTGAGGTCGTGCGCAGGATCTCGAAGGCCTTTTCGGGGGTTATCCGCAGGCGTTCGATGAGGATGCCCTTGGCTTCGCCGATGACTTCGCGTGACGATAATGCTGCCTGGAAATCGGCCTTGAGTCCGGTGAGGGCGGCGCGGTCACCGACCGCTCGTGCGGCGAGAGAGGCATGGACGGCAAGGACGAGCCCGATGTGCTGCGCGGCTTCGTCGAATACGTTGGTCCGGACTGCGTAGGCGTTGAGTGATCCGGCGCCAGCGCTACCTGACGCGTCACGGAGCTGGTAGGAGACCGACGAGTGCACCCCGTGCACGGTGGGCTGGGCCCCGAGGACGGGCCAGCGGTCGTCGGGGAAGGCGGGTGCGTGCACCAGCGGCACGTTGATGGCGTCGAGACAGGGCCCCTCCCCGGCGTTGTACTGAGCCTGATCGACGGCGGTGGCATCCATGCTGGTGGTTGCAGCGGTTAAATAGCCGTCCTCCTGCCGCAAAGTGATGCTGGCCGAGTTGCAGCCGGCCACGGTTTCCACGGCAACTCGAGCGATCCGGGAGAGGGCATCGCTGTAGTCTTCCGCCTGGTACAGCTGTTCGGCGATGGTGGCGAAAGCGAACGCCAGCGCCGAGGAGTTGTTCTCCCGTCGTCGCTGGCCGGCCTCGGCCCGGCGCACGTTCGCTTCGTCTCGGTCATGACCGGCGGCGATGCGATCGCTCCGGTCGGCTTCGCGGGCGTCGCCCGCTCCCCGGTTGGCGCGGGCCCGCTTCGTGGCGTCCCGCTCGCCCGTCCGCGACCTGAACTCCGCGGCGAGCGCCTCCAGCCGTCTCTCCCAAGCGTCCAGTTCGGACTCGCGGTGGTTCGCGGTCGCCTCGCGCTTGTCGGCGGTCGCCTCCCGCCCGTCGGCGATGTCATCGCGGGAGTCGGCAATGAAGTCGCGCTTGTCCGCCGCCCATTCCCGTCCTTCATCGCTCGAGATGGCGGGCATCAGGACCGTCTCAGGTAGGTACCTGCAAGCTGAGCACGCCTCATGTTTGACCTCCCTCGACACCACTGGCTGCTCCGCACAGTTCAGAACTCGTGCGCACCAAGCCAATTACCCATCGTCGGCCTGCGATGGTCCACGAGATCGGCAAGCGGTTGGCTGCCGATCGGTCAGGCCTGTAGATTCCGGTCAGCCGAGGATGGGTCGTTCAGGAAACGGGCGAGCCCGCGCGGCGCGAAAGGCTGTACCCGCCTTGGCCGGATCAACTACGGGGCCCTCCTCAGCCCACGACATGGCTGTCCAGTTCCAGCAGATCCTTACCCGGATGACGGCCGGAGGGACCGCGCTCAGGCTTGATGCGGTCGTCCGCCACGCCACCCGTGCTGTCGGAGGCGCCCAGCATGCCGCCATCTCAATAGTCAGCGCCGCACGCGAACCCAGGACCCTCTTCGCCACCGACGACCTGCCGCTGCTCGTCGACACCCTTCAATACAGCACGGGCGAAGGGCCGTGTGTCACCGCTCTCACCGAAAGCGACCTTGTGCTCGTGAACGACCTCGCCGCCGACGACCAGTTCCCCGCATTCTCACCAGGCGCGGTCAAGCTCGGCGTGCGGTCAATGTTGAGCATCCGGCTCGCCGTCGCCAAGGACCATCGCGCAGCACTGAACTTCTACGCCGCGACCCCCGGGGCCTTCGGCGACGACCAACTGCCCGTCGCGGCGATATTCGGATCGTTCGCCTCCGTCTTGCTGCTCAACCAGATCCAGCACGACACCATCGACCGTCTCGAACGCGCAATCGACAGCAACAGGGAGATCAGCGTCGCCGTCGGGATCCTGATGGCCAACCGTCGACTCACCCGCGAAGAGGCCCTGAAGCGGCTGAAAACAGCCAGCCAGAACCTGAACCGGCGGCTGCGTGACATCGCTGAGGAGGTCAACCACACCGGCCAACTGCCTCCGGAGTCCCGGCGTCGACGCACCTAGCCCGGAGACAAGGCGGGCGCTACTCGAGGCAGGTTGGGCGAGACCACCGATGCGTCGACACAGTGGTTCCCCGACCGGTGTGGGATCTGCCGCTGTACGCGGTAGGGGTGAACTGGCGATGCCGGTAGACCCATCGATTCACCCATCGCAAGGCTCCGCCGGTCCAGAACCGTGTGCCAGCGGCGTCGCCTCACCGCCAGAAGACAGCACCTCGCGAGCCGCACCAAATCGTCTATGCCGCAAGCTCTCCGAGGAGCCCACGCCGGGGCTCGAGGTGTTCCAGAGCTTCCTGCTCAGACCACTCGGCCTCATCATGGGCCGCCGGGTCTCTGACCGGCGAAGCCCCCCTGGGAGGGCAGCCCGCGACTACTGGCAGAGCATTCCCTTCTTCAGCCTCTCCCGCGCCGAATCGGTGCCCAGGGCAGCGCACGCCAGCTGAGAGTCACAGGCCACCAGATCGCCAGGACAGCCGCAAACGAGAGCGACCACCCCGAGCACCTGAACCGAGCCTCGGCCAAGGCCCGATCTGAGGTCAATGGGACTAGTAGCCGCACCGACGCGTGGGCGTTGGGGCAACGAATCTGCCTCTGGATCCACTTCCGAGCCCGCAGGAACTGGGATGCCCGCCAACAAGGGGCAGATTCGTCGGGCTGCACCCCGAGTGCGCGCTTGTGCCGCTACGACTCCGCCGCCCTACTGCGCCGCCGGAGCCTCGACAGGAGGTGTGAGGGTGGGCTGCTCGTCGGCGACGGCCGTGAGGGCGGTCAGGTAGTGGGTGCCGCTGTGGACGTTCGTGATCAGCTTCGTCCGGTAGCCGAGGGGCGTGTCCCCCCAAGACCCATCCGGCGCAACCTCGTGGAGCCAGACCCATTTGCGTCCCGCCTCGTACAGGGCGCCGATCCACAGGGCGCTGCGCTCGCCGGCCTTCTCGATCCCGATCAACGGCGAGCAGGCGGCCAGCGACGTGACCACTCCCACAGTGGAGTTGAGGTCGACCGGTGGGGACGAGGGAGGCCACTGCGATTGGGTTCCGGAGAACCTTGCCTGGAAGGTCTCGTCACGGCGAATCCGTTCCACATCCTTCAGCCGGACCGCTTGGTAGCCGTCGAAGTAGCCCCCATCCATCGTCGCGGCGAGAAGCACCCATTCCTTGCCGATGCCAACCACGAAACCGTCGAGCCGATCGGCGTGCTTCGGCCTGAGGCCGATCCTGATCTTCGTCTGCTGGGACAGCGCGGCACCAAGACGCTTACGGGCTCCCATCCCTACCTCCCTGACCGGTACATCCTCGCAGGCGACAACACGCACCGCGCGGACAACGGCCCCAGCGAGAACGAGTTGGGGCCACGCCACGGCGGCAGGTTCGGCAGATCGTCCACGCTCAGGTTCGCGGCGGAGCAAGCCCAGGACAGTCGGCACGATGCCGGCGGTACCGCGTGCCCGCTATCGACACGTCAGCCGCAGCCGGACGGGACCTGAGATGCTTTCTTGACACACACGTCCATTCCGGAAAGGAAGCCCTCGAGGAGCCGGCGGGCGCCGCCGTACTTTGCGACGGGCTGGTCCCACTCCGGACGCCAGATCGCAACGCCCACGATCTGGCCGGCGTGTTCGCCGCCGGTGAAGAATGCCCTGAACTCCCGGTTGGGGGTCTCCACCAGCAGCCCGGGGTGGCAGAGGTCTTTGGTGTGGCACAGCGGGGCCGCGCGGTCCTGCACTCCGGGGCAGGGCTCGTCGATGTGCTGGCAGTACTTCTCGATCCACGCCGCGACGCCTTCCGGGGTCTCTGGCATGCCTTTCGCGGGTGTCGACCACACGGTGACCCAGACATCGCCGGCGGCCGAGCTGAAGCGATCCTGGCCGGTGCTCATCCAGTTGGTGGCGTCCCCGGTGAGGGTCCAGGGGTGCGTTGCCGGCTTCGCGGCCCAGCCGGGTGGGTGTTTGACGGTGAAGCCGTACTGGCTGGATTCGTAGACGGTCCAGGTGGACGTGTCGATCTGCGATGGGCTCGGTGACGAGGCCACGGACGGAGTCGACGTGGGTGGCGTCGTTGGGGTGCATCCGCCCAGAGCAAGAGCCAGCACGATGGCAAGACCCCGCGCCGTCGCGACGGTGCCGGCTGTCCGGGCCTGTCGTCGGACCACGGTGGGCCTCCGCTCCCCGGTCACGGTTGTGGACTCCAGCTCTGCACGGTGTTCCAGGGCTCACCGCTGTGTCCGGCGACATTGAGCCCGTCCTCGAGGATCGCCGGTGGTGTCGCGCCGTCCGCAGGCATGGCGAGGATCCCGCTTCCGCCCGAGAACCACCCGAGGAAGAGCAGCGTACGGCCATCAGGCGCCCAGGTGACGGCGTAGGGGAACCACGGCCGGGACTCTCCGCCCAGCGCCGGTCGTGGCGGAGCGAGCACCGTTCTCGTGACGGCGGGCCCGAGCGGGTTGGTCTGGTCGATGGTCATGACGACGACCTCGTGTTCCTCCACACACGCGCGGTCCGCTCCCGACTCGTCACGGTAGGTGTCGCAGAGCTGCTGGAACACGACCCGGCTCCCGTCGGGTGACCACACCGGTCCGATGCCAAGGTCGACCCGATAGCCGCCGAGGAGGTGTTGGTCAGATCCGTCGGCGCCCATCAACATCAGGCCGACCGGCTGTCCGGCGCCGATCCCGGACGGATCGCTCCGCTGGACCACCAACTGGTGGCCGTCGGGTGAAATGGCGAAGGCGACCGCTCCCGAGGTGCCCTCGAGGATCCTCATCTTGTCGGTGACGGTCGAGTAGACCGTAATGCCGTTGTCGTTGCTTGCGATGTACAGCTCAGAGGCACGCGGGGCCCATTGCAGGTCGGTGGCCGAGAGCCTGGGTAACCGGCGGATGTCGCCGGTGCCGGTGTCGAGCACCCAGACCTCCTCGACACTCGCGTCGCCGGCCTTGACACCGAACGCCAGGTACCGGCCATCCGCTGACCAGACCGCGCACGGCGCCTTCGTCACGCCGTCGAGGACGCGGGTGGTCGTGTGGGAAACCTTGCCATCGGCGCTCACGTCGAGGATCACCAGCGCACTGCTGAGCCGACCCGAACCGTCATCGCTCAGCTGTCCGGCAACCAGGCGGTGGCCGTCGGGAGAGAAGGCGGGACATACCTGGTCGGCCGTCTCGCTGTCCGAGCCCAGGATCCGACGTGGGGATGAGCCCGCCCTGACCAGGTAGATGTCACCGTCCCCTTGCCCGCCCGAGAACGCCAACCAGCCACTCCACACCGAGGTCCTCGGGGCAGGCATGCCCGGCACCACGTCGGGCAGTGTGCTGGCCGCGCGCCATGCCCAGACGGCAATCCCGCCGACGAGGGCGCCGACGAGCAGCAACGTGGCCCCCAGCACGAAGCGTGCAGGTCGCGCCCGTGCCGGACGGATGCGCTGGGTCCCGGCCAGCACGAGATCGCGAAGCTCGTCGTGCTCGAATGGAGAGAGCCCACCATCCATGCCCATCACCCCTCCATCGCCGAGATCTCCGAGCGCAGTTTCGCCCGCGCTCGGGCCAGGCGGGACTTCACGGTCCCCTCCGGGATCCCGAGCGTCTGGGCCGTGGCGCGCTCCGGATAGCCTTCCAACACCCTCAGCACGACGACGCTCTGCTCCCGCGCGGGCAGCCGCTTCAGCGCCGCCAGCACACCGCTGTCGTCGTTCCCGGACGGCTCGCCGGCCGCATCGCGCCTCGGTGCCCGCGCCATCAGCGCGCGATACCGCCGACCCGACCGCTCCAGGTTGCGCGCCACATGCGCCACCGTGTTCAACAACCACGGCAACGGGGAGCCCTCCACCAGCCGAACAGAGGAGCGCCTGCGCCACAACTCGAAGAACGCGATCGTGACCGCATCCTTCGCATCCTCACGGACGGTGAGCAACCGGCACGCGTGACGGAACAGCCGCGCGGCATGCCGATCGAACAAGACAGCCAACCCCGCCGGGTCACCGGCGCGGACACGCACCCAGTCCGCCGCGTCGACATCGCTCACACAAGGTAGTGTCCGCCCAGCGCCAGAAGGTTCCACTAGCAGATAGTCACGAGCATTGTTGCCCCATTCAGGAGAGATCGGGGTTCGCGCGTCCCGGCACAAGGCGAGCCCACGTCGCGCCTGACCAGGACGACCGCCGTCACCTGCCGCCGATTCCTGGCGTGGTCGGGATGGCCGATGAGCGCTGTACCTACCGGCGCTCGCACCGATCCGGTTTGCACGCCGACAGCGCGCTTGCCGCGGGTAGAACTGCGCGTGGTCGGGTGAGCCGGGCTGGTCGACAATTCGGGTGGCCCAGCGAAGTGGCGGCCAGCCCCTGAACTGGACCACGTGCGGGTTGGGTGAGGGCCCGGAGCCATGTGTCCAGCACCCCTCTGCCTCCCGCACCGTTTGAGGGAAGCGGGCGCGACGCCGGTTTCGCGAACGGGAGGCTCAGGTGAGCAGGATCGATCGACTCTGGTGCTTGGTCGGCGCACACCGTTGGCAGCAGGTGGATGACTCCTTGACCGGAACGGTCGTGGAGCGGTGCGCAGTCTGTGGCAGGGAGACCGGCGCCGCTCCGTGGGAAAGCCCGGGACCACCGCGGAAGATCGACACCGGGGGCGGGTTTCTCTGAGTGGCTACCTGATGAGCGGAGTCCGCCTGGAGGTTCCGTGAAGACCGAACTCAGCGGACATCGTGCGGCGAGGAGTGGCCATGAACGGCCTGCCGGCCAGCAGGGATGGGACCTGCTCTCCTGCTGCAAGCGGGACCTCGGTCAAGCGAACGGGAGGCTCGAATGAGGACGTTTGATCGGTTCTTGTGCATCATCGGCGCCCACCGGTGGGTGGACGCAGTCGACCCGGAGACCGGGGCGCTGTTCCAAAGGTGCGTCACCTGCGCGAAGGAGACCGACACGGCCCCCTGGGCGCGAGGGCGAACCGGTCCAGGGCCAGGGCTGCCGAATGAGTTCGGGGCGCCACCGTCGGACACCTCGATCTAGACAATGGTGGCCGGCCTGCCTCGTCAGCACTGTGAACCGATAGTGACACTCGTGCTACTCGCCCTCTACCTAGCCCCTAGGTAGAGAACATGTGGTCTTCGGATGACCAATCCGACCCAGCTTGTGCTCCATACGCTGCTGGAGGACTCGACGCGGGAACTGTACGGCGCGTCGAGGTGGGCGATGCTTGCGGGCTCGCAAGCGGGACGGTGCATCCCATCCTCGCCCGGCTGGAAGGCCTGGGATGGGTGGAGTCCCGCTGGGAGGACATCGATCCGCGAAGAGAGGGTCGTCCAGCACGCCGTTACTACCGGCTCACCGGGGCCGGCATTCAGGCCGCCCGTCTCGCCCTGGTCAAGGCGTACCGGCCGGCCGGAACCCCACGTTTCCAGCCTGCTCCCGGCCAGACATGAACACCGGGCGGGCGCTGCCGTGAGCATCGATCGGCCCTCGATCCGAGTCAAGGCCATGCTGATCGCCCCGAACTCCGACCACTCCGCGCACGCGGTGACTCTGAACCCTGCGACCGCAGAGAATCCGGAGGGCTACCACCGGCTGATCGGCGGCTCCGTGGAGTTCGGCGAGTCCCACCAGGACGCGATCCGACGCGAGGTCGAGGAGGAACTCGGCGCAGCGATCGAGGATCTCGTCCTGCTCACCGTGGTTGAGAACATCTACACCGTGGACGGGGAGCCCGGCCACGAGATTGTGTTCCTGTACTCAGGTCGGCTCAGCCCCGCCCCCTCGGCCGGCGCATACCTGGTCGAGGACGACGGCACAACGGCGCCCATTGTGTGGCGCTCGACCATAAGAAACGGAGAGGGGTTGCCTCTCTACCCGAGCGCCGCGCAGCGATGGGTTGAATGGCTCTCCGAGCCCGAGCCAGGATCGGAAGCCCAGCATGGCCCAGCCGTCCGGAATGGCCGCTGACCTCCCTGTGGATCAGCTCGGCAGAGTGCTCCAGAGTTCGGAGCCAGCGGTGGGTCGCGCGGACTGGGCCGGCGGGTAGGGTGCCGGTCAGACGTGCTGTGGTACCCCGGGGGTCCGGCCGCCAGGCGTGTCGGTTGAGTGAACAGCCGGCACACCGCTTGCCTGCAACGTAGGCAGTGCGCCGCCCTCTTCGTGCCGCCAGCCGTCGTCGTCACAAGGCAGAACACCTTCTGCTGCCCGTCTCTGGAGACGCCGAGCAGCGTATCGTCGACCTGTCCCAGTCGGGAGGTGAGGATGTCAGGCAAACCGGAGCAGGGCCGTCATGAATGGGAGTCGGACAAGCGGGATCTGGTCGCTGACTCCCGCGACGCCATCGCTGATCAGCGCGATGTCGTGGCCGACGCCCGTGACGTGGTCGCTGGCGAACGGGATCAGGTCGCTGATGCCCGTGAGGTCGAGTTGCGGGCGTGGGAGGACCAGCTCGAGGCGCGGGCCCTTCGTCTCGGCCTGGTCCCCGACGAACCGGCGGGCCAGACGGAACGCCAGGAGGCTGCCGCCGCCCGCGAGCGGGCCGCCGTGGAGCGGACAGCCCGGCGCGGCGAGCGGCTGGACGCGGCGAGCGCGCGGGAAGACGCCGGAGCGCGCCGCGCGGCCCAACGCCGTGACACGCTCCTGGCAGCGGCGTTCGCCGGAATCGCGGAGCATCTCCACGAGTCCCCTACCGCCGAACAGCTCCTGACCCGCGTCGCCGAGGCCGCAGTCACCACGATCGCGGGCTCGAGCAGGGCCGTCGTCACCCGCGACATCGACACCGGCCAGCGTCCGAGCCAGGCCACACCGGCCGCTGACGCGACACCCACCGCTGGCGAGACCTCGCTGTCGTTCCCGTTCGACACCTCGACCGACGAGGGTGCCGGGCCACACATCGCCACGTTGCGCGTCTTCGCCGCCGACCCGGCCACCCTCGACCAAGCCGCCCAGGACATCGGATTCATCCTGGCCGCCCACGCCTCCCTCGCCGCCCACACCATCGGCGAGCGGGCACGGCTGGAGCGACTCATCGAGCAACTCGAACAGGCCCTGCAATCCCGAGACGTGATCGGGCAGGCCAAAGGCATCCTGATGGAACGGCTCAAGACCACCCCGGAAGGCGCGTTCCAACTGCTGACGACGTCCTCGCAACTGCTCAACACCAAGCTCAGAGAGGTCGCCGCAACCCTCACCGACACCGGCGAACTGCCGCGCCGAACCGCCTCAAGGACAGCGGAAGAGAATCGTCCTGACAGCCCCAAAGCGCGCGCAGGACGGAGCGGCGGTGTCCTGATGCCTGGGCGCGGGTGCCTGAGCTCGAGCCCAGGCACCCGCTCTTCAGCTACATCTGCTGCAGGCTGACCCGTCGCATGTCCGAGTCGAGCTGGAGCACGCGGACAGTGACGTGATCTCCAACGTTGAGTTCGTGTTTCGACTCAGCTGTAGGGAGCAGTCCGTCCACGCCCTCCTCGAACCGGACGAAGGCGCCGAACGGGACGACTGCGCTCACGACCCCGTCAAGCGGTCCGTCGCTTCGCGCGACGAACGCCTGCCAGGTTGCGGCGGATGGTGGCTGGTGGGTCTGGTTCATCTTCACCTCCTCTCCCACGCACGTGTTGGACGGGATTCCAGTGCATGGGCGGCGGGCCTCTGGCCCGCGGGAAGGTCACAGCAGAGCCGGGGAACTCTCTGTGCAGCGGCGAGTGGCCGACCCGGCAGTCATGTCGGGAAGGCTACCCGGTGTGTCTGCCGCCGCGACAGCCGGCGATCCACATCCCCTGGTTCTGCAGCGCTCGGCGCTGACCGGTTCAGGCTTCGCGGCAGGTCAACGCCTCTCGATTTCGACCTGGTTGTGGCTGGGTGTATTAGGTAGTGGTGAACACTGAAGAAGATCGACTCGAAGCGCTCATCCGTTTCTTCGCCTCCCAGTGGCAACGTCTCGGGGATCCTGGGACCGGCGAACAACTGCTTGCCGATCCCGTGCTCGTCCTCGGGCCCCAAGGCACCACGGCGGTGTCCCGGCCAGAGTTTCTCGCCGCGGTGACGGACCGATCGCAGGCCGTCGCGTCAGCGCGGACACCCAGCACGACGCTGACGGAAGTTGCCGCCCAGGCGCTGGGCGAGCGGATAGTGCTGGCCACCATCACCTGGGCCTTCAGCCACGCCACCAGCACCGTCACGCTCGTCAGCGACTTCCTCCTGCAACGCGAGGGACCCGACCAGCTGCGATGCTTCGCCTACCTCCCCCGCACGAACATCCTCGATCATCTGCCGGCGAGCGACCCATCCTGATCAGCCGCGTGTGCGAAGGCACCCTTGCCGAAGTTCTGCTCCGCACCGGGGAAGCCGGCATGGTTGTGGGGAGGGCTTGAACCGTCCCCTGAGGCGCGGTTCAGGACGTCAGATATACGACACAACTCCACCCGAGCCCCTCGCCGGTCAGGTCGGGCATGACGGCGAGGCACGCGCCCTCGGGCTCTCCGGTCGCGGGATTGATCGGAGGGGCGAACGGGTTCTGGATGGATGCGGGGAAGGTTGGCGAGATCTTCTCGGCATCGGCGGCGACCTCGGGCTGCTCGTCGGTCACCGCGGTGACGTCTTCGTTGTCGTTGCGTCGCAAGCCGAACCGTTCACCTCGGCTGTGGTTGAACAGGCCGCTGAGGCGGTCGAGGTCGCACAGTCCGAAGCGGGAACTCGTTGGTTCGTGCTCGGCGAAGACGGCTCTCACCGCCTCCAGGAACTCGCTCTCGGCTTCACTGGGCACGTAGGACGACATGATGACCACTCCTTCGAATGAGCCGGACAAACCACCCCCGGTCCAAGAAGCTACTCCGGCCGAAGAAGGACCGGAAGCACCGGGGCAGCCGGACGGGCCTCGACCGGAACGGTGCTCGGGAGGCGAGCGAGCCCGCCTGGTCAATCCTGATCGTTGAGCATCCACCGGTGGCCGAAGGGGTCGTGCAGTGTGACCCGGGTTCCGTACTCGTCGGTCGATGGCCCTCGGTCGATCGCAGCACCCGCGGCTCCAGCCGCATGCGCGACCGCGGCCACGTCGTGGACCTGCAGGTGTAGCGACACCGGCGTGCCGCGGCCGGAGTCGGGCGGCTCGACGCCGTAGTCGGGGAAGGACTCCGAGATCATGATCCGGCTGCCGCCCACGAGAGTGACCTCGGCGTGTCCGACACGGCCATCGTCCATCACGATTGGTTCGACGCTCACCCGGCCTTCGAAGATCCGGCAGTACCAGTCGATCGCCGCTCTGGCGTCGGCGACGCAGATGTATGGAGTGATCATGGCCGACCTCCGTTTCGATTGACCAGGTGATCGATGGTAGGACGCCGTTCGGCGCCAGTGGTGACGCCTGTGCGGTCGACGCCGACGATGCGGCGATGAAGACCGATCCCGCTTGCGGTCGACGCCGACGATGCGGCGATGAAGACCGATCCCGCTGGCTAGCCGCGACCTGACGCCTGCATCGCGGAGTCGACGCGGCTCAGCCGGTCAGAGGCCGCCTGACCGAGCGGGTCGAGGCCGCCGTCAGCTGCCTGGAGGTTGAGCACGGCGGCCAGACCTGCGTAGTCGTGGAGACGAAGACGCTGGGCCGTCGCAAGCCGGGTGAGGACCGGCTCCAACCCGGCCTTCTCTGAGTCCGGCACCTGGGCGAAGACGTCCTGCCAGTGGCCCTGATCCTGGACGATGTGGGCCCACGCCCGCGACCGGTTCGGCCCGGAAGGCACAACTCCCGCCGAGCGCGACACCGGGGGGTTGCCCGCCCGCAGCGTCACCGCGGCCAGGAAGCCCATGACAAACGCGGTGTGGTATCCGACCGCGCGGGCATATCGCCTTCCTTCGTCCCGCGAAAGCCTGTTCAGACGGTCAGCGTCGAGGTTGCCGCATGGCAGTACTCCGACCTGGTCCTCGACATGGGCCAGGACTCTCAACGCGAAGCCGCTCACCGGGCTCCAGGGCATCGCCAGTTCCGGCCAACTCATCAGCAACTCACCGACCAGGTCGTAGTCCTCAGCGTCCAGATAACGCACCACCAGCGCTTCAGCATCGGCCAGGAGCTCCGCAACCGGGCGAGCAAGGGCCAACCGCGGGGAGCGGCCGAAGTCCGTGAGATAGAAGAGCTGGTGCGTGAACGCATACGTGTCCTCCCGCGTGTCACTCAACACGTCGAGCGGCTCGCCGAAGAAAGGCCCGCGCGAGGTCCGCCCCGCGGCATTCCACCCCCACAACCGCGTGATCCAGTCGCGCTCCAGTTCGGCGGAGGTGGGCAGGTCGCTCCACAAAGAGGCGGCACGCCGACAAGCCGACTGGAAGCACTCCTCCACCGGTTCGGGCGCCGGACGTCCCAGCCGGGTCAGCAGCACGTGCGGCACCGCGTACTTGAACGCCCGGGACGGCTGCAGCGACAGCTCGGCAAGAGCACGCGCCGAACGCGTGACCGGGACAAGACGCACGACGAGCCCCTCGACCCGGGATCGGACCCGCTCGCTGTCGGTGGCGCCCGTGGCTGCGTACGCCAGCATCGCGGCCTCGGCGATCACCTTCTCGGGGCCGAAGCTCAGCGCTGGAACGGCCGCGTCGGTGTACCCCTCCTCGCCGAACTCATCGACCACAACACCCGCCAGATCAAGGGCTCGGCAGAGCCGGCTCTCGAGGTCGCGGCCATCGAGGACTGGTGGCTGCGAGGACCCGGCCACCGACGTCACCGGTCGCTCGCGGGTACCGTCGGTGACACCCCGAGGGTCAGCCCTGTGCCTCCATCGCCTGTGCGAACCTGCCCGCCACCCGGAGGTCACCAACGATCGCGACGAGGTCGGCCGCCGTCAGCATGCAGGCCAGAATGTTGAACCGTCCGAAGGCGACCCCGTGAAGGCCCTTGTCCCGCACCAACAACTGGGGGCCGAGTTCACCAACGAACTTGCCCATCGCCTCGAAGTTGAGGGATTGTGACTCCAGGAACCGCTGAGCAATTTCGTCATGCTCCAGTTCTTTCGGCATTGCTCCTCCTGATGGATTCGGGCAGCGTCTTCGCTGCGATGCCTTGCTCGAAGCTAGGCCGAAATCCCACCGTCGTCCATGCGCAGAATGGACCCGGCGCACGGAAACTCGCGGAGCGCGAGACGTCCACAACGGCAGCCCCGATGGCAGTCCGACCATGGGACAGGACAGGTGCCTCTGGCCCCTCTCGACGACCGGCGTCGAGGCAGGTGTGTCACGCCTGAAGGCAGTGACGGCATCGTGGGCGGGTGGCGCGCCCGTAGGCGAGGCCACCGATCGCGAGTCCCAGACCCCAGACCAGGTACGCCGGCACGGCGATCCAGAAGAACCACAGCGGCAGAGACCCGGTCTCAGGCCGGGTGCCGGCAAGCGTCTGCCCGAGGATCATCAGCAGAGTGACTCCGAAGTAGGCGGTCATCCCCACCCCCAGGCCCAGCGCAGGGGCGAGCACCAGCCAGCGAGGCACGCCGCGCCCGCCGAGGAGCGGGATCCAGCGGGGAACGATGCGTCCCCAGCCCGAGGCCAGGGCCAGCGGGAGAACGGTGCCCGCCAGCAGGAAGCCCCCCTCGAACAGCAGCACCGCCACGCCTGCGCCGAGGAGCTGCCCGTCCAGGCCCACCGCCACCTGCGCGGCCAAGCGGACCAGGCACCCTGCGACGGCCGCTCCCGCTGCAGCCCGAGCCCACCACTGCGTCTGGTTCTGCCGGGCCGGCCCGGCGAGTGCATGCGCCTCGGCCGGAGGGCGGCCGCACGCCGGACAGGCGCCGCGCCAGTGGCGTTGGTAGCTCAGGGTGTACGAGCCGACGAGCAGGCCACCGGCGAGGCAGGCCGCACGCCGCGCGAGCCCAGCGGGATCAGCGCTGACACCCAGACCGGGCAGGAGAACGCCGACCGCGTCCAGGAGGAGCAGTGCGCTGGCGAGCACGAGGCACGAGGCCACGACCCAGCCGGCCACCGCCCACCAGCGTGATCCCCCGGCGTTCCGGAGCCCCAGCACGACCACGACGGCAGCGCCAATCAGCGCCACAGACCACCAGCGGGCGAACAGCAGCAGGTCGGGGCGTGTCACCTGCGGCGCCACATCAGCAGCGAGGGCGGAAGCGATCCTGAACGCCCCGTACCCCGCAGCCCACGTGATCGTCGCCGCGAAGACCCGTCTCCGCCACCCGGGCAGTGCAGCGTCCCCGAGCCGCGGGCGCCCGGTCGGCGGAGCGATCCCGGCGGTCACCGGGCCGGCCTGACGAGGCGCTCGACGGGGAGCCGCACGCTGCGGCGGGCGGGATCGTGACGCGAACGGCCGATGCGCAGCACGATGGCGGGCCGCTCACCACTCGGCGTGGGGAACAGGCGGGCGAAGGGTTCGCGGTGTCGGGCCATGGTCCTCGCCTGGCGCGACGAGAAGGCGTCCGCCTCGTCGTCGAGCTTGGTCAGGTACTGCGGCAGCACCCCGTGGGGCTGGACGGCCAGGCCGCGAGCCGTCGCCTCAAGCCAGAGTCGCTCCATGGCGCGTCCGGCGTCCAGATAGCCCGCCGCTCCGGGCGAGCGTGCCGTGATCAGGCAGACTGCGCCGGCACTGCGGAGCCTCGCCGCGAGCTGCCGGGCAACGAGGCGCCCGATGCCCAGCCGGCTCACGACGTTCACCACTGCCGGGTAGCGCAGGAGACGGGCCACATGCACGAGCGCCGCCGGAATCCCGAGGCTGGCGAAGTCCAGTCCGAACCGGGTCTCCTCGACGTCACGGCGGCTGAACCGCAGGATGGCGAAGAGTTCGTCGTGCAGCGGCCGGTGTTCGAGCCGGATGTAGGTCGATCGGGCGTCCATCTCGGCGATCCGGTCGAGTGCCTGCGCACCGGTGGCCCAGTGGACGCCGGCGTCGATGGCGCCGATCGCCTGGCTGAGCCCCTCGATCGTGCGCGGGTCGAGGGGTGCGCTGTCGTAGGGCCCGCGGTTGGTCTCGCGCCGCTCGATCTCGGCGCCCAGCGCGCTGGAGGGACGCCCGGGGGCCAGTCGGACGGTGACCGGCGTCGACTCGGTTCGAGTGCCCTCGCCGCCTCGGGCGGTCGCGCGCAGCAGGTCGTCCTCCACCGTCGCGACGTAGCCCTCCCGCTCCGCCGCGAGGACCAGGTTCTCCACGGCGGCACCGAGTCCGATCCACGCAAACATCTGATGGACGTCGGTGGGCAGGACGCGGCCGGGTTCCAGCGAGACCTCGATCGCGTCCCCCACCCTCGCGAACGACCAGGCCTGCATGTTGTCGGGCGATGGCGCACGGGAGGCGGCCGCCACCAGCCGCAGGAAGAGGTCGTCGCCGATCACCGTGCTCCTCCCTCAGGCCGACCGCGCCGGCCAGGCGGGGGTTCGCACCCTGTCGAACGCGTCGAGGGCCCGCTGCAGCATGTCGGTGCTGTGGGTGGCCATCAGGCTGATCCGCAACAGCTCGTCGCCCTTCGGCACCGCGGGGTGGGTGACCGGGTTCACGAAGACCCCGTTCTCGAGCAACTCGTGGTAGGCGGCGAGCGCCAGCAGTTCGTTGCCGCAGGCGACCGGCAGGATGGCGTTGCCGTGGTCGGCGACCTGGTAGCCCAGGGCCCGCAGCCCGCTGGACAGGAAGCGGGCGTTGGCCAGGAGGCGCCGCCGCCGCGCCGGCTCCCGCTCGATGATCTCGAGGGCGGCCAGCGCCGCAGCCACGGAGGCGGGCGGCAGGCTCGCCGAGAACAGGTGCGACCGCGCGGTGTGGCGAAGGGTGTCGATGATCTTCCGGTCGCCGGCGACAAATCCTCCGATGGAGGCAAGGGACTTGCTGAGTGTGCCCATGACCAGGTCGACCTGGCCGAGCAGCCCGTAGTGCTCGGCCACGCCCCGTCCGCCGGGACCCATCACCCCGATGGCGTGGGACTCGTCCAGGAGGAGCCGGGCGTGGTGCCTGCGGACGAGCTGGATGATGGAGGGGAGGTCCACGACAGTGCCCTCCATGCTGAACAGCGAGTCGGTGACGACCAGGGTGCGCCGTGGTGCTGTCCGCTCGAGTTCGGCGGCGAGCGAACCGATGTCGGCGTGACGGTAGCGGACGATCCTGGCCCGGGACAGGCGGGCGCCGTCGATCAGGCTGGCGTGGCACCGCTCGTCCATCAGCACCACGTCGCAGCTGCGGACCAGCGCGGACACCACGCCCAGGTTGGTCTGGTAGCCGGTGGAGAACACCAGGGCGTCGTCCTTGCCGGTGAACCGGGAGAGTCGCTCGGCGAGCGTGACGTGGCACTCCAGAGTGCCGTTCAGCATCGGAGAGCCCGAGCAGCCGCTGCCGTATCGTTCGATGGCCGCCTGCGCGGCGTCCTTCACCCGGCGGTCGGTGGCCAGCCCGAGATAGGAGTTCGTGCCGAGCATGATCACGTCGCGGCCCTCGTACCGGACGACCGGCTCCTGCGCGCTCTCGAACACGGGCCGGAACGGGTAGACGCCCACCGCCCGGGACACGTCGGCTCTCACATACCTGGCGTGCGGAACGAAGGGGTCGCGCGGGTCGTCCGCCCCCTGGAGGATTCCTGCGGCCTCCGCCGGCTGCACCCGAGGGCGCCCCGGGCCGGCGAAAGCACGGTGCAGGTTCGTGGGCTGACGGATCCCGGTGGCGAACAGGTCGGCGTAGGCGGCGCTGAGTTCGGGCCGCTTGAAGGCCTTCAGCAGGTACACCATCGGCTCCAGCTCCGCCCCCAGGGACGCCTTGAAGTCGTACGTCGTGATGCCGAAGTTCAGCGTCGTCATGCCGAGCTCGCAGGCTGTCCGGATCACTTCGAGGAACAGGTTCGGGTACAGCTCGTAGGCGTCCCGCACGGAGTAGTCCATGCCTTCGGCCACCGCGAAGTACTCGTGGTCGCCGACCAGGCCGAGGCCGAAACCGACGATCTCGTTGCCACGCCTGATCGCGAGGACGTGGCTGCGGCGAGGAAGGCAGTCGGCCATCGCCCGGAAGTAGGCCGGCGTCAACCGTTCGTGCTCGTACTCGCCGTGCCGTTGCGCGACCTGCGTCCACAACCCGGCGAGGCGCTCGGCGTACGGGCCGTAGTCGTCGATCACCTCGACGCTGATCTCCGGAACCTCGAACGCTGCCCGCAGTGCGCGGACGTTCTTCCGCTTCTTGTGCTTCAACGCCGCCAGGTATTCCTCGAGGCTGCTCCAGCCGAGATCGAGCCGGGCGATCGGGAACCCCAACGCAGCACGGTAGCCCGAGGACTCCAGGGCCCGGAACGCGGGGTACCGCGCGGCGGGGATGTCGCGGACGACACCGAGGTCGGCGTCCTCCGCCACGGCCAGCTGGTCGAGTTCCGGGCCGAGCGCCCGCAGGAACGCCTCGCGCTCCCCCGCGACCGCCTCCACCGTGGCGCCGAGCGAGGCCAGGTGGCCGACCTCGAGTACGCGGACCGTCATGAAGTCCGGTTGCCACGCCTTCACCGTCGCGAGCACCTGGGGAGGGTCCTGGCTGGTCAGCCGCGTCAGGTCGAGGTCCATGGCGAAGCAGTACGCGATGCCGACCGCCCGGCCGCCCCGGATGCCGACGAAGTAGTAGGGGTGAGCGTCATTGATACCGGACGCCTCCACCGCACGCAGGTGGCCGGACTCCAGCCCGACCGCAGCGGTAGATGCGAGCTCGTCCCACAGGGCTACCGGCACGTCGTCGAACGAGCCGTACCGGACGATCCGAATCTCCGCCGAACCCGAGGCCACGCCAACGGCGGCGTGCTCGGTAGAAGTGCTCATAGACTCCACGCTAGGCCTCGCCGCGCCGCCCCTCCAGACCTTCGGGGATGGACAAGGGACGGCTCCGTCACCTCCCCGATCGTTGGCCGAGCGGCAGCCGAGCGATCACGCGGTGATCCACAGGTCGAAGGCGTCCGGGTTGGTCTCCAGGCGCACCGCGGGGCGGCCCAGCACTCCGGTAGCGACCGCCGAGGCGAGACCGGCAGGGAATCCGTCCAGGCTGTCCGCCTCGAGCACCAGCGACGTCAGCGGGAACCGGCCCGCGCCGGCGCCGGCAGCACCCGAGGCGACCACCGCGACTCCCCCGATGTCCAGCGGACGCGCGTCCGAGGGCAGACCGGCCAGCCGCGCGAGCAGCGTGAGGTCTGCGTCGTCGCAGGAGAACACCAAGCCGATGACGCCGTGCACCCCGTTCGGATGCGTGGTGGTCCGCTCGACGGGCGGGCGGGGTTCATCCAGGGCGGTCAGCCAGACGAAGGCGCCGGCCAGCACGGGAACCGCGAAGTTCAGGTAGTGCCAGCCCGGACCGGTGGCTCCCTCGTAGGGCACCGCCAGCCGGTAGGGATGGAGTTCCTCGAACTCACGGGCAACGTCGTCCAGTGCCGACGACGAGCCCTGTCCGACCAGCAGGGAGATGCCCGGGCAGTAGGGAGTCATCCCGGCCGGAACGAAGCTCTCGTAGTCGGTTCTGTCCGTCACCTCGATGAGCTCGAGTGACGGCCCACTGCCGAAGTCGAGGAACCGGCACAGCTGCGAGCCCGCGTAGACCGACGCCTCGGGCCGAACGGCGAAGCCGGCAGCTTCGAGTGCAGCCACCTGTGGCGCGTCGAATCCGTGGCCGTAGATGTTGCCGATGGTCACCGACCGCCCGGACGACGCAGCATCGCTTCGCAGCATCTGTGGCCGCATCAAGGACCTCCAGCCCGAACCGGCGCCGCCTTCGGAGCGCGACGCACCGCCTCCTTCACTGTAGGGTTCAGGCGGGCTCGACCGTGCGCCGCATGACGGTGTTCTTCATCCCCTTGGGGCGGACGAACTGGAAGCCGGCCCCCTCGTACATACCTCGCGTGCCGTTGTACACGAAGGAGTTGTTCATCCTCTTCTCGCCGACCTCATGCGGGTATCCCTCGACCACGCCGCCACCCTGCGCGGCGATCAGGTCAAGCGCACCGTCGAGAGCCACTCTCGCGAAGCCCCGCCTGCGGTAACGCTTGTCGACGAAGATGCAGGTGATCCGGTAGTCGGGCAGGAGGTCGGTCTCGGCGAGGTACTGCTTGCCGTGGTGGATGTTCGGCAACTCCTCCGGAGTGCCGTACTCCGCCCAGGCAATCGCCTCAGGGCCACGCATCACCAACGCGGCGTGCGCGCGTCCGGCCTCGACCAGCTGCTTCTTGAGAGCGCGGCTGCCCTCGTAGCCCGGCCGCCGTTCGGCACAGTCGGGATGGAAATAGGTGCACCAGCAGCCACCGAAGATCCCGTTGTGGCGCTCCACGAGTCCGGCGAACGCGTTCCACGTGTCCACGGTCAGAGGTTCGATCCGGCAGTCGCTCGTTCCCATGGCCACGATCACAACACGGCGACGGCCCCGTGACCACCCCGTGCCTGCACCCGTCGAGCACGAGCGCTGAACGGGAGGCTCGGCGTCGCGTGGTCGACCTCTCGACCCCGACACCACGTCGATCCATGCCCCCAGGCATCCGGTCCTGCCGCGCCCGGCGCGCACGGCACTGTCGAGTCGGAGACGGCAGAAGCCCGGGCAAGGCAGAATCGCTGCATGAACGACGAACTGGCGTTGCGGTCATGGTGGGAGGGGCTGTCAGCTGACCAACGAGAACGCGCCATGGCGATCGCGTCGGGGCCGGCGCCGCGCGGCATGGCGATCGACGACCTCACGGCAACCATGGTTCTCGCCGGGATCCCCATCTCCCGTCAGGTCTGGACCGGTCAACCCGAGCACCTGGCCGAGATGCTTGACGATGTCGCCGGCTTCGTCACACGGACGAACCGAGCGTCCCCACCCACATGAACGAGCCGGTTGCACAACGCCTCGTCGCACTCGCCCCGGATCCCCTGCGCCTGGGAGTCAGCGTCGTGCTCGACCTCGGACTGTGGTCACGGGACGAATGCTCGGCCCCACGCCGGCCGGCCGCTTCCTCAAGACGTTGATGGCCCCAGGCGACTCTCCCGAGCATCAGGTCGCCGTGGCTCCTTGAGCTCTACGAAGATCGTGTGGGTCGGGGTATCACCGATGTTGGTGCCCGCGTGCTCCTGGGCATCCAGCCATCGCGCCTGGAAGGCAGGCAACTCCACATCAACCTCCTTGCCGCCCGACCGGAGCCGGCGTCGGAAGGTGGTCAACGTGACCATCACGCTGTCAGGGTGCGAGTGGGGCTGGGTACCGTCGCCGGGCTCATCGACGTACTCCAGGACCCGCACGCGGTCGTTCTCGAAGAGCAGGTGGTAGAGGTCCGGATTGGTGCTGACCGGGTCATTCATGGCGCTCCCGTCGGTGCTGGGCGGCTTCGCCCGAGGATCACTGTGCTACCCCGCTCACGCCCGGGCAAGGGCTTCACCGTTCCGGTCGGCGTTCCGCGACCCCCACCGGTGGCCGCCGCCCGGATGGCCTGCTCCCCTCGACGGGCTGCTCATCGAGGTCCTCCCACCGGACCCTTGGTCTGTCGGCCTAGCCTGAGTGGTGAGGATGCTGGTGGGAGGGACGGCATGGCGCGGCTCGCGAACGCCCGGCCCGTGTCGCCGGCGATCGCCACTGTCGCCCTCGCCGGGCTGTCGGGGTTGCTGCCCTGGTCGAGTGATCATCTGGTTGTTCTCGCCGGCGTCGTGGTCCGGCCGCCGGGCCTTGGAGGTGCCCTGCTGGGGATGGCGGCGCTCCTCGGGGTGGCGCACTGGATACGCGGCGCCGACGCTCCGCCGCCGCAGCCGCGCGCCGTCCGCATCGCTGGACGACTCGCGGTCGCAGCACTGGTCGTCGGCGCCGTCGCCAGCGTCGGGCGGGCCAGCGTCCCGGACATCGTGTCCACGTACCACGTGCTCGAGCCGGCCAGTGCGAGCGGCTGCCGGGTCGTCGTCGACGAGCGCAACTTCCTGCTCCTCGGCAGCGGAACGATCCACGTCCTGCCCGCGCATGCCATCCTCACCCACCCGGTGTCTGCCTACCTCGCCGACGACGGCTACCAGCCGTTCAGCCTCGGCGACTACCACCTCACCTGGGAGGGCGATCATGCCGTCCTGATCGCCCCCGGCGACACGAACTCACCCCTCGACCCGCCCGTCCACGTGTTCGACTGCCGTTGAGCCCCCGTCCGCGCTCCGCCGGCGCCGGGAGGGACGCGGGGCTTGCGTGGGTCAGTCTGGCGCTGCCAGCGTGATCGCGTAGACCGTGCCGCCATGCTTGTGCGCGTACGAGTACCACAGCGGAGTGTCGTTGACGCCCACGATGAGTCCGTTGGCGTGCTCGTCGAGGTCCACGATCACGAAGGTGCCCATTCCGAGCGCAGGGTCGTGGAGCTTGAGCTTGAACCTGGGCAGCCCATCGACGAGGACGGCGTGGCCTGCGTTGACGGCCCTGACGTCAGCAAGCTCGACCCACAGCTTCACCGGGTCCGCTGCGCTGAAGCGCTGGGGCGGTTCGGCGTCGGCCGGCCCGGCACGCCGATCGCTGATGGTGAAGTCCAGTGCGCCGGTGAGGGCCAGCTGGCCGGCCCTGGCAAGCGTGTTCGGCTGGCCCGACTGTTCTGTGGCCCGCAGCGCCCCTTCGGCGTAGGAGGTGACGGCTGTGCCGCCGTCGTTCGCGCCCGCGCTCATGATGACGATCGCCGCGTCCACCCGCGGGATGGTGAGGGCCAGGTCGTAGCTGACGGGCGTACCCATGGGAGTCCTCCTGCCGCCCCTGTGGGACCGCGGTGGTCCCGATGGCAAACTGCCACATCACGATGCGAATGGGCGATGAGCACAGTTGCGTGCGTGAACAGCGACCGGGCTTCGGACGCGCCGGCGCTCGTAAACTGGCCGCATGCCCACAATCGTCCATGAGTTCCCCTGGCCGGATCGACTCGTGGTCGGGACGGTCGGACGACCGGGCGCCCGCGAGTTCTACCTGCAGGCCCGCACCAAGGCCCGGATCGTGACCGTCGCCCTGGAGAAAGAGCAGTCGGCCCTCCTCGCCAACAAGATCGAGGAGGTCCTCGACGAGCTCAGGTCCACCGAGGGCAACCCGTTCAGGATTCCGGACTCCACACCGGCCGAGCTCGTGGACAACGACCCGCTCGAGCAGCCACTCGACACGCAGTTCCGCACTGGCGCCATGGGTCTGGGCTGGGATCCGACGACCGCTGAGATCGTCATCGAGGCGTACGCCATGGTCGAGTCCAGCGACGTCGACCCCGACGAGTTCGGCTCAGAGCCCATCGAGGTCGAGCCGCCGGAGGCGCTGCTGGTGCGCATTCCGGTCGGCACGGCCCGCGCGTTCGCGAAGCGCACCCTGGAGGTGGTCGGCGCGGGGCGGCCCCGCTGCCCGTTGTGCGGCCAACCCATGAACCCGGAGGGGCACGTCTGCCCGCAGCCCGGCGCACTCTGACGGAGCCCTGCACCACCACCGACGGGTTACCCCACCTGGCCGATCAAGACAGCGTGCGAAAGCTAGGGAGGCACCGTGAAGCTCCTGCTCACATCAGGCGGCGTCACCAACACCAGCATCGAGTCGGCGCTCATCCAGCTCCTTGGCAAGCCGATCGCTGCCAGCCACGCATTGTGTGTTCCCACGGCACAGTGGGGCCACCCGATGTGCGGTCCCGCGTCGGTGCGGGGGCTGATTGCTGCCAGCCGCGACTTCCGGCAGCTGACCGGTCTCGGCTGGGCCTCCCTCGGGGTCCTTGAGTTGACCGCGCTGCCCACCGTGGGCGCCGACCGATGGGTGCCCTGGGTGCGGGCGGCCGACGTGCTCCTGGTTGACGGCGGCGACGCCACCTACCTGTGCCACTGGATGCGGGAGTCCGGCCTTGCCGACCTGCTGCCGTCCTTGCCGGAGACGGTCTGGGTCGGAGTGAGCGCAGGCAGCATGGTGATGACGCCCCGCATCGGGCGGTATTTCGTCGAGTGGCCGTCTGCTCCCGACGATTCGGCGCTGGGGGTCGTGGACTTCTCGATCTTTCCGCACCTGGGCGCCTTCCCGGGGAACAGCCTCGCCCACGCACAGCGGTGGGCCGCCGACATCGCCGGCCCCGCGTACGCCATCGACGAGCAGACGGCCATCAAGGTCGTCGACGGCACAGTTGAGGTGATCTCGGAGGGCGAATGGACCAGGTTCGGCTGAACCGCCCAGCTGAACGCTTCGTCGTCACGGTGCGCGACGACCACGGCGAAGGAGCGAGTCATTCCGCTCACCAGCAGCAGTAGCCGCCGTCGACGAGCAGGTCGACGCCGGTGATGTAGCTGGCTGCTGGGCCGAGCAGGAACAGGACCGGGCCTGCGATCTCGTCCGGTTCGGCCAATCGGCCCAGTGGCGTCGTGTCGGCGAACTCCCTGACGAGGTCGGCCACTTCTGGCCGGCGGTTCATCGGGGTGAGGGTGTAGCCCGGGCTGACCGCGTTCACCCGGATGCCGAGCGCGGCCCACTCCACAGCCAGCGACTTGGTGAGGTGGACGACTGCAGCCTTGCTCGAGTTGTACTGGGCCTGGGTCAGGTTGCGGTTGGCGATCGTCGCCGAGATCGAGGCGATGTTTACGATCGCGCCGCGTCCGTGCCGGCGCATGGCGCGCGCCTCGGCCTGGCACGAGTAGAACACGCCGTCGACGTTGGTGTCGTAAACCACCTTCCACTGCTCTGGCGTCATGTCCAGCGCCGGCGTGCCGGCACCGATCCCGGCGTTGTTCACCGCGAGGCTGAGCGGCCCGAAGGCCTGCTCGACGGCACGCACCGCCGCGCCCGCCTGGTCGGGATCGGTGACATCCCATTCGACGGCGATTGCCCGACCCCCGGCCGCCTCGATCCCTCTCACCGTCTCGGCAGCTCGCGCGCCGTCCCTGGCACCACACCCCACGGCGACCCCGGCCCGCCCCAGGGCACGTGCGATCGCCTGCCCGATGCCACTGGACGCGCCAGTGACCAGCGCCACTTCGCGGTCGAGACCGAAATCCATCATTCCCACATCATGCCCGGGGCCGGCTCACGGCCCGGTCCATCGGTGAGCGGTACTGCCACGGTCACGAAACGAGCTGTGCCGGCGAGTAGGCGGTCGCGGTCACGTAGCCGGTCCGGTAGACGGTGATCCTCACCGAGATGTTCTTGCCCCGGTCGGAGGAGGTCAGCCGGTAGCTGGAGTACGTGGCTCCGCTGATCGAAGCCCCGTTCCGCAGCCACCGATACCTGACGGTGGACGGGGTCGGCGACCAGGTACCGTACTTCGCCTTCACCGTGTAACCCTTCTTGAACGTCCCGGTCAGGGAGGGCAGCACCGTGTTGGTGAACGGCGCCGGGGCGACCTTCGTGGTGCCGGCGCTCGTCATCGACTTCTTCTGGCCCAGGTAGCTCGCGGTCACCTTGACCGTCATCACCTTGCCGTAGTCGTACCTGCTGAGGGTCCGGGTTGCGCCGGTGGCCCCGCTGATCGCCGTGCCGCTGCGGTACCACTGGTAGGTGTAGGTGGCGCCCTCCGCTCCCGTGCCCGCAGTGGACAGCGTCAACCCGCCCTGTGGTGTCCCTGTGATGACCGGCACCTGCAGCGTGGTCACCGAGTTGGCCAGGACCGTGACGGGGTCGCTGGTCCGCGACGCCGTCCGACCGCTGAGTGTGGCCGTCACCCGCACCGAGACCTGGGCGCCGGTGTCGGAACTGGTCAGGGTGTAGCCCGCAGCGGTGGCGCCCGTGATCGACGTGCCGTTCCGCAGCCACCGATAGGTGTAGGTCGCACCAGGTGCACCGGAGCCGGCGGTCGACAGCTTGCCGCCCACCATGGGCTGCCCACCGATCACCGGGGTGGCGAGGCCGTCGATCCGGTACGGGACGGCGACCGGGCTGCTCGTCAGGCTGGATGTCTGCCCGTACAGGGTGGCGGTGACCGTGACCGTGAGGCTGCTGCCCTCGTCCGCTGCGACGACGGGGTACGCGGCAGCGGTCCCGCCGGAGATCGGATTCCCGTTGCGCAGCCACTGGAAGGTGTAGCTGGCCGCGCCGGCGCCGGCCCCGACCGTCGTCAGGGTCGCCCCCACCCCGGCCGTGCCCGAGATCTCCGGGACGGCGAGACTCGTGACGCTGTTCGCGACGATCGTCACGGGGTCGCTCGTCCTCTCCACGCGGTCGCCCTCGAAGGTGACGATGTGGGTGAGAGTGAACTCGTGCCCGACATCGGCCGGACGCAGGGTGAACGTCGGGTCGAAGCCGACCTGCACGCCGTCACGCAGCCACCGGATGGTGTCCGCACCCAGGGTCGTCGGGGTGTAGTTGAACGAGAGCTTCGCCCCGGGCATCGGGTCGCCGGAGATGACCGGGGTCGGAACGCTCGCGTCGAGCGACTCGTACACGACCGTGCGAGGGGTGGTCTTGACGGCCGTCTGCCACAGGTAGTGCGCGGTCACCTCGGCCCACACCTCGCTGCCCAGGTCGGCCGGAACGAGGGTGTAGGCGCTGCTGGTGGCCCCCTGGATCGGGCTGCCGGCACGCATCCACTGGAAGGTGAACGTGACGTCGGGCATGCCGTAGGGCGTGACGGTGACGGTGCGGCCGAGAAGGAAGCTGCCCCAGAGGTTGGCCACGAAGTCCTTCGCGGGGCTGTTCAGCAGCGTGTTCATCGCCCTCGGCGCGTTCACCACGCCGGCACCGCACGCGGTCGTGCTGCAGGACGCGAGCCGGGTCGCCGTACTGGCCAGCAGGGACTCGACCTGGTCGGGACCGAGGCTGGGGTCCTTCGCGAGCAGGAGGGCGGCCACTGCAGCGACGTGCGGGGCGGCCATCGACGTGCCGACCATGCCGGCGTACGCGGCGGTGCCGGGGCCGGTGGTGCCGCTGTTCCAGGTGGACACGATCCAGTCGTTCATGTTGCTGGAGGCTCCAGATCCTCCCGGTGCAGCGAGCGTCGCCGGGTCGTCGCTGGTGCCGTAGTTGCTGTACGGGGCGCGGTCGCCTTCCCAGGTGGTGGCGGCGACCCGGATGACATTGGCGCAGTTCGCCGGCGCTGACAGGGACAGGGCCTGGTCCTCGTTGCCTGCGGCAACCACGACGGGGACGCCTCTCGCGACGGCCTGGTCGATTGCTGACTGCATGGCGGTCGTGCACGTCCCGCTACCGCCGAGGGACAGGTTGAGGACGTCGGCCGGGCTCGGATTGGCGGGCAGGCCGAGAACGGTGACGCCCGCGCCCCACAGGATGGCCGCGATGATGTCGGCTTCCGCACCTCCGCAGCGGCCGAGGGCGCGTAGCGGCTCGATCTTCGCGCCGGGAGCCACGCCCACCACGCCCCGGCTGTTGTTGCGGAGGGCGGCGATGATCCCGGCCACGTGGGTGCCGTGCCAGCTGGACGTCTTGTCCAGCGGATCGCTGAGGCAGTAGTCCCCGTTGTCAGCCGGGTTGTTGTCCCGACCGTTCCCGTCACCGGCCGCGGCGGCGTCACTGATGAAGTCGTAGCCGGCGATCACGTTGCCGCCGACAGTCGCGGTGCTCGACCCGGTCAGGTCGGGGTGCGCGGTGATGCCGGTGTCGACGACCCCGACGACGACGCCGGCCCCCGTACTGATGGGCCACACGGATTCGGCATTCACGCCGTAGTCGGTGGTGCTCTCCGCCTGCAGGTTCCACAGGTAGCTGTAGTAGACGTCGTTCGTGGTGTCGGTCGTGAACGTGCCGGCCGGCTCGGCAGCCTTCACCTGGTCGGCCCGTTCGGCTCTGCTGCCGATGCTGGCGGCCTCGGCAGGGGTGACGGCCCGGTCGAGGGTGACCGCAACCATGGTGTCGGTGATCGGGGAGACCTTGGCGATCGTTGCGCCCGCAACCCGGTCGGCCGGCTGCTCGACCACGTCGGTGGCGGCCTGCTTCGGGTCGCTCTGCGCCCGCTCGAACGTGATGATGATCGTGTTCGTGTCCGGCCTGGCCCCGGGCTGCCGTTCCAGGCCCACGACCGGAGGTGGCGGTGGGACGGGAGTCTCGGCGTGAGCAGTGGTGGCGGGCAGCATCGGCAGCGTGAGGGCTGCGGCGACGGTGGCTGCGACGGCGGCGCGTCGGCTCATGTTCGGTTGTCTCCTGCGACTTCTCGGGGCGATTCCGATCCTTGCACTCCCGAGGTGTGCGGACGGCGGATTCCACCGGATTGACGCTCGCCGCGCGCCGACCGGGATCAGCCTTGGCCCTTGATCCCCGCGCGCCCCCGGCGGGACTCGAACCCACGCACGACAGATTAGAAGGCTGTTGCTCTATCCACTGAGCTACGGGGGCCAGGCGCGACTCGATGGTATCCGGTCTGGTCGAAGTTTCCGTGCCGCGGCAGGATGGGCGCATGGACACCCTCGATCTCGTCCGTGACTCCCTGGGTCGCGTCCACCAACTCATCCCCGCCGTACTGGACGGGCTCTCGGGGGACGACCTGCTGTGGCGTCCCGACCCCGAGGCGAACTCCATCGGCTGGCTGGTGTGGCACCTGACCCGGATCGAGGACGACCACCTGTCGCGGCTCGCCGGCGTCGAGCAGGCGTGGAGCGCGGACGGCTGGTACCAGCGCTTCGGGCTCCCGTACCTCAAGGCCGCACAGGGTTTCCGCATGACCCCGGTCGAGGTGGGCGCGTTCAACGTGACGGAGACCGGGCTGCTCAACGGCTATGCGGCCGCCACCTGGGAGCAGGCGCAGGCGATCCTCGCCAGCATCGGCGACGAGCGACTGGACGAGGTCATCGACACGCGCTACACCCCTCCGGTCACGATGGGGGCCCGTCTGGTGTCGGTGATGGTGGAGACCGCGCAGCACGTCGGCCAGGCCGGCTACCTCCGCGGGCTCCGTGAGCGGAGTATGGGCATCAACTCCGGGTGGGCGGGGACCGCGTGACCACCCCGACTCCGGCGGGGGCTCTTCGCCAACGAACGTCGTAAAGTACCGCCCGTGAACGAACACCTGGTGTGGGTCGACTGCGAGATGACCGGTCTCGACCTCCACGCGGACGCCCTCATCGAGGTCGCTGCCCTGGTCACCGATTCCGAGCTCAACGTGCTGGGCGACGGGATCCAGGTGGTCATCAAGCCCCCGGCGGAAGCGCTGGCGCAAATGGGCGAGTTCGTCCGCACGATGCACGACAATTCCGGCCTGTTGCCGCTGCTCGCCGACGGTCTGGAGATGGCCGAGGCCGAGGAGAGACTGCTCGCCTACATCCGCGAACACGTTCCCGAGCCACGGCGGGCCCCCCTCGCCGGCAACACGATCGGGACGGACCGGGCCTTCCTCGCCCGCGACATGCCCACCCTCGAGAGCCACGTCCACTACCGCAACGTCGACGTCTCCAGCCTGAAGGAGCTGGCCCGGCGCTGGTTCCCTCGCGCCTACTACAACACCCCCGCGAAGAACGGCAACCACCGGGCCCTGGCCGACATCCAGGAGTCGATCGAGGAGCTGCGCTACTACCGCGAGGCGCTGTTCGTGCCACCGCCGGGACTGAACACCGAGGCGCTCCGGGAGCTCGCGGCCAAGCACCAGGGGTCGCTCACCGGCGAGACGGTCCCCAGCGGCGAACACTGATTTCACCCCCCGACCCCCCTACCGCTAAGCTGGTCGGGCCCTGAACGGCGACGCCGTCAAGAGCGTGGTGGGTATAGCTCAGTTGGTAGAGCACCTGGTTGTGGTCCAGGTGGTCGCGGGTTCGAGTCCCGTTACTCACCCCAACGTCGAGAACCCGTCCTGACTGGAGCGACCAGTCGGGGCGGGTTCCTTCTTCCGCACCGTTCCTGCACCCAGATGAAGCCGGCATGAAGCGCACGAAGCCGTCCGCCGGACCGCGTGCTACAACGGGGGCGAGCCAGCCACGCACCCGAGGAGTCCGATGACGCGAGCCCCACTCGGCGTGCCGGAGCCGTCCGGACGCCGTCACGGTCCCGTGCGGGTACCCGACCCGTCGGTGGGGTTCTGGGTGACCAAGGCGGCGTCCACCGCCCTGGGCGAGGCGGTCTCCGACTTCTCCATTCGGGTCATGCCGCCGGTGCTCGCCGTGCTGCTGGGCTTCGCCTGCTTCCTCGCCGCGCTGTTCTGGCAGCTGCGGAAGCGCCGCTTCGTCCCGCACGCCTACTGGTTGGCGGTCGCCATGGTGGGCGTGTTCGGCACCATGGCTGCCGACGTCGTCCACGTGGTGATCGGCCTGCCGTACGCGGTCTCGGCCGCCGGCTACACCGTCGCGCTGGCCGCCGTCTTCGTGGCGTGGTGGCGCGTGGAGGGGGACCTGTCCATGCACGCGGTGACCACGCTCCGCAGGGAGCTGTTCTACTGGGCGGCCGTCGTCACGACGTTCGCGCTCGGCACGGCGCTGGGCGACTTCACAGCGGTGGCACTCGGGCTCGGCTACCTGCCCTCGATCCTCCTGTTCGCCGTCCTGATCCTGGTGCCGGTCTTCGGCTACCGCGTGCTCCGGTGGAACGGCGTCTTCGCCTTCTGGTTCGCGTACGTGCTCACCCGACCGGTGGGCGCCTCGGTGGCCGACTGGCTGGGCAAACCCGTCGCCGAGGGTGGAGTCGGTATCGGTTCGGGGTGGGTCTCGCTCACCTTCGCCGTCGCGATGGTGTGCCTCGTCGCGGCCGAGTACCGCCCCGGACGCATGGAGTCGATCGCCGAACAGTGAGCCGGCCAGGGCTGCGCACCGCCAGGAGCGTCGAGCCGGATGCCGCGCGGCGCCGTTCCGCGCTACGGTGAATTTCACCCTGAGTTGAAAGCTGGTGAGCCGTGCCCGAGACGATCCCGTGGCGGTCCTTCGTCGCGCTGGGCGATTCCCTGACCGAAGGGCTCCAGGACTTCGACGCAGCCGGCAACCCGGTGGGATGGGCCGACCGGTTCGCCCAGCACCTCGCCGACCGCGCCGGGGAACCCGTCCGCTACGCCAACCTCGCCATCCGCGGACGCCTGCTCCAGCCCATCCTGGACGAGCAGGTGGCGCCGGCCCTCGCCCTGCGGCCCGACCTGGTCTCCCTCTGGGGCGGCGGCAACGACATGCTGCGTCCGGACGCCGACCCCGATGCGATGGCGGAAGCGGTCGAGGACGCCGTGGTGAGGTTCCGTGCGGCGGGCTCCGACGTGCTCGTCGGGCTCGGTGTCGACTCACGCGACTCACCAGTGATCAAGCTCACCCGCAACCGGACAGCGATCTACAACATCCACCTGGTCGGGATCGCGGCACGTCACGGCGCCCACGTCCTGGACGCCTGGAACATGCGCTCGCTCCGCGACTGGCGGATGTGGCATGACGACCGGATCCACCTCAACGCGCTGGGCCACTCCCGCGTCGCGGAGGCGGCCCTGGTCGCTCTGGGCCTGCCGCCGACCAGCCCCGACTGGGACGAGCCGCTCCCCCCTCGCGCCCCGATGAACCGCCGGGAGACCCTGGACTGGAACGTCGTCTGGGCCCGCGACCACTTGAGCCCGTGGCTCCTGCGCCGTATCCGGCGCACCAGCTCCGGGGCGGGACGCGGCGCGAAGATCCCCGCCTATGTCGAGGTGCCGCCGACGGCCAGGTAGCCGCGAGTACGTGCAGGGGCGCTGGGCCGATGCGGGTGTCCGCGGCGTCAGTTGGCACAATGGGCGCATGCCGTCCACCTTGAGCACCGCCGCAGTGCCCGCGTCCCTGTCGCGGGTGGAGCGGCTGCGGCTGTGGGGGGCGACCCGGGTCGGCGACGCCGCAGCGCTCGCCTCACGCCTGGCCGGCCGGGGCTCAGGCGCCTCCATCCGCGGTCAGATCCTCACCCGCCTGGCACCCGACGCGTTCGCCCAGCTGCTGCAGGGACGCCGCGTGCTCGCCATCTCCGGGACGAACGGCAAGACCACCACCACGCACCTGCTGGCCGCAGCGGTCCGGGCGGGCCTGGGCGGACACGCCGAACGCCTCGTCACCAACGCCGACGGCGCCAACCTCCACTACGGCATCGCCTCGGCGCTGAGCCAGCGGCCCCGCGCCGACATCGCCGTCCTGGAGACCGACGAGCGGGTCGTCTCGGACATGATCGCGCACGCCCGCCCCGAACTCCTGGTGCTGCTTAACTTCAGCCGCGACCAGCTCGACCGTCACCACGAGATCAAGGCCCTCGGGCGCGCCTGGCGGGTGGCGCTGGAGAAGGCGGGCGCAGCCGGCCCGGTCATCGTGGCCAACGCCTGCGACCCGCTGGTCGTGTGGTCGGCGGCGACGGCCGCCCACACCATCTGGGTCGAGACCGCCACCACCTGGAACGCCGACGGCACGCTCTGCCCGGCCTGCGGGACCGTGCTGCGCAGGGATTCGGGGAGCGACCACGACCGCTGGCTGTGTCCGGGGTGCGGCCTGGCCCAGCCGGAGGCGAGCTACCGGGTCGAGGGCGATGCCATCGTCCTGCCGAACGGCACGATGGTTCGCCCCGATCTCCAGGTGCCGGGCGCGTTCAACGTCTCCAACGCCGCGTGCGCCCTGGCGGCCGCCGTGGAGTTCGGCGTGCCGGTCTCCGACGCACTCGCCGGCATGCACACCGTCACCTCGCCCGCCGGACGCTTCGCGACCGCTCACTTCGGACGCACCCGGGCTCGCCTGCTGCTCGCGAAGAACCCCGCCGGCTGGGCGGAGGCGCTGCCGCTGGCCACGTCCGATCCGGTGATCCTGGCGATCGACTCGGTAGCGGCCGACGGCAAGGACGTGTCCTGGCTGTGGGACGTGGAGTACGAGCAACTCGTCGGACGCCGGGTGGTGTGTACCGGCCCGCGGGCGCAGGACCTCGCGGTGCGGCTGAGCTACGCCGGGGTGGAGCACGAGATCGAGCCAGACCTGCGCACGGCCCTGGGCGAGCGGGAGCTCCCGGTCGACGTGATCGCGACCTACACGCCGTTCCAGCGGCTCCTCAAGATGGCAGGGCTGCGATGAGCGCGCCGGTGGAGATCGTGCTGGTCTACCAGTCGCTGCTGGGCATCTACGGCGACCGGGGCAACGCCATGGTCCTGCGCCAGCGCCTGGCCTGGCGCGGCATCGACGCGTCCCTGACGATCGTCGAGCCGGGCGACCGCGTGCCGGCGACCGGCTCGGTGTACCTGCTCGGGGGTGGGGAGGACGCCGCCCAGATCTCGGCGGTGCGCAGCCTGAAGGCCGACGGCAACCTGTACCGCGCGATCGACGACGGCGCCGTCCTTTTCGCCGTCTGCGCGGGGTACCAGATCGTGGGCGAGACATTCACCGTGGGTGACAACGACGACGTGATCGAAGGGCTCGGGCTGCTGGACGTGACCACGCGCCGCGGCCCCGAGCGGGCGGTCGGCGAGGTGCTCAGCAGCTGGACGCGGCCGGACGGCAGCCACAGCCTCATCACCGGCTTCGAGAACCACGGCGGCTTCACCTACCTGGGGCCCGACGCCCGGCCACTGGCCCAGGTCGAGATCGGCGTCGGCAACGCCGGGGACGGCACCGACGGCGCCGTCCAGGGGCGCGTCCTCGGCATCTACCCGCACGGCCCGATCCTGGCCCGGAACCCCGAACTGGCCGACCACCTGCTCGAGGTCGCCCTGGACCGCGAGCTCGAGCCACTTCCGCGTGAGGAGATCGACGAGCTGCGCCGCCAGCGCATCGCCGCCGTCCGGAGGGCCGGCCTGCGCCGCTGACCCTTCGGTCACCGCCCAACTGCCCATATCGGCGCTGGACCGTGGTGGGCACGATGGAGCCCGCGGAAGGAGAAGCGAATGCGGATCGCAGTACTCGGCACCGGCGTGGTGGGGCGGACGCTGGCCGCTGCCCTGGCAGGGCTCGGCCACGACGTGACAGTGGGCACCCGGGACCCGACGGTGACGCTGGGACGCGGCGGCGCCGACGGGTTCGGGACGTGGGCCGCGGCCCACCCCCGGGTTGCGGTCTCGACGTTGGGGGACTGCGCGTCCGACGCCGAACTGGTGGTCAATGCCCTGTCCGGGGACGCGTCCGTCGCTGGTGTCGGCGCGGCCACGATCGCGGACGACACCGTCCTGCTGGACGTGTCCAACCCGCTCGACGGGAGCCACGGCCTGCCGCCGAGCCTGTTCGTGGCGAACACCGACTCCCTCGCCGAGCAACTGCAGCGCGCCTACCCGGGCCTCCGCGTCGTCAAGGGCCTCAACACCATGACCGCGCGGCTGATGGTGGCCCCGCACGAACTCGCCGGCGGTGACTTCAGCACTTTCGTCTGCGGCGACGACGCGGAGGCGAAGGCCGTGGTCACCGGGCTGCTCACCCGCCTGGGCCACCGCGACGTGATCGACCTCGGTGGCCTCGAGGCGGCCCGCGGCGCCGAGGCGTTCATGTTGCCCTGGCTCCGCCTGTGGGGAGTGGTGGGCTCCCCTCTGTTCACCTTCAAGGTCGTCCGCTGACCATCCCGGCCGCGCGAGCGGGGGTCACAGGACGGTGAAGCCCGACGGCAGGCCGGCGCGTCCGGTGGCAGCCAGGAGCAGCGGCCCGGCGTGACCGCCGGCGACGGCGAGGTCGCCGACGAGCCGGAGCGTGACGCCTGCCGGCAGTGCCGGTGGCTCGCTGGGCACGCCGAGCGCCACGGCGAGGTCGGCCGTGTGGACGACCAGCTCCAGGATCCGGGTGGGCAGGTAGTCGGCGAGGCGGATTCCCCCGGCGATGCTGGTGAGGAGTTCCTCGCCGGTCAGCCCGTCCACCAGGGGCAGCACGCGGCCCGCCAACTCAGCCACCGCGCCCACCGGGTCGTCCCCGAGCGCACGGCCCGCGTCGCGCCCGCGCTGGGCCACGCCCGGGCCTGCCATGATGTCGCGGCAGGCCTCGTAGTACGCCACCGGGGACGCGAGCTCCGCGGCGTCGGCGGGCCGGCCGAGGTAGCTCTCCACGGTGACCAGCGACCGGCTGGTGTGGCCGGCGAGGGCACGCACGTCCCACTCCCCCAGCCCCGGCTCGTCCCAGCGGTCGCCCACCTGTTCGAGCACGCTGCGGTACCAGCCGGTGGCCTCGGCGAAAGCCTGCCGGAGCACCACCCAGTCCCTCGGATCGACCGTTCCCATGCCCGTCTCCTCCCGCTCGGGAGGCAGGCTACTCCGGCGAGTGTTCGGCGAGCACGACCAGCAGGTTGCGGGGGCCGTGGACGCCCTCGACGCGGCTGAGTTCGATGTCGGAGGTGGCGGACGGCCCACTGATCCAGGTCAGCGGGGCACCGTCGGCCACCGCCGGCGCGAGCCGGGCCACGGCTTCGGCCACGTCGGAGACCACCTGGTCGTCGCGGACGACCACGAGGTGTGTGTCCGGCACGAGGGTGAGCGCACGACGGCCCTGGTCGGCGGCGTGGTCGAGAACGATCGTCCCCGTCTCCGCGATGCCCACCGCCGCGGCCGTGACCACGGCGTCGGTCTCGTCCAGCTGCGTCCGGGAGAGCGGGGGCTGGTCGTCGCGGACGGTGATCCCGGCCGCGGTGATCGCCCGCCGCCAGGCTGCGTCCAGGCCGGCCGGGAGCACGACGGACGTCACTCCCGCATCGCTGAGCAGCCCGGCGACGGCGGTCGGCACGTCACCCGAGGCCGCCCGGACGACGGTCGCCTTGTAGTCCTCGCACATCTCGACGAAGCGTTCGAGCACGTCCGGAATCGGGGTCGGGCGGCCGTACTCCCACTCGATGGGCACGTCCTGCACCGGGTCGGGCTGCACCACGTCAGCCAGTGCCGAGCGAACCCGGCCCAGGATCTCGTCGCGGGCGTTCATCGGGCGTCCCTCCGGTTCTTGCGCCACCACTCGCGGAAGGATTCCGCGGGTGGCAACGGCAGGTCGCGGGCCCGCGTCCACGGGGACGCCGGCCAGGGCAGGGGGCCGAGGTGGGTGGTGTTCGGCAGCACCCGGGTGGCGAGGCCGGCCACACGCTCGGCGAGTTCGAAGTTCTTGTGGTCACTGAGCACCCAGCCGGCGAGCGCCATCGCGGTCGACTGCACCCCGATGTGCCCGCGCTTGTGTTCGGCGACCTCATGGCGGAGGTGCACCAGCATGTCGGGGATCGGGATCCGGACCGGGCAGACGTCGAAGCACGCGCCGCACAGTGTGGAGGCGTACGGCAGCGACTGGTCGATCTCCGCGCCCAGTCCACGCAGTTGCGGATTGAGCACCGCCCCGATCGGCCCCGGGTACACCGAGCCGTAGGCGTGGCCGCCCACGCGCTCGTAGACCGGGCAGATGTTGAGGCAGGCGGAGCACCGGATGCAGCGCAGCGCCGGACGCCCCTGAGGGTCGGCGAGCGCGTTCGTGCGCCCGTTGTCCACCAGGACGACGTGGACCTCCTGCGGCCCGTCGCCCGGAGTCACACCGGTCCACAAGGAGGTGTAGGGGTTCATGCGCTCGCCCGTGGAGGAGCGCGGCAACAGCCGCAGGAAGACCTCGAGGTCGGCGAAGGTCGGCAGCACCTTCTCGATCCCGACGACGGAGATCAGCGTCTCCGGCAGGGTCAGGCACATCCGCCCGTTGCCCTCGGACTCCACCACCACCAGCGTCCCGGTCTCCGCGACCGCGAAGTTGGCACCCGAGACCGCGACTTTCGCACGGAGGAACTTCTCGCGGAGGTGGCGCCGGGCGGCACCGGCCAGCTCCGCCGGCGAGTCCGTGATGTCCTCGGGGGCCGGGGTGCCGTACTGCTTCATCTCGCGGAGGAAGATCTCGCGCACCTCTGAGCGGTTCCGGTGGATGGCCGGCACCAGGATGTGGCTGGGACGGTCGTGCCCCAGCTGCACGATGAGCTCGGCCAGGTCCGTCTCCCACGCGGCGATCCCGGCCTCTTCGAGTGCCTCGTTGAGCTCGATCTCCTGGGTGGCCATCGACTTCACCTTGACGACCTCGTCCACGCCCTTCGCCTGCACCAGGCCGACCACGATCGCGTTGGCCTCGGCCGCGTCGCGCGCCCAGTGGACGGTCGCGCCGGCACGCGCCAGCGACTCCTCCAGCTGCACGAGGTAGGTGTCCAGGTGCCGCAGGGTGCGGTTCTTGATGGCTTCGCCGGCGAGACGAAGCTCCTCCCACTCTGGCACCTCGGCCACGCGCGCGGCGCGCTTGCCACGGATCGTGTGGGTGGCGTGGCGCAGGTTGCTGCGCAGCTGGGGGTTGGCGAGCTGCACCTTCGCGTTCTTCTGGAACTTCGGCATGCCGAGGTACGTGCCCGGCGGCGGGGCCGGGGTGCGTCGCTGTGCCTGATCGGTCATGCTGCCCCGCTCTCGGTCGACGCCAGGATCTCGGCGAGGTGGATGGTCTTCACGCTGGCGTTCTGCCGGTGCAGCAGACCGCCGATGTGCATCAGGCAGGCGTTGTCGCCGGTGACCAGGTACTCCGCCCCGGTGTCCGCGACGTGGCGGGCCTTGTCCGCGCCCATCGCCACCGACACGTCCGGGTTCTTCACCGAGAACGTGCCGCCGAAGCCGCAGCACTGGTCGGCGGCCTCCAGGGGCATCAGCTCCAGGCCCTTCACCTTGCCCAGCAGCTGGTAGGGCCGGTCGCCGACCTTCGCGACGCGCACCGAGTGGCAGGTCGGATGGTAGGTCACTCGGTGCGGGAAGTAGGCGCCGACGTCGGTGACCCCGAGGACGTCCACCAGGAACTCACTGAGCTCGTACGTGTGGGCCACCACCTCGGCGACCGACTCGGCGAGTGCCGCGTCGCCCGAGTGCTCGGCGAGCATCGGGTGCTGGTGCCGGACCGCGCCGACGCACGAGCCGGACGGGCCGACGATGTACTCGTAGCCGCTGAACGCCTTAACGTAGTTGCGAACGTCGGGGACGGCGGTGTCGAAGTAGCCGGTGTTGGTGAACATCTGCCCGCAGCAGGTCTGCTCGAGCGGGAATTCCACCCGGCAGCCGAGGCGCTCGAGCACCGTCACCACGGCCCTGGGGGTGCCGGGGAACATCACGTCGTTGATGCACGTCGCGAACAGGGCCACGGTCGGGCCGGCTCCGGAACGGTTCACCATCAGCAGTCCACACTTCCTTGTTGGACTCCGGTCCGCCTATTGGTCAGACCAATAGGTACAGTCTCTCTCCCGTCCGCGCGGGCGTCAAGCGGCTCCGGGCGATCTCGGCACAAGTGATCAGGACGACCCGGCCCGCGGTCCACAATGATGCGTGTGACACCAGCGGATGAGCGCGACGGCCTGCACGCCTACGAAGTGGTGCTGCGGCACATCGAGGCCGGCATCCTCGCCGGGACGCACCGTCCCGGCGACCAGCTGCCGCCCGAGCGCGACCTGGCCACCCAGCTCGGCGTGAGCCGCTCGGCCGTCCGCGAAGCGATGCGCGTCCTGCAGACGCAGGGACTGATCACCTCCAGCACCGGGCCGGGCCGCGGCACGCGGATCGCGCCGGCACGGGGCAACGCGCTGGCGCGCATCTTCCAGCTGCACCTCTCGCTGTCCGACGCCGGCACCGCCGACCTCACCGAGACGCGTGTGGCCCTCGAGCGGTCCTCCGCCGCGCTGGCAGCCCAGCGGGCCACCGCGCGGTCGGTCCGGCGGCTGCGTTCGATGACGTCAGCGATGGAGGCGGCCGAGGGCGTGGACGAGTTCAACGACCTGGACACCGAGTTCCACGTGCTGATCGCACGTGCCGGGCGCAGCGAGCTGCTCGCCGACCTGACGGTGGCGATCCGTCAGGCCGTCCGCGAGACGATCCGGACGGCGTCGACGACGCTGCCGGACTGGCTCGGCCACCGGCGGGTGCTGATCGACGAGCACCAGGAGATCCTCGCCGCCATCGAGGCCGGCGACCCCGCGGCGTCCGCCAACCTCGTGGAACACCACATCCGGCGCGCCTACGCCACCCTGGGCATCAACGCCGCCGACTGAAGGGCGAACCGGTCAGGGCAGGTCCTCGGACTCCAGGCCGTGCTCGAGCGAGTCGCGCCCGTCCGGGTCGAGCCGTCGCTCGCCCACGACCTCGCCCTCCTGGGTGTTGTCCGAGCCGAGGCCGAAGCGCGTGCCCTCCTCCTCCGGGGCTGACTCCCCCAGGAACGGCCCGTCGGACGGGCCGAGCCCGTGCTCCAGGCCGGGCTCAACTGTCTCGCCCCTGTAGGCGTCGATCACCTCGTCGGCCTGGTCGGTCTGGGTGTTCGGGGCACCGAGGCCGTACTCGTTCACATCGTCAGACATGTTGACTCCTTCGGTCGCTGTCGAGCCACCCTTACCCAGCTCGGGGGCGGAGCCATGCACACGTCCGGGCGACCGGCTACTTCCTGACCGTGAGGTCGGCGGCGGTTCGGGCCGCTTCGAGTTGGCCGTTGCCGCTGTACTTCACCACGAACCGGTGGCTCCCTGTGGTCGCAATCTTCGGGTAGGTGAAGCGGTACACCCCGTCGTCGTCGGCATCGACGTCGACAGTCTTCAGCCGCTTCCCGTCGAGGTAGAACCGGACGACCCCGGTGGGGACGAGCTTGTTCCGGGCGGCCAGTGTGGCCGTCACCACCACGCGCGTCCTGGCCTTGCGTGGGCTCTTCGTCGAGAAGGCCAGCTTCAGCGAGCTGTCAGCCTTCACCACGGTGTAGCTGAACGGCGACGACTTGGTCACCTCGCCGTCGGTGAACGACGCCGTGGCCGTCGCCTGGCCCACCGCGGAGGTGGCGAAGCCCTTCACCGTCGCGCCCTGGGTGACCACCCGCGCGTAGACGCCCTTGTTGTAGAGGGCCTTCACCACGATCGCCCGGGCGTCGAACACGTCCCCCACGGCGTAACTGAGCCGGCCGGGCGTGGCCACCGTGACCGAGGTCAGGACGGCGGCGGCCGGGGGCTTCGCCACCACCGAGCGGTAGGTGCCCGTGATGTCGAGGACGCTGGCGACGTTGCCCGCCGTGTAGGCGATCGAGGACGAACTCAGGGGGCCCTTCCCCGCACTGGCCATGTCCTTGGAGGCCACATTGGCGAGCTGGCGGATCGGCCAGTCCTTGCCGCTCTCCTCCTGGACGCGGAGGGTGGCGGCCAGGAACAGGATGCTCGCTCGCCTCAGGTGCGAGGAGTCCGAGACCAGGGAGTAGCTCGTGTACTCCGGTGAGCCGGCCAGGATCCTCATCGAGTAGTCCGCGTTGCCGATGGTGCTGGCCGACTTCTTCTCCACGAGAATCCGCGAGCTCGCGACGCCACGGGCGCGCAGCCACGACTGCATCGCGCCGGCCTCGGTGCGACCATTGCGGGCGGCACCACCACTGACCAGCACGGCGGAGTGCGGGTACTTCTTCAAGGCGACGAGCGCTACCTCCATCCGCCGGCTCAGCTTGCTCGTCATCTTTCCCGATTTGCTCAGCGCCGAGCCGAGGACGACGAAGACGTGGCCTTTCTTCGGCAAGCCTTTCGGAACCGTGTAATTCATGTCGAGATGGGCGTTGATCTTCGTCCACGCACTCAAGAATTCGGCCCACAGCCTGCTTTCGCGCGCAGAGGTGACGGCCATGGAATCAACCACGATGTCGCGCTGCCCGGTGTTCGCCGTGCGCTGGAAGTAGATCGCCTGCGCCTTGAGGCTCGACAGCGAGGCCGCTGTGACGGCGCTCGACGGCGTAGCCGGAGCCGCAAGGACCCCGCCGACGGCCACGAGCGTGGCTACGATCGCGGTGATCGTCGTGCGAGCCCAACCGAACCGCATTCTGCCCTGCCTTCCCGATTGTTGGCATGCCGAAATCTGCAGGCATGCCGAAAAGGGGCGCGCCGGCCCGGGTCCTTCCGGGCACCTCCCACGCCGGCCGGAACGCCGCTATTCACCGGCGACCGGTAACGGAAGTCTGGCACCGGATGGTGGCCGAAGGTGTAGCTACTTGAGGGTTTGGCTCGCACTGGTTGAGGGTTCTGCCTGACCGAAGCCCAGCTCGAAGCCGCGCAGCGTGTAGCCGGCGATGAGGTCCTCCCAGCCCAGTTCGGGCTCGGTCAGGACCCGCGGACGACGGGCCAGCAGTCGCTGCAGGAACACGTCCGACTCCAGGATGGCCAGCGGCTGCCCGGGGCACTTGTGGGCGCCGTCACCGAAGCTGAGCACCGCCTGGTTCACCCCGGACGGCAGCGGGCGCGCCGGGCAGACGTCGAGCGGCCGCTCCCCCACGACAGCGGGGTCGGCGTTGGCCGGACGGATGCACAGGTCGACCAGGGCGCCGGGTGGCAGCGTCCAGGATTCGCCCCCGTCGCTGAGCTCGATGGGTGCGCTGACCCGCCGGTAGAGGTGGCCGACCACGGGCTCGAGCCGGATCAGTTCGTGGAGGATCGCGAAGCGCTCGGTCTGGCCGGCCGACAGGTAGCGCTTTCGCAGCGGCGGGTTCGACAGCAGGTGCCACGCGGCCATGCAGATGAACTCCCGCGTGGTCACCATGCCGGCCGTGCCGTAGGTGACGCATTCGACCAGGATGTCGAGATCGGTGTAGCCCTCGCCGATGAGGTGGCTGATCACGTCCTGGCGGGGACGGCGTCGTCGCGCCCGGATCGCGGGGCGGACGTCGGCGAGGTAGAAGCGGGCGATCGGCAGCAACCCGTTGGCCGCTGCCTGTGCCCACTGCCGGGGCGTGCGGCCAAGGTCGTCACGGGTGATGTCGAACGGCGGCTGGTTGAAGAAGCCCACCAGACGCCGGGCCATGGCCGGCACGGGTGACTCGGTGAGGCCCACGGCTTCGGCCGTGACCTCGACCGTGTACAGCAGCGCGAGCTCGTCCAGGGTGCAGTGACCCGCCGCAGCAGCACGGTCGAGGAGGGCTGCGGCGCTGGCCTCCATGCGCCCGGTATAGCGTTCCGCGACCACGGCCGGAGCGAAGAAGCGGCCGACCTTGCTGCGTTGCTCGTCGTGCAGCGGGCCGTCCGAGATCAGGATCGGGCGGTGCTTGAGGCCGCCGGTCGGAATCGCCTCGGCGGTGAAGCCGGCCTGGGTCGTCCGTGTTCTCGCCCTCAGCACCTGTCGTGCCGCCGCCATCGAGCGGATCCGCCAGACGTGGCCCTCGCGCTCCACCCGCGGGCCGTCGGCCTCCCCCGGACGCCTGGCGCGGCGACGGTCGGGCTCCTCCATCCCTCCGCCTTTCCGCTCGTGCGACAGCGCAACCATAGCCACCGCACGAGGCGAGGCGCCGGAGTTGCCCGCGCGACCCGGACGGGTACCGGACGACCATGGACTTCAGCAATCGTGTCGCCGTCGTCACCGGGGCGGGCTCCGGCATCGGACGTGCTGCCGCCGTCCGGTTCGCCCGACTGGGCGCTGAGGTCGCCGTGGTCGGCCACAGCCAGGACAGCGCAGCAGAGGTGGTGGCACAGATCGCTGCGGCGGGCGGCGTGGCGGAGGCGTACGCCGCCGAGGTCAGCGACCCGGACGCCGTCGCCGAGCTGTTCGGGCGGATCGGTCGGCGCTGGCACCGCGTCGACGTGGTGGTGGCCAACGCGGGCATCAACGGGGTGTGGGCGCCGTTGGGCGAGTTGGGGGCGGACGAGTGGAGCCGCACCATCGCGGTCAACCTGACCGGCACGTTCCTCACGGTCAAGCACGCCCTCCCCCTGCTGAGGGCCGCCGGCGGCGGGGCGGTCGTGGTGACGTCGTCGGTGAACGGCACCCGGATGTTCTCCAACTCGGGCGCCTCCGCGTACAGCGCGAGCAAGGCGGGCCAGGTCGCGTTCGCAAAGTCCATCGCCGTCGAGCTGGCCCGTGACCACATCCGGGTCAACGTCATCTGCCCCGGGAGCATCGGTACCGAGATCAGCGACAACACCGAACAGCGCGCCACCGAGCACCTCCACCTGCGCGTGGAGTACCCGGAGGGCCAGATCCCCCTGACCGGCACCGAACCGGGTTCCGCCGACCAGGTCGCCGACCTCATCGCCTTCCTCAGCTCGGATGCCGCCTCCCACATCACCGGCACCGAGGTGTGGATCGACGGCGCCCAGTCACTGCTCCAGGGCTGACGGGCGAGCCGCGCGATGGTCACGGTTTGGCAACCGAAGGAGGGCAAGCCTTGACATCCCCCCTGCCGCGGCTGATGATCGACCCAGGTTTTGATCGATCAAATCGACCGGGGCACTGGAGCGCCGAACCTTGGTCGTCGGGAGCGGGGGTCCAGGGATGGACGCGGGACATCGGCAGGCTCGACCGACGCTGGTCAGCATCGCCCAGGAACTCGGCGTCTCGCGCCAGACCGTGTCCAACGTCCTGAACAATCCCTCGATCGTCCACCCCCGTACCCGCGCACTCGTGGATGCGGCCATCAAGCGGTCCGGCTACCGTCCCTCGGCGGCAGGGAAGGCGCTGCGCACCCAGCGCTCGATGGCGATCGGGCTCCGCCTGTACCGGGCGGTCGACGGCATCAACGGCGCCGTCATGGACCGGTTCCTGCACTCCCTCGCCGAGGAGGCGCAGCGACGCGGCTACCAGTTGACCCTGCTGACCGCGGACGACGCCGACGCGGAGGTCGAGAAGCTGGAGACGCTGTACCGCTCCGCGTCCATCGACCTCGCGGTGCTCACCGACACCGGCGCCGACGATCCCCGCCCGTCGCGCCTGCAGGAGAGCCTGGTCCCCTTCGTCGCCTTCGGCCGCCCGTGGAACCGCCTCGACACCAGTGACCACTGCTGGGTGGACGTCGACGGCGCCGCCGGCACGGCGGCCGCGACCACCTGGCTGCGGGACCTCGGCCACCGCCGGATCGGCTTCCTGGGCTGGCCGGAGGGTTCGGGCGTGGGCGACGACCGGCGCGCCGGCTGGCAACGCACGGTTGCCGACCTGCCCGAGAGCGCCGGGTTGTCGGTGGCCGTCCTCGACGACCACCCCAGCGCGGGCGCCGAGGGCGCGACCGAGCTGGTCGGCCGGGGCGCGACCGCGATCGTGTGCGCGTCCGACTCCCTCGCGCTGGGCGCCGTCGGACACTTCCGGATCGTCGGACGCCTCGACGACGCCGAGGTCCCCGTCGTCGGATTCGACGACACCCCGGTCGCTCGCGCGACCGGCCTCTCCAGCGTCCACCAACCGGTGGAGGAGGCCGCGGTAGGCCTGCTGGAGCTCGCACTGGGTCTCCTGGACGGCCAGACCCCCGCCCAGCCCCACCGCCTCCTCAAGCCCCATCTGGTTCAGCGTCGGCTCCAGCCGTTCGCGCGATGACCCACCCCAGTGAAGGAAGAAACATGACTCATTCCCCGCGAGCTGTGATCGCAGCTCTGGCAACCACGGCCGCCCTCACCCTCACCGCCTGCGGTGGAGGGTTCTCCTCCGCCAGCAGCACCCCGGCCGCGTCCCAGTCGGCCAACACCAATCCGGTCAGCGTGCTGATCGGTTCCTCCGGCGACGCCGAGACGGCGTCGGTCAAGAAGGCCGTCGCGGCCTGGTCGGCCAAGTCCGGCGTGCAGGCCGAGGTCAAGGTGGCCTCCGACCTCGTCCAGCAGGCGACCCAGGGGTTCGCGGGCGGCAAGCCCGACGACGTCCTCTACGTCTCCACCGACCAGCTCGCCGGCTGGGCGAAGAACGGCTCACTGGAGGCGTACGGCGACCAACTGGACAACAAGAGCGACTTCTATCCCGGCCTGGTCAAGGCCTTCACCTACGACGACAAGTTCTACTGCGCCCCCAAGGACTTCTCCACGCTCGCTCTGGTGATCAACACCGACATGTGGTCGGAGGCCGGGCTGACCGACGCCGACGTCCCGACCACCTGGGACCAGCTCTCCGCGGTCGCGAAGAAGCTCACCAAGGGCAAGCGGGTCGGGCTCGCGTTCGGGCCGGAGCTGCAGCGCGTCGGCGTGTTCCTCGCCGAGGCCGGCGGCGGGCTGCTCACCGCGGACGGCAAGGCACAGGCCAACGCACAGGCCAACGTCGACGGCCTCACCTACGTCAAGGGCCTGCTCAACGACGGCGTCGCGGCCTTCTCCAGTGACCTGGGGGCGGGCTGGGGCGGCGAGGCCTTCGGCAAGAAGCAGGCCGCGATGGTGATCGAGGGCAACTGGATCACCGGCGCCATGACCAGCACCTATCCGAACGTGAAGTACAAGGTCGCCGAATTGCCGGCCGGCACCACGAAGGGCACGCTCCAGTACACGAACTGCTGGGGCATCTCCGCCGACGGTGACAACAAGGCGGCCGCCGTCGACCTCGTCAAGTTCCTGACCACCACCGACCAGCAGCTGACCTTCGCCAAGGACTTCGGCGTCATGCCGTCCGTCCAGTCGGCGGCCGAGTCCTACAAGTCGGACAACCCGACGATGGTCGCCTTCATCAACGGCGCCGAGTACGCGCAGAACCTGCCCGCGATGGCCGGGGCGGCGGACGTGATCAAGGAGTTCAACAGCCAGCTGACCAGCCTGAAGTCGAAGGATCCCAAGGCGATCCTTGACGACACCCAGAAGAACCTCCAGGCGATCACGGGCTGATGACCACCACCCAGGCCGCGGCCCGGGCGGCGCCCCCCCCCCCCCCCGGGGACCCGCCC
>JAEVYS010000015.1 GCA_023392635.1 Actinomycetes bacterium | reverse complement strand
TACGGCTGGGCTGGAATCGACGCCTGGCTAGGCGCCGAGCCTAGAACTTGAAGGCAGTTCCTACGTAAACCGCCTTGTCGTCCCGGCGATTGTCGCTGGCCAGCGCAGCGCGGTCGCGCTCGACATTGTAGCGGACGCCGCCGGTAAGGGCGATGCGGCGGGACAGGTTGTAGGCACCGCCGACGTCGAGCGAGTAATTTTCGCGATCACGCAGCGCCGGGACGCGGTTGTTCTCACGCTCTGCTCCGACGGCGACGCGTCCAGTGAAGCGCTTAAGCGAATAGCTGACTCCGACGACCGCGGTTTCCTTCTGGCCCAAAGCCGGATTGCGGGCGTCGCTCTTCGCCACGTCGCCGGCGACGGCAAAGCGCCTCCAGCCCACGGCCATGCCGAGATTGTAGGTCGTCGGCGTAAGAGCCGTGACGGGCGAGGCAGAGCTGGCTTCGATCGTCTTCGCCTGAAGGGCCGTATTCGGCCGGGCGCGAATCGCGATCCGGACCTGTGAGGGCCGGCTCTTGGCTGCAGCGGGCGTGAACTTGAAGTCCGTCAGCGACAGGCCCCGATTGCCGAACGAGGCGGCAAGCTTCGGGTCGGCGCCTGCCGGAGTGAAGCTGGTCAGAGGATCGAAGCTGACTGCGACTGCGGGCGCCTTGCGCTTCTCAGGAGCCGCGGCGGCCGGGGACAGCAAAAGGCCCGCCGCGGATACCGCAGCGAGCAGCAATGCAGCCCTGGAACGCACGAGACTCGGCAACGACCTCTCCCTGTTTCGACTCCGATATAGTCCGGTGAACCTGAAGGTTCCATGAGCCGACTCGATTCCGTCCCGTTCTGTTGCACAGGCACAACAGAATCGCCTCTCTCAAGGCCGCTTGCGGCACGGCGGCCAGCATCTATAACGCCAGCAACCGTCCACACGCGTCAAGGATTGCCGATGCCTCGCCTGAAAACTGCCGCTGCCGCGCTTCTCATCATCGCCGTGGCCGCGCCGGGCTGCTCGCGCAACCGTGCTATCCCGGTCGACCTCGCGCCGTCGCGGATGACGTCGATCGGCGTGAACGCCTACCTCTATCGCGCCGCGCTGGACACGGTCTCCTTCGCGCCGCTGCTTCAGGCCGATGCGAATACGGGCGTCATCATCACGGACTGGTACGCCAATCCGAATTCGCCCGGTGAGCGCGTCAAGCTGACGGTCACTATCCTCGACCAGGATCTTCGTGCCGACGCGCTCCGCGTCGCGGCCTCGCGTCAGGTGCTGCAGGGTGGCCAGTGGGTGAACGCCCCCGTGGCGGCGGCGACCGTCCAGAAGCTTGAGGACATCATCCTCACCCGTGCGCGCGACCTCCGCCGGACCACCGTTTCGGGCTGAAGGCTGAGCTTATGACAACCGGCCGTTTCGACCCGGCCGTTGCCGACACAAGGTGGCAGCAGCGGTGGCAAGAGGATCGCTGTTTCCAGGCTGACGCGGCGAGCCCCAAGCCCAAGACCTACGTCCTCGAGATGTTCCCCTATCCGTCGGGGCGCATCCATATGGGCCACGTCCGCAACTACACGATGGGTGACGTGCTTGCGCGTTATTGGCGCATGCGCGGCCGCGAGGTGCTCCACCCAATGGGCTGGGATGCTTTCGGAATGCCCGCCGAGAATGCGGCGATGGAGCGAGGCGTGCACCCGGGCGACTGGACCCGCGCGAACATCGCCACGATGCGAGCCCAGCTGAAACGCCTCGGCTTCGCGCTCGACTGGAGCCGTGAGCTCGCGACCTGCGAGCCCAACTACTACGGGCACGAGCAGGCGCTGTTCCTCGATTTGCTTGAGGCGGGCCTCGTCTATCGCAAGGAAAGCGAGGTCAACTGGGACCCGGTTGACTGCACCGTGCTCGCTAACGAGCAGGTGATCGACGGCAAGGGATGGCGTTCAGGCGCGCCCGTCGAAAGGCGAAGGCTTGCCCAGTGGTTCCTGAAGATCACCGATTTCGCCGAGGAGCTGCTCGAGGGCCTGCACGAACTGGATCGCTGGCCCGAGAAAGTGAAGCTGATGCAGGAGAACTGGATCGGCAGGAGCCAGGGCCTGCAGTTCAGGTTCCGCCTCGCCGGCGGGGAGCCCGAAGAGGTCGAGGTGTTCACAACGAGGCCGGACACCATCTTCGGCGCAAGCTTCGTTGCCGTTGCACCTGGCCACCCGATCGCCGAAGCGGTCGGCCGGAGCGATCCCGAAGCCGCAAGGTTCATCGCCGAGTGCAGGAAGGGCGGCACGAGCGCCGCGGAGATCGAGACCGCGGAGAAGAAGGGGTACAGGACTGGGATCGAAGCCATCCACCCGCTCGATCCCGACTGGCGCCTCCCCGTCTACATCGCGAACTTCGTGCTGATGGACTATGGCACCGGTGCGATCTTCGGCGTTCCGGGGCACGACCAGCGGGACTTCGAATTTGCCTCGAAATACGATCTTCCCATCCGCCGCGTCGTTGCACGGACACTCGAGGATGCCGGACAGCCGATCGTCGGCGAAGCCGACTGCGAGGATGGCGTCGCGGTCAACTCGCGGTTCCTCGACGGGAGGAGCACCAAGGCTGCCGCCGCGGAGATCATCCGGAGGGCGGAGATAGAGGGCTGGGGCCGGGGACGGACCACGTACCGCCTTCGCGACTGGGGAGTCTCGCG
>JAEVYS010000073.1 GCA_023392635.1 Actinomycetes bacterium | reverse complement strand
GTGCGTCAGCCTGACGCACCTGGAACCGTCCCCGATGCGTCACGGAAGGATGCGATGACCGACAACCCCAACCTCCGCTTCGAGGGCGTCACGGTGCCGCCGGTCGTCGTCGAGCTCGCTGCCGGGCGCCCGGTCGAGATCGTGTGGCGCAACGAGATCGGTGGCGTCACCTACCGCATCGGCGCCGGCGCCGAGTACGTCAAGTACGGGCCGCCGCACTGGGAGTTCGACGCGGACCCCGAGTTCGAGCGGCTGCGCTGGGTCAGCGCCTTCGTCGCGGCACCGCGTCCGATCGACCACGGTCTGGACGACCTGGGCAACCGGTGGTTGCGCACCGAGGGGATCGACGCCACCTCGGCCGTCCTCGGCGGCTGGAACCGGCGGCCCGAGGTCGTCGTTCCCGAACTGGGGCGGGGCCTGCGCCGCTTCCACGATGCCGTGCCGGTGGACGGCTGCGCCTGGGAGTACTCGATCGCCGGTCGGCTCGCCCGCACGTCCGGGACCGAATGGCCCGACCGCGCGAACTGGCCCGACCTCGACCCGGTCGCCTGCCACGGGGACGCCTGCAACCCGAACTTCCTGCTCGACGACACCGGACGCTGCGTGGGGTACGTCGACCTCGGCAAGCTGGGCGTCGGTGACCGGTGGGGCGACCTCGCGCCCGCCCTGCTCAGCCTCGGCTGGAACTTCGGCGAGGGCTGGCAGGACGTCTTCCTGGAGGCGTACGGCATCGAGCGGGACGCGGCCAAGCAGGAGTTCTACACCTGGCTGTGGAATGCCACCTGACGCACCGGGGACGGTTCCTTCTGCGTCAGGCTGACGCAGAAGGAACCGTCCCCGGTGCGTCAGCCAGTCGTCGCTGCCAGCTGGGCGTCCGAGCGCAGCACGCAGAACTCGTTGCCCTCGGGGTCGGCCAGCACGAACCAGCCGGTGCCCGGGCCGTGGATGCCACGGTGGTCGGCGACAAGGGTGGCGCCTCTGTCGAGGAGCCGCTCGACCTCTTCGTCCCGCGTGCGGTCGGTGGGACGCAGGTCGAAGTGCACCCGGTTCTTCACGACCTTGCCCTCGGGCACCGCGAGGAACAGGATCTCGTGCCCGCCGCCCTCCGGCACGATGAGGCATTCCTCGTCACCGGGGAGGTTCGGGTCGTCGGGGTCGTCGGTGTAGCGCAGCACCTCCTTCCACCAGGAGGACAGCGCGTACGCGTCCCGGCAGTCGATGGTGGTGTGGGCGATCCGGCAGGTCATGCCTCAGTGTGGCAGGCGGCGCGAACTTTAACGATACAGACGCTCGGGCCCTTGTTCTCTGTAACGATAAAGAACACCATGGAAGTACCGCAGGCGGGAGGAGGTGGAGAGATGGTCAGGGTGACCCAGCAGGACATCGCAAAGGTGATGGGAGTATCGGTGATGACGGTGTCGAACGCGTTCAACCGTCCCGACCAGCTCTCCGCCGAGTTGCGCCGCCGCGTCCTCGAACGGGCGGCGAAGATGGGCTACACCGGCCCCGACGCGCTCGCGCGGCAACTGCGCTCCGGGCGCACCAACACCTTCGCGGTCGCCTTCGAGGAGAAACTCTCCTACGCCTTCTCCGACCCGTTCTCCGTGGCCTGGCTGGCGGCGTTCAGCGAGGTCATGGAACAGCACAGGGCGAGCATCATGCTGCTCAGCGTGCCGGCCGGGGACCACGAAGCGCTCGCCGCCATCCAGGGCGCCGCTGTGGACGGCGTCGCAGGGCTCTGCGGCAATCAGCCGGCCATGGCGCGGGCGCGCGAACGCGGCCTGCCGACGGTGTACTGCACGCTCAACGTGAAGGACGCCGACAGCCAGGGCGACTACGTGGTGATCGACGACCATGCCGCCTCCATGGACCTCGCCGGCCACCTGCGCCGGCTCGGCCATCGTCGCATCTTCGTCCTCGTCGAGACCGCGTACCCCGCGCAGCCGGCGATGCGGGAGTACACGCCGGCCGAGTTCACCCACCTGGTGAACACCAACGGTGACTACGGGTTCTCCGACTTCCTGCGCCTGAGCGGCCTGGTCGAGGGCCTGGCCGGGCTGGACGTGACCATCGTCCCGGTCGGGACCAACTCGCGGTCCGCGGGGCGCAACGCCGGAAACCTGGTGCTGGATCGCCGCGACCGGCCGACCGCCGTGGTCGGCATCAGCGACGTCATCGCCCTGGGCTTCATGGACGCCTGTCGCCAGCGGGGGCTGGTGCCCGGGGACGACATCTCGGTTGCCGGCTTCGACGACCTGCCGGACTCGGCGGACGCGAACCTCACCACCATCCACCAACCCGTCCGGGACAAGGGACGCCTTGCCGCCGAACTGCTCCTCGATCCGGGGCGCGTGAACCGAACGATCGTCCTGCCGCACGAGCTGATCGTGCGCAGCAGCACCCAACCCGTTGCCTGATCGCCACACCGCACCACACCACACCCAAGGAGACATCCATGTCTGCATATGTCAGCTATGCCCCGATCCTGGAGCGCACGGCCGCGGAGAACACCTCGGCCCGCCCCGACGCTCCTGTGATCCTCGAGGTCGCGACGAGCCGCCCGCGGTTCGCCCTGGCGGCCATGCTGCGCCGCGCGGCCAGCGTCGAACTGGCCCTCGCCGCACGCCTGGAGCAGCGCCCGGCCCGTCGTCTGGCGACCGCCTGACCCTGGCCGCCGGGACATCTAGAGCGTGATCGCGGTGCCGTCGGGGAGCACCTCGGCTCCCAGGCCCGCAAGGACAACCCGCAGCTCACCGAGCGGCGGGTTGTCGTGCGCCAGGTGGACGGCGACCACCCGCGTCCGCCCGTCGACCACGCCGGCCCCGTGCAGCCGGGTGAGGGTGGCCGCGAAGGTGGCGAAGTGGAGGTGTCGGTCGCCCTTGCCGGTGCAGGGGCCGAAGGTCTCCTCGAGGAGCACCAGGTCGACCCGACGCCCGGCGAGCTGCCGCCAGGTGGACTCCGGCAGCAGGCCGGTGTCGGTCGCGTACAGCAGGGCGGCGGACGGGCCCTCGACGAGGTAGCACAGCGCTTCGCCGAACGCTTCGTGGTTGGCGGCCAGCGCGGTCACCCGGTACCCGGCGAGGTCGAGCTCGTCCCCGGCGGTGAGGGTCGTGAACGACACGGCCTCCTGCCCCGGCTCGAGCCACTGCCGGGACCACTCGACCACCGGCGCCGGGCCGGCGACGCGCAACGGGGAACCGCCGACCCAGGAGCGGTGCAGGAGGAACGCCGGGTCGAGGTGGTCGTCATGGGCGTGACCGGCCAGCACGGCCTCCAGGGCGACGAGGTCGCGGCCCAGCCGGGACACCTGTCGCGGCGCCTCCGGGCCGGGATCGATCAGCAGCCGCCCGTCGACGAGTACCGACGTGGGGGTGCGCAGCTCTCCGCGCGTCCGCGCGTCCTCGCAGGTGGCGCACCGGCAGAAGGGGTTCGGGATGCCGTCCGCAGCGCCGGTGCCGAGCAGCAGCACTTCCATCACTCGCTCCCGCCGTCCGCCATGCTCACAGGCTAGGGCAGGAGTGATATAGTTGAACCATCAACTAACAGAAGGACTGCTGATGACCAGCGAACTGCTGCCCGCCGACACGCGGATGTCCCAGGTCGCGCTCGACGTCGCCGACCTCGACCTGATGACCCGGTTCTACACCGAGGTGCTGCTGCTCGAGGAGTTGTCGCAGGGCGGCGGGACTGTGGCCCTGGGACGCAACGGCACCGAACTGGTCGTGCTGCGGCACCGTCCCGACCTGCCCAGAGGGGAACGCCGGACAGCCGGGCTGTTCCACACCGCGCTGCTGCATCCCGACCAGGCGACGCTGGCGACCGTGCTGGCCTCGGTGGCGCAGAATACGCCGCAGCTGTATACCGGCAGCGGCGACCACCTGGTCTCGCAGGCGTTCTACCTGGACGACCCCGAGGGCAACGGCGTGGAGCTGTACGTCGACCGGCCGCGTTCGCAGTGGTCGTGGGACGGGGACCGCGTCCGCATGGACACGTTGTTCATCGACCCGAACGCCTTCCTCGCCGAGCACCTCACCGACGCCGCCCGCGACTACCTCGAGACGGCACCGGACCACCGCCCGGCCCTCGCGGGTGCCGAGGCGCAGGTCGTCGGCCACGTCCACCTCAAGGTCGGCCAGACGGGGGTGGCGAAGGACTTCTACGTGGACACGCTCGGCTTCGACGTGACCGCCGAGATGCCGGGCGCGCTGTTCGTGTCGGCCGGGGGCTACCACCACCACATGGCGATGAATACGTGGCAGAGCGCCGGCGTGGGCCTGCGTGCCCCGGCGCTGGGCCTGGGCACGGTCGCCATCGAGGTGCCGGCGGCGACGGACGTGCTCGCAGCCGCAGACCGGCTCCGCGGGCGTGGCCTCGACGTGGCACTCGACACGGCGGACGGCGCCGCGAGGCTCGGCGTCGACGACCCGTGGGGCAATCGCGTCGAGGTCGCGACCGCGTCCCGCTGAGGCCTAGAAACCGGCCGTCGCGGCCAGGTGGGCGGTGAGCTCAGGGTTGGTCGGTAGCGGGACGCCGTCGAGTTCGAGGAGCGGCAGGACGCCGCGCACCGCGGAGGCGAGCCAGACCCCGTCCGTGCCGGGCAGGTCGTCGGGACGGAACAGCGCCTGGCGGGTTCCGACCCCTTGGGCCCGCGCCGCGTCCATGATGACGTCGATCGTCACCGACTCCAGCACCCCGGTGCTGCCGAGCGGCGTGGTCCACAACTGGTCGTCGGCGGCCACGAGGAGGCCGGCGGTCGGCCCCTCGAGCAGGTAGCCGTCGCTGGAGACGAACACCACCTCGTCGACGCCGCGGCGGGCGGCCTCGCGCTTGGCCGCCACGTTCACCGCGTAGGACAGCGTCTTGACGCCGCCCAGCAACCACGGTGCCGCGGCGAAGGCGTCGCTGGGATAGCCGCGGCTCAGGGTGATCCCGGTGACGCCCTTTCGTGCCCTGCCGGCGTCCGGCGCCGCGGTGATCGTGAGCAGGGCCGACACCCCGGACGCGTCCAGCTCGGGCCCCCGGGTCAGCACGAGCTTGAGGACCGCCTCGCCCGTGCCGCTCCATTCGGCCAGCGCGGCGTCGATGAGTTCGCGCCAGGCTGAGCCATCGGGGCACGGCAGTTCCAGGGCGGCCGCCGACCGAGCGAACCGGGCCAGGTGCCGGTCGAGGTGGTCCACCCGGGGCCGTCCGTCGTGCATCACCACGCGGGCGGCGTCGAAGCAGCCGTCCCCGCGGGTGAAGCCGAGGTCGTCGGCGACGAGCAGCGCCGTCTCACGCGGGACGACGCCGCGTCCGAGCACGGCCACCACCTGTTGCGTCACGGCTCCACCCTAGTGAGCCGCCCGTCGTCCGGCGTTGCTCTTCGGGCGGGCCGCGCGTAGCGTCAACCGGATCCGGCCCGGAAGGAGAGTCATGCCCCTCGTCGTCGCCGACCTCGGCGTCTCGCTCGACGGCGTGGCCGCCGGCCACGACCAGAGCCTGGAGTTCCCTATGGGGGAGCGCGTCGGTCAACGGTTGCACACCTGGATGTTCGAGGACGCCGAGGACAACCGGGCCGAGGTGGACGCGATCGTCGACGCGGGCGCGTTCGTGATGGGACGCAACATGTTCACGGCCGGCCGCGGTGAATGGGATCTCGACTGGCAGGGCTGGTGGGGACCGGAACCTCCCTACCATGGACCGGTCTTCGTGCTCACGCACCACCCGCGGGCCGACCTCGTCATGGCGGGTGGCACGACCTTCCACTTCGTCACCGACGGCCCGGCCGCCGCCCTGGAGCGGGCGCGGGCAGCGGCCGGCGACCGCAACGTGTCGATCGCCGGCGGCCCGTCCACGGTCAACGCCTACCTGTCGCTCGGCCTGCTGGACGAGCTACGGCTGCACGTCGCGCCGGTCACGATCGGCGACGGGCTGCGGGTCTTCGACGGCGTACCCGACCTCCGTCTGGTTCCCTTCGCCAGCCGGACGACCACCTCGGTGACGCACCTCACCTGGCGCAGGGGATAGCGGCTCAGGCCCCTTCGGAGAGCCGGGTGATCTGCACCTGCCACTCGGTGGGGCCCTCGACGAGGTACTCGACGCCGATCAGTGCACGCGCCGAGAGCTGGTTCAGCAGCGGGACGGGCGCGTGCGGCGCGACGATCACCAGCGATCCTCCCGGACGGATGGCGTCGAACGCCCCGAACACGGCGGCGTGGCGGATGGCGTGCGGGATCTGGCGCACGTCGAGCACGGGCACCGCCTCCTCGTGCGCTCCGCAGGTGCAGTCGGCCTTCGGTGCGGAGGGAGTCTCCAGGTGCACGAAGTTCGTCATTCGGTCTTCCTTTCGTTGGGTTGGGTCCGTAGGTGTTCGGGCTGTCTGCGGCGGCTCAGCGGGTGACCACGACGAAGCCGTGCGCGCCGCGCTCGGCGTCGACCATGGCGTGGCTGACCAGGGCGTAGCGTCCGACCTCGCCGAACACGGTCTCGACGAAGCCGCCCTGCGCGGGCTGGAGCGCGAGGGCCTGGGAACCGCCGCCGCTCTCGCCGAAGGCGTCGCGTCCGCGCCTGAGCAGGTAGGCCCCCTCGCTGAAGACGGTGTCGAACTGGGCGCCGACGATGTGGAAGCTGCTCGGGCGGTTCGGGCCGGCGTTCAGCACCCAGAACCGCACGCGCTCGCCGACCCTGGCCGCCAGCGGGGACGTGTCGTAGCCGCTGGCCACCCCGTTGAAGGAGACGTAGCTCGGCTCGTCCGCCGTCACCGCGTCCGCGTCGACCTCGGTGGCCGCGGACGGGTCGTGCGCGGACGTCTGCAGGTAGGTCTCGGACTGGACCAGCACATAGGACCGGTCGACCGGCGTGAGCCGTTCGGGCTCGATCACGACCGCCCCGAACATGCCTGCGGCGATGTGGGCGGTCATCGGCATCGTCGAGCAGTGGTACATCCAGACACCGGCACGGGTGGCGGTGAACCGGTAGACCAACGTCTCGCCGGGCTGGATCGTGCGCATCGGACGGTCGGGAGCGAGTGCACCGGCATGGAAGTCGATCGAGTGGCCGATCGAGGCCGAGTTCACGAGCGTCACCACGAAGGTGTCCCCGACGCGTCCGTGCAGTGTCGGGCCGGGGGCGCTCCCGCTGAAGGTCCAGCGGCGCTGCCACACGCCGGGGGCCACCTCGAGGGCCACCTCCTGCGCGGTCAGCGTGACGTGGTGCACCGTCGCGGCGGTGAGCGGCGGAAGGACCGGGTCGACGATCGCGGCGGGCGCCCCGTCCGGCGTCGTCGGCGCGTCCTGACCGGCCATCGTGGACATGTCGTGCGGCGCGCCGGCCACCACGACGTCGAACGTCATGCCCATCTGTCGGTGCCCGACCACCGAGCAGTAGCCCTGGACGGAGGCCGCGATCGTCCCGGCGTCCAGTTCGACGCTCGCTCCGGGTCCGAGGCGCCGGGAGCGGGCCGCCCCGATCACCAGGTCGTGGGTGGTGGTGTCGGCGTTGGTCAGTTCGACCTCCAGCCGGTCGCCCGGGGCTACCGTGACGGAGTCCGGGTGGTAGTGCATGCCCCGGACCTCCACGGACACGCGGACGGTGGTCCCGCTGGCGGACACGGCGCCCGCGCCGGTGCCCGGAAGGGCGCCGGCAGCCTGCGGGTCGAGGCCTACTCCCGCCACCGCGGCGACCACCAGCGCGGTCAGCCCGCCGATCAGCTGGCCGGCGGAGAACACCGGAGGGCGGGCCGGCAACTCGGGCAATTCACGACCCGCGGCGACTGCCCGCCGCGCAGCGACCGATGCCCGGATGCCGCAGACCAGGATCGGCAGGAAAGCCACCGCGCCACCGAGTGCCAGCAGGGAGCCGGCCACCCTGACCCAGCTCGGGGTGGGGGTGAGCCACAGCAGCAGCCCGCCGTTGATGGCCACCAGGCGGAAGCCGGAGGCCGCGTTGAACCACCGCTGGCCGGCGCGCACCACTCTCGGCCCGCCGCCCAGGACGGACGGCAACAGGTAGGACAGTGCGCCGGTGAGCAGCTGGACGGCGAATCCGGCACCGAGCGCCGCCGCCGGCCAGACGAACCGCTCCCGGACGGCCTGCCAGTCGGGCGCCGTCACCAGCACCCACCCGGCCCAGGCCAGCCCGGCGACGAGCCAGAGCAGCGACGCGGCGACGGACGCGGGTGCGAACTCCGTCGGCGGCTTCGTGCGCAGTGGCTGCCACAGGCCGCGTCCCCAGGCACACAGGCCCCCGAGGTACACCACGAGCCCGGACGCGGCCACCCAGGCCGGCCCGACGAGGGCGCCGCCGGCAGCGACGAGGACGCCGGCGAGGAGCACGGGGAGCGCGCGTCGCGTCCACAGCTCGGCCGAGGCGTCCATGCGGGTACGCAGCATGGTGGGCCACAGCGTGAGCAGCGTGCCGGTGAGGGTGAGCCCGACCCAGCCGAGGAGGTTGGTGAGCGCGTGGGCAACCAGCAGCCGCCCGTGCCACGCCTCGTCCCACCCCCAGGCGAGGGTGACGCCGAAGCCGATGCCCACCGCGAGGCAGGCGGAGGCCGCGACGTAGTAGCGGACGCTCACCCGGAAGCGGGCCGGCAGGGCAGAGCGGAGCATGCGGTGCAGGACGACGGCGTGCCAGGCCACGGCTGCGGCGACCACCAGCCCGCCGGCCAGCGTGACGGCCCACCACGTCGTCGGGACGCCGAGGAGCACGAGGGCGGCGCCGACGGTGAGCAGGGCCAGCCGGACGTCCTGCCGCGCCGGAGCCGGCACCCGGAGCAGGGTCGAGGCGAAGTGGGCACTCCACACCACGATCGAGTGGGTGACCGCGCCGAGGAACACCAGGTGGAGCAGCAGCCAGGACGAGTCGTCGATCCACCGATGTGCACCCGCCACCACAACGGCCGCCACGAACCATCCCAGCAAGGGCCAGTCACGCCAGGGGGAGCGCGTGCGCCTCACCGGCGGTGTCCCCGGCCGTGAATCCTTTTCTCCAACAACACATGTAAAAAATACTCCATCGCGGGGACTCGCGCGAGCCGTGACCAATCCGCGCCGGCGCCGGTGACGAACCACCGGTGTGAATACTGCACGCCGATCGTCCACGCGCCCGCAGCCATCGCCCCAGCCCGCCGCGGCGGTGCGCGCACTCGCCGGGACCGGTGCCGCGGGGGTGGCGGTGGGCGTCGGCCACCTGGTGGCCGCGGCGCTCGAGCCGGTCGCCTCGCCGTTGTTGGCCGTGGGCTCGGTGCTGGTCGACCTGGCCCCGACGCCGGCCAAGGAGTTCGCGGTGCGCACCTTCGGCACGGCCGACAAGCCGATCCTCGTCGCTGCGGTCGCCGTCGTGCTCGCCGGGTTCGCCGCGGTCGTCGGGCTGGTCGCCTGGCGCCGTCCGCGAACGGCCACGGTCGCGATCGGCCTGCTCGGGGTCGTGGGGGCCGCCGCCGCGCTCTCCCGCGGGCCGCTGACGGACGCCGTCCCGTCCCTGGCCGCCGGCGCTGCAGGGGTGTGCGCACTGGTCGTCCTTCGACGGCGCGCGGTGCTCGCG
>JAEVYS010000048.1 GCA_023392635.1 Actinomycetes bacterium | reverse complement strand
CACGGGGAGTGCCGGTCATCGGGCGGCCACCGCCTCACCGGCTCCGGAGCGGTCGACGTAGCGCACCCAGCTCTGCACCACGGCCTCGAGCCGCAGGGCGTCGTCGAGGCGGGGCTCCGGCCGCCCGCCGCCGCGCCACAGCGCGATCCGCTCGGCGACGGCGCCCGCATCGGTCGCGTCCAGGGTCTCCTCGGGGGCGAGGAACTCCACCGCCGAGCCGAAGCGGTGCGCCAGCACGGGCGTACCCACGGCATGGCTCTCCAGGAAGATGATGCCGAAGGTCTCGGGCACCTTGTTCGCGGGGTAGAACACGCACAGCGACGTCGAGATCTCCTCCAGGAGTTCCCGCTGGCCGAGCGTTCCGACGTACTCCACGCCGTCGGGCAGGGTGCTGTCGGTGAGCCGGTCGTAGCCGGGCGAGGCCACCACGAGTCGCAGGTCCGGGAACCGTTCGCGCAGGCCGGCGAAGTGCGCGAGCACCATGCCCAGCCCCTTCCACGGCGCGCTGCAGTAGATCAGCTTGTCCGGATCGACCGGCCGGTCCCCGGCAGGGCGCGTGGCCGCGATCGGGTTGTAGATCACCTCCGGACGCAGCCGCCGGGTGAGCACCCCGGGCAGCAGTGATCCCTGCAGTGCCGAGGAGAGGTTGCCGGCGTGGGTGTGGGACACCGCGACGATCCCGATCCCGAACAGCAGGTGCAACGCGGCACGCACGGAGTTCTTGGCCCGGGTGCGTGTGCGCGCCACCAGCCCGGCGTCATCGGAACCGTCCGGGATCCAGTCGTGGTACCACAACGAGACCCGCGGGGCGCGGCCGCGCACCCGGGCACGCACCGCGTCCCCGAGGCGACGCAGCACCACCACGTGGTCCGCCCCGCTCGCCCCGGCGAGGCCCTCTTCGAGGCTGGCCCAGGTGACACCGTCCTCGACGAGCTGCTCCCCGGAGGGACGCGTGGCCTGCGCCACCATGACCTCATGGGTCTGCGCGAGCCCGCCGGCGATGCGGATCGTGGTGATCTCTGCGCCCCCGATCCGGGTCTGCGGATCGTCCAGGGACGCGGCGGAGTAGCGCACCGGCGACGCCGCGTCGATGAAGAGCACTCTGGTTGTCATGTCGTTCGCCTCCTCGGCCATCAGTCGGACGCGTTCTGGGCGATAGCGAGGAGCTCCTCGCGATAGCTGAACTCGTTGAACCGTTCGCGCGCTACCTGGCGTCCCCGCGCGGCGATGGCGGCGTAGTGGTCGCGGCGGCCGGGGTCGAGCGCGTCGAGCACGGCGGCCCGCAAGGCTGCCGGATCTGCAGGCACGACCACGCCCGTGACGCCGTCCACGACGTAGTCGGTGACCCCCGCGGCCTCGGTCACGATCACGAGCTTCCCCAGTGCCATCGCGTTGAGGTAGGTCTGCTGCCCTGCGCTGCGGATCGTCTTCTTCAACGGGACGACGCACACGCTGCACCCGGCGAGGTCGGCGACGAACTCCTCGTGCGTCAGCGTCCTGGCCTGCAGGTTGGCGGCCGCCCGGGGACGCCACCTGGCCGCGATGTGCACCTCGACCGCCGTTCCGCCCAGCGCCTGCTCGAGCAGGTCGTAGTCACGCAGCGAGTTGCCGCCGGCGAAGACGTAGCCGCCGTCGTGGGTCGGCATGTCGGCCGCGCCGTCGTACAGGGTGTGCGGGAAGGCCGTGAAGTGGACGCGCGCCGGGCTCACCCCCCACGTCGCGGGGAAGCTGGCCTGCTCGTCGCGGGAGAGCACGCAGTAGTGCACGCGGGGGCTGTCCAGGAGGCGCATGACGCTGCGGGCCAGTTTCGGCACGAGGGGGCGCAGGCGGGCGGGCAGCCGGCGTTCCATCGCGGCGCTGGACTGCTCCCAGGTCGCGTCGGTGATGACGACCTCCGGGCGGTTGCCCAGCCGCTTGGCAGCCAGGGCGAGCACGAGGTCCCGGTACCGCTCGGCGAAGGAGACCGAGCCGCGCAGGATGACGACGCGGGCCTGACCGGCCGCACGGCGGAACTCGCGCAGGTCACGAAGCCCCAGGCGGCGGTGCTCCAGCACGCGCACGCTCTCGTTCCAGGACGGATCGGTGGGGGCCCACATCGTGCTCAGGAATGGCTGGGTCATCCGCGGCCCCCTCTCGGCCGGACGCCGGCGAGGAAGCGCTGCTGGTCGCCGGCGCACCGCTCGAGCGAGAACCCGGCGACCACGTCTCGGCGGGCCTGCTCGCCCAGGCGGGTGCGCAGCCCCGGGTCGGTCGCGAGCGCGGCGAGCGACTCGGCGAGCAGGTCGGCACGTCCCGGCGGGACGAGGAAGCCGTTGCGCTCGTGCTTCACGAGCTCGGGGATGCCGTTGATCGTGGTGGTGACGACCGGCAGGCCGGTGGCCATGGCCTCCATCAGCACCACGGGCAGCCCCTCCTGGAAGCTGGGCAGGCAGAACGCGTCGGCCCAGTGGTACTGGTCGAGGATCGCGTCCTGGCCGACGGCGCCGACCAGCGTGACCCGGTCGCGGAGGCCGCGTGCGTCCAGCGTGCGCGCCAGGTCGTCGGCGAGGTCGCCGCCGCCGACGAGCCGTACCTCCACGTCGACGCCGCGCTCGGCGAGCAGCGTGACCGCGTCCAGCAGCACCGGGGCTCCCTTCTCCGGCACCAGGCGGCCCACGTCGAGGATGCGCAGCGGACCCGGGGGGCGCTCGCCCCCGGAGGGGACGAACAGGTCGGTGTCGACGCTCATGTGCACCACGTCGAGCTTGGGCCAGTCTCCGGGCTCGCTGAGCCGCATGAGCTGGCTGCGGGTGAAGTCGGAGATGCAGGCGACCGCGTCGGCATCGGCCACCTTGGCGGCCAGGTCGAACCGCTCGACCGCCTCGAACTCGGTCGGGCCGTGCATGGTGAACGACCAGCGCCAGCCCGCGTCGGGCTCGACCCGGCGGGCGTGCGCGACCGCGGCCCGCGCGATGTCGGCGCCGTTGTTGGCGAAGTGGGCGTGGATGTGGCGCACTCCCAGGCGGTTCAGCTCGTCCAGCAGCCGCATCGCCTCTGCCGTGTACAGCACCTGCCACAGGCGGCTGCGGGCGCGGGCCTCACCCGTGAGGACGGCTCCGGCGACGCTGCCCAGGGTGGCCAGCGGGTGGGCGAGCAGCTGTCGTGCCCCCGCGCCCGCGATGTCGCGGTACGAGCTCTGCAGCACCGTGGTCCGCTCCGCCTCGGCCCGCATCGCGTCGCTCAGCAGGTCGCCGGGCCGGCGGATGCTGAACGTGTGCACCGGCACGCCGAGCGTGCGCAGCCCGTCGATCTCGCGCTCGATGAACGTGTGCGAGACCAGCGGGTACTGGCTGACCAGGTAGGCCACGGGCTCGGGCCGGCCCGGTTCGTCGGACGGGCGGGTGGTCGGCATGGTGCGTGCGGCAGTCAAGAGGCCTCCGGGAGGATCGGGTGGAACGGCGGTGCGGGTGCGGACGGGTAGCGGCCGGGCTAGCCCGGCGTCCACACCTGGTGCGTGCCGGGACGGATGGACGCGGGCACCCCGGCGGCGCCGTGACCGGCCGGTACGTCGGTGGTCACCACGGCCGAGGGGTAGATGAACGCTCCGTCACCGATCGTCACGCCACCGAGGACCAGCGCGTTCGGGCCGATGAAGACGTCGTCGCCGATCGCCGGCGCGGCCCCGCCGGCGGCGCCGATCGTCACGCCCTGGTGGATCCGGCAGCGGGCGCCGATCCGCGCGTCCGGGTGCACGACCAGGAGGCCGGAGTGGGCGATGCTGAAGCCCGGTCCGACGCTGTGTCGTCCGATGTCGAAGCCGAGGCGCTCGGACAGCCGGCGCATGCGGGCCTTGTAGACGGGACGGAGCACGGTCGCCAGCGGCCCGGACTGGTTCTCCCAGAACTCGCAGCGGCGCATCACGTGCAGGAAGTGCACGACGCCCCGGGTGAGCGCGTGCTGCGGGCGCCAGCGGTCAACGCCGTTCATGCGGGCGTCCTCGGCGTCGTAGGCGGCGAGCTCTTCTCGGGTGCGGATCCCCCCGGCGCGGCTCACCCGTCACTCACCCCGGTGACCCCGGCCAGCGTGCTGCGGGTCAGCATCGAGGCCGCGTAGGGGGCGTCGTCGAGCAGGTAGCGGCGCGCGAGGCGCTGTGGCTCCTGCACGAGCCGGACGATCCACTCCCCGCCGAAGCGCTGCACGGTCTCGTTGGCCCTCGCCACCTCGCCGGCAGCCATGTCGAGCGCCCCGCCACAGCCCAGGAACCAGGTGCTGGGCAGGTGTCGCGCCAGCATGGCTGCGACCAGATCCTGCTTGGGGAACCCGAGTGCGAGGTAGACGAGGTCCGGCTTGGCCCGCAGCAGGCGGTCGATCACGTCCTGCATCTGCTCGCGGGACCGCTCGAACCCGTACTCGGGGCTGTCGTGCCCGACGATGCGCAGTCCGGGGTTGCGCTCGACGAACACCTCTCCGGCGCGCTCGGCGACGCCCGGCCTGCCGCCGAGCAGGTACAGCGAGCGTCCCTCCGCAGCGGCCCGTCCCGCGAGCGACCAGACCAGGTCGGCGCCCGAGACCCGCTCGGGCAGCGGGGTGTGCAGCAGCCTGCTGGCCCAGACGATCGGCATGCCGTCGGCCACCACGACATCGGCGGTCTTGAGCAGGTCGCGGAGCTCGGGTCGCCGCCGGATGGCCTGCAGGATGTCGACGTTGGGCGTCACGATGCGCCCGCCGAGGCCGTTGGCCAGCGCGAGGAAGACGGTGTCGACGACCTCGGCCTGGGTCTGCTGGTTGAAGGGAAGTCCCTCGATCGGGACGCGCGGGGCTTCCTGCGGGGTCGACGGCTCCGCCGGGGCCGCCGCGGCGACCAGCTCGCGGCTGGAGTCGTCGCGGCCCCAGTCGGAGGTGTCGCCGAGGTGGGAACGCATCTTCGCCATCACCGTGGTGGTCACGTACACCCCGGCGGCCGGCAGCAGGCCGGGGTCACTGGCCAGTGACCGGGCCAGTGCCTTGATCGACGACTCGGAGCTGCGCTCGAAGCCCGGCCCCTGCTCGGACGCGGGAGTGGCAGCCAGTTGGGCGTTGCCGCGGTCGACGCGGGTGCGGACCTTGATGAGCTCGCGCCACCGCCGGGGGGTCCGGACGGCGAACTGCCCCCGTGTGCGGACGCGCTCCTCGGGAGCGAACAGGCGCTGGATGTAGAGGTCGTCGGCGAGCACGTCGGGGAACTCGTCGAAGCGCTGCCGGCCCAGGGCGGACAGCCCGTAGACCCCGAGCCCCACCAGGTCGTCGGTGACGTACGGCAGGCGCTCGAAGATGCGGTAGTACTCCCGGACCCACAGGTCTGCGCCGTCGAGGTCGAACCGAATCTCGGGGGAGCCGGCGACGGCCGCGTCCACGGCCAGGCCGTCCACCATGCCCTCGAGCGCTTCCGGGCCCAGCACGATGTCGGCGTCGAGGTAGATCCTCGGGAACGCTGTGACGGCCTCGTCGCCGAGATTGAGTGCATTCGCCTTGCCCGGGGTCCCGGTCTCGATCACGGTCAGGCCGGGCACGTCGCGCGCGAAGGCGCGGGCGACGTCGGCGGTGTCGTCGGAGCAGGCGTTGGCCACGACCGCCACCTCGAGCGAGGTCGCCAGCGGGTCGCTGGCGATGCGCTCCAGCGTGGCGGACAGGACATTCGATTCGTTGTGTGCCGGGATGACAACACTTGCGACGTTCATCGTGCCTCCGCAGGGGTTTGGGAGTGGCTGACCGTTGAGGGGCCAAGTGTTCGGTTGAGCTTTTCCCGGCGACTCGAGAGAGCCCGCCGCGGGAACGTTGGGGGCAATGCAATTATGAGCAGATTCGCCACGCGCGTTTTGCGCGCCGGTGAGGCGAATTTGACTTGTCGCATCCGGTCACGGACACTCTGCGCAGCGTGACGAAATCCCGTTCGGACCGGGTAGGTGCCGAACCGCAGATCGCCCGCCTGAGGGGACGGTGTCGTTGCTGGTGAGAGCCACTTTGACGACGACTGCCCCGTTCTGGTCCTGAACGGTAGTCAGGCATTGTTGCGGTGCGGTTTCACGTCAGCAATATTGCGGAATTCGTCTCAGGTGGGGCCGGGATCGCGTGACTAATCCCTGAACGCGAGGTATTCGCGCAGGCGAACCGAAGCTGTCGCCGGGGTGAAGCCGGTGGCCCGGATGCGGTCCAGGTCCAGCGCGCTGTTTCGGGGACGCGGGGCCATCTGACGCCCCTGGGCGTACTCGGCCGTGCTCACCCCGGTGACGTCGGCGGCGTCCCGCCCGCACAGCGCGAACACCTCGCGGGCGATGTCGCACCACGACTGGACGGGGCCGTCGCTGCTGAGGTTGTAGGTGCCGGAGGGCGCCCCTGAGGTCACCAGGTGCAGGATGCCGGCGGCGAGGTCGGCGGTGAAGGTGAGGCGCCCGAATTGGTCGTCCACCACCGACGGCGACACGCCCTTCGCCGCGAGGTCGGCCATCGTGGCCACGAAGTTGCGTCCGTCCCCGATCACCCAGCTCGTCCGCACCAGGTAGTGGCGGGGGAGTTGGCTGACGAGCGCGTCACCCGCGGCCTTGGTCTGCCCGTACACCCCGAGCGGGCTGAACGGCTCCTCCTCGGTGTGCTGCTCGGCGGTGCCGTCGAACACGTAGTCGCTGGAGACGTGCACCAGCGTGGCTCGATGCGCGGCAGCGGCCCGCACGAGGTTGGCCACCCCGTGGACGTTCGCGGCCCAGCAGGCGCGCCGGCCCTCCGCCGTCTCGGCCGCATCCACGGCGGTGTAGGCGGCGGCGTTGAGGATCGTGCCCACCCCTCGCCAGGGGTAGGCGTCCACCTGGGCGGCGTCGGTGCAGTCGAAGTCGGGGAGGTCGAGCAGCTCGGCGTCCGGGAGCAGCGCGCGCAACGCCCGACCGAGCTGGCCGTTCGCGCCGACGATCACCGTGCGGAGCGGACGCATGGGGCGCACCTGGGGAAGCAGGGGATGCGCGGCGTCGGCTTGCGAGATCACCGCCTCCGCGAGCGGGATCGGCCACTCAACGGCGACCGTCGGATCGGCGAGGTTGAGGTAGGTGTACTCCGACAGGGAGTCCCGGCTCCAGTGCTCGTTGACGAGGTAGGAGTAGACCGTCCCCTCCTCCAGGGTCTGATAGCTGTTGCCGACGCCCCGCGGCACGAACACCGCGGTGCCCGGGTCCAGTTCGACGGTCACCACGGTGCCGAACCCCTCGCCGTGTCGCAGGTCGACCCAGGCGCCGAAGACGCGGCCGCTGGCGATCGAGACCAGCTTGTCCCACGGCTCGGCGTGGAATCCCCGGGTCACCCCGGCAGCGGTGTTGAACGCCACGCTGTGCTGCACGGGGCCGAAGTCGGGCAGGCCGAGCGCGGTCATCTTGGCCCGCTGCCAGTTCTCCTTGAACCAGCCGCGCTCGTCACCGTGCAGCGGCAGGTCGACGACCAGCAGGCCGGGGATCGCGGTGGTGCGGACGGCCAGTTCGCTCACTGGCCCGCCGCCGCGTACTTCGCCTCGGTCGCCTGCTTCACCGGCAGCCACCAGTCCTGGTGGTCGCGGTACCAGTCGATGGTCGCGGCCAGGCCCGACTCGAAGTCGCGGTACGTCGGCGTCCAGCCGAGCTCTGAGCGCAGCTTCGTGGAATCGATCGCGTACCGCAGGTCATGGCCGGGACGATCGTTGACGTGGTCGTAGGCGTCGGCGGGCCGGCCCATCAGGGTGAGCACGAGTTCGATGACGTGCCGGTTGTCCAGCTCGCCGTCCGCCCCGATCAGGTAGGTCTCGCCGATCCGTCCGGCCTCGAGGATGCGGAGTACGGCCCGGTTGTGGTCGGTCACGTGGATCCAGTCACGGACGTTCGCCCCCGCGCCGTACAGCTTGGGACGGATGCCGGACAGGACGTTCGTGATCTGGCGCGGAATGAACTTCTCGACGTGCTGGTAGGGGCCGTAGTTGTTCGAGCAGTTGCTGATGGTGGCTCGCACCCCGAACGAACGGACCCACGCCCTCACGAGCAGGTCCGAGCCGGCCTTCGTGGAGGAGTAGGGGCTGGACGGGTTGTACGGGGTGTTCTCGGTGAACCGGCCCGGGTCATCGAGTTCGAGGTCGCCGTACACCTCGTCGGTGGAGATGTGGTGGTACCGCGTGCCGTGCCTGCGGACGGCCTCGAGCAGCGTGTAGGTGCCCACGAGGTTGGTCTGGATGAACGGGGAGGGATCGCGCAGCGAGTTGTCGTTGTGCGACTCCGCGGCGAAGTGGACCACCACGTCGGCGTCGGCGACCAGCCGGTCGACCAGGTCCGGATCGCACACCGACCCGCGCACGAGGGTGAACCGGTCGGGATCGAGCCCGTCGAGCGAAGCCGGGTTGGCGGCGTAGGTCAGGGCGTCCAGGACGGTGACCCGGTCGTGGCCCTCATCGAGCGCGAGCCGTACGAAGTTCGTTCCGATGAAGCCGGCGCCGCCGGTGACGAGCATTCCCCCCATGCGGCGCGATCCTACGCGACGGCTTTCGGCGCATGCGAGACTACGCGGCATGCGCGGGATCATTCTTGCCGGCGGCTCCGGCACCAGGCTCCACCCGATCACGATGGCGACGAGCAAGCAGCTGGTCCCGGTGTACGACAAACCGATGATCTACTACCCGCTGACCACCCTGATCCTGGCCGGGATGCGGGAGATCCTGGTGATCACCACCCCGCACGAGCAGGACGCGTTCCGGCGCCTCCTGGGTGACGGCACCCACTTCGGCCTGCGGATCGAGTACGCCACCCAGCCCGAGCCGAAGGGCCTGGCGCAGGCGTTCACCATCGGCGCGGACTTCATCGACGGTGAGAAGGCGTGCCTCGTGCTCGGCGACAACATCTTCTACGGCCAGGGGCTGGGCTCCCAACTGCGACGACTGGCCGACGTCGAGGGCGCCGCGGTGTTCGGGTACTGGGTGGCCGACCCCACCGCCTACGGGGTCGTCGAGGTCGACGCCGCCGGGATGGCGGTCTCCATCGAGGAGAAGCCCGCCGAGCCGAAGTCGCACTACGCCGTCCCGGGGCTCTACTTCTACGACGAGCAGGTGGTGGAACTCGCTTCCGGCCTGAAGCCGTCCGCCCGGGGGGAACTGGAGATCACCGACCTCAACCGCGCGTACCTGGAGCGTGGCCGGCTGCAGGTGTCGATCCTGCCGCGTGGCACCGCCTGGCTGGACACCGGCACGTTCGACTCGCTGAACGACGCAGGGACGTTCGTGCGGACGATCCAGGCGCGCCAGGGGCTGCAGGTGGGGTGCCCGGAGGAGGCCTCGTGGCGCCGCGGCTTCCTGAGTGACGAACAGCTGCTCGCCCGGGCCGACGAACTGGCGAAGTCCGGGTACGGCGCGTACCTGCGACAGCTGGTCGAGACCCGGCACTGAGGCGGGGCACGACGGTGCGCAGAGGCTGGCGGGCAGCGGTCGTGGTGGTGGGCGCTCCCTCGCTGGTGATGGCGGTGCTCGGCGCCCTGGTGGCCGTCCGCTCCCCCCTGTGGCGCGACGAGATCGCATCGCTGTCGTTCGCCGAGCTGCCCCTGCCGGACCTGTTCACCGCGGTCACGCACGTGGACGGGGTGATGCTTCCGTACTACCTCGTGGCCTCGCTGGCACAGCTCCTTCCTCCGGAGTGGGCCATCCGCGTCCCCTCGGTGGTGGCCATGACCGTCGCCGTGGGTGCAACTGCTGCGCTGGCCCGCCGCTGGTGGGGTCCGGTTGCCGCCGTGGTCGCCGGATTCGCCATCGCGCTCAATCCGCTGGCGATCCAGCAGGCTGCCACCGCCCGCCCCTATGCGCTCGCGACCTGCTTCGTCGCACTCGCCGCCCTCGCGCTGGATGCGGCGGCCGGACGGCGTGACGTCCCGGACGGCGGCCGCGGTCGGCCGGTGCTGGCCTGGGCCGCCTACGCCGCCTGCCTGGCCCTGGCAGGACTGATGCACCTGTTCGCCATCCTGGCGGTGCCGGCGTTCCTCGTCCTCGCCCTGGTGGCCAGGCGCCTTCTCGCCTGGGCGCTCGCCACGGCGGCGGGCCTGGTGGCCGTCGTGCCACTGATGCTCTTCGCCTACGGGCAGCGCGGGCAGGTCGACTGGATCTCCCGTCCGACCCTGCGCAGCGGGATCGGTGCGCTGGCGAGCGTCCTCACCTTCCGCTCGGACTCGGCCTTCGGACCGTACGAGGCGTTGGCACTCGGCCTCGTGACGGTGGCCGCCGTGCTCGCTCTGGTCCTGGCATGGCGTCGTCCGTCCGGAGGCCGCGTGCGTGACCTCGGCCGCGTCGGCTGTGCCCTCGCGGCGTTCGGTGGCCCGTGGCTGGTGCTGTTCGCCGTGTCGCTGGCGTGGACCCCGTTCCTGCGCACCACCTACCTGACTCCGGCCCTGGTGGGTCTGGGGCTCCTGCTCGGCGGCGCCGCGGGTCTGGGCACGAGCTGGGCGCTCGCCGGTCGCCGGTCCTGGCGGCTTCCCGTGGTCGCCGCGATCGTCGCTGCTCCCATCTGCGCGTCCGCCGTCATGGCGGCGGCGGTGGTCACGCGCCCCTGGTACGTCGACGACTTCCCCGGGCTGCGCCGGGCGCTGGGCGAAACCCTCAGGACCGGCGACACCCTGGTCGTCGTACAGCCGCACAACGAGGTGGGAACCGCCTCCGGCGTGGCACGCGCCTCGGGTGACCGGGAGTGGACGGCGGAATTGCAGGCCCAGCTGGTCCCGGGCGAGCAGCCGCGCGTGGGAGCGCGGCGCGTTGACGGCGTCGATCCGCTGCGGACGACGCCGCTCGCCGCACCGCCCGCGACCGGCACGGTGTGGGTCGTCTACACGCGGGGAGCGATCAACGCCCAGGACTTCGGGCCGGTCGCGTCCGGCCTCCTCGGATGCCGCGGCAGCACGCTCACCGACGTCGGTGCGTTCGGGATCCTGCGCCTCGCGGACGCCGGTTGCGTGCGCTGAGCAGGGGCCGGAACACCTACTCGAACCGGGTTACAGGTTGGTGACCGGGGAGATGAACGACTTGGCATGTCCCGCCGGGGGCTGGATAATCGAAGGGAACCGTGGGGTCGAAGGCCCGGCGGATGGCCTGTGCCGACGTGGTCGCGAGCTTCGGGGGGAGCTGGCTCACCGATCGTGAGGGGGAATCGGCAATGGAGGAAACCAGGGGTCGCCACGGCGTCGTCGGCTACGTGCCGGGCGCGTGGGACATGTTCCACATCGGCCATCTCAACATCCTGAAGCGTGCCAGGGACCACTGCGACTGGCTGGTCGCCGGCGTGGTGACGGACCAGGCGCTGTTCGAGATGAAGCGGAAGTACCCGATCGTCCCGTTCGAGGAGCGTCTGGAGATCGTTCAGGCGATCGGCATCGTCGACGAGGCGGTCGTCGACCACTCCATCAACAAGGTGGAGGTGTGGCAGAAGGTTCACTTCGACGTCCTGTTCAAGGGCGACGACTGGCGCGGGACCGCGAAGGGCCTGCGCCTCGAGCGCGAGCTGGCCACCGTCGGCGCACGCGTGCACTACTTCCCGTACACCCTCAGCACATCCTCGAGCGAGCTGCGCCGCGTCCTGGCGGAGTCGTGAGCCGACCGCACGCGCACCCGTCCTGCCTGCCATGAAGATCGCGATGATCGGCACCCGCGGCGTGCCCGCGCGCTACGGCGGCTTCGAGACCGCGGTCGACGAGATCGGCCGCCGTCTCGTCGAGCGGGGCCACGCGGTCACCGTCTTCTGCCGACCGGGTGGCGAGGAGGTCGGTCCCCACCATCTCGGAATGTCGCGGGTCGTGCTCCCGGTCATTCCGCGGAGGTCACTCGAGACGCTCAGCCACACCGCGCTGTCCGTGCTGCACCCGGCTCTGCGTGGGACGGACGCCGCCGTCGTCTTCAACGCGGCCAACGCCCCGCTGCTGCCGGTCGTCCGGGCGCGCGGTGTGCCGGTCGCAACACACGTCGACGGGCTGGAGTGGCGTCGGGCGAAGTGGGGGCCCGCGGGTCGGCGCTACTACCGGCTGGCCGAGGCGCTCGCCGTGCGATGGTCGGACGCGCTGATCGCCGACTCGCGGGGGATCCAGGAGTACTACCGCGAGGAATTCGACGCGCCCACGCGACTGATCGCCTACGGTGCTCCGATCCTCGACGGGGCCAGGTCCGAGCGGCTCGCCGAGCTCAACCTCGAACCAGGGGGCTACCACCTCGTGGTGGCCCGGTTCGAGCCCGAGAACCACGTCCGCGAGATCGTGCAGGGCTATGTACACAGCGCCGCAACCCTCCCGCTCGTCGTGGTGGGGTCAGCCCCGTACTCCGATGCCTACACGCGCGCCGTCCACGACCTGGCCGACGACCGCGTGCGCTTCCTCGGCGGCATCTGGGACCAGCAGCTGCTCGACCAGCTCTACCTGAATTGCCTGACCTACATGCACGGGCACTCGGTCGGTGGCACGAATCCCTCCCTGCTGCGGGCCGCGGGGGCCGGGGCCTTCGTCCTCGCCGTCGACGTGGTGTTCAACCGTGAGGTGACGGCCGATCATGCCTGGTACTTCCGGGGTCCGGAGGATCTCTCGCGCCTGGTGGTCCGGGCCGAGGCGAACCGGGCAGAGGTGAGGGCACTCGGATGCGCGCTCCGGGACGCGATCACTCGCTACTCCTGGGACGGGGTCGCGCTCGAGTACGAACGACTGTGCGAGGATCTCGCCAGGGAGGGGTCGCTGCCGCGGGCGGTGCGGCTCAGCGGCAAGCGGGTGGTTCGCGTCGAGCGGAGTCTGAATGTCGGTGGATGACGTGCCTCGTCGGCCCCTGGCCGACCCCTCCGCACGTCTCGGTGACGTGATCGCGGCGCTGGCCGCCGCCCAGAAGTCCAGCCGCAACGCGCCGGCCTACTCACGCTGGGTGAACCGCCCGCTGGGCCGGGTGTTCGCTGCGGCTGCGTTCAAGGCCGGCCTCACACCGAACGGGGTGACACTCGTGAGCGCCGCCTTCACGTTCGCAGGCATTGCCGTGATCGGGTTCGGCGGCCCCGCGACCGGGTGGCTCGTGGGCGTGCTGCTCGTGCTCGGGTACGCCCTGGATTCAGCGGACGGCCAGCTGGCCCGCCTCCGGGGTGGCGGCTCGGCCTCCGGCGAGTGGCTGGACCACTTCATCGACGCGGTGAAGGCCGCCGCGTTGCACGTGGCGGTGGTGATCCTGTGGTGGCGCCACCTCGGCGACTTCCCGGTGAGTTCCCTGCTCGTCCCGCTCGCGTTCACGGTCGTGTCGACGGTCTACTTCTTCGGGATGATCCTCACCGAGATCCTTCTCCGGCGCGCCGGCCCGCAGCGCCCGGCAGAGTCCGGGGAGCGGGCACCGGTCATGATGTCGTTGGTCGCACTCGTCAACGACTACGGCCTGCTCTGCGTGACGATGTTATTCCTGCCCTGGTTCGACGCCTGGCGCTGGGTGTACACGGCCCTGATGGCGGCCAACCTCCTGCTCCTCGTCGTCCAGTCCGTGCGGTGGTACCGACGCGTCGTGGCAGCCGGTTGAGAGCCCGGATGCGCATCCTCTTCGACGGCTACTGGTGGTCGCGCGGCCCCCTCGCGAACCGGTCGGTGCAGCGTGACATCATCTCCACCTGGAGTGAGGACTACCCGGAGGACGAGCTGGTCGTCGCGCTGCGGCGAGGGGACGAGGCGATCGAGGGCCTGCCGGCCCGCGTCGACGTGGTGCGTACGCGACTGTGGCCACATGCCCTCTCGAACGTGGCCGAGCTGCCACGGCTCGCGAGGCGTGCGAGGGCCGAGCTGGTGATCGCCCACAACTACACGCCCCTGACAAGACGGTGTGCCACGTTCATCCACGATGCGATGTTCATCGAGCATCCGGAGTGGTTCTCGCTGCGCGAACGGCTGTACTTCTGGCCGATGCTGCCCACGGCGAGGTGGGCCGCGCACGTCTTCACCTCCTCAGGTGCGGAGGCCGAGCGGATCCGCCGCGACAGCCGCGGGCGACTTCGCGTCACCCCCATCGGGCTGGGCGTCCCCCAGAGCCTGACCGCAGCCGAACCGCAGCGCCCCGCCGGGGTCCCGGACGGCGGATTCGCGCTGTGCGTCGGGCGACTGAACATCCGCAAGAACCTGGCCGCGGTGATCCACGGCGCAGTCGAGTCCACGTCCATCGGTCCGGGCCATCCCCTCCTGGTCGTGGGCAGCGCCGAGTACTCCGGACGCGTTGCCGAAGTGCCCACCGAATTCCGTGCGGCCGTGCTGGACGGGTCGGTGAGGTTCCTCGGGAGGGTGTCGGACCCCGAACTGGCGTGGCTGTACCGCCACGCGGCCCTCGCGATCACGCTGAGCCTGGATGAGGGCTTCGGCCTGCCCGCGGTCGAGGCAGCGGTCTTCGGGGCGCCACTCGTCGCCAGCGACATCGCAGTGTTCCGGGAGACCGTGGGCGGCTACGCCGACTTCGTGGACCCCCTGGGCGGTGGGAGTGCCGTGGCCGCCGCGATCGATGCACGGTGGGGCCGGGTTCCCGGGTCGGGGGCGCGGGCCACGATCCTCGAGCACTACAGCTGGAGCGCGGTCGTGGGCAGGCTGCGTCAGGCGGTCCTCATTCGAAGCTCGTGACTCAGGGTGCGGTCGCTGTCGCCGGTGTGCGCCGGTACTCGAAGTACGTGTAGTTGAAGGCGGCGAGCAGCATCCCCGCTCCGCGGACGGTGGTGCGCACTCCTCGCGCCCGAACCGGCAGCGAGCCGGAGACGGCGCCGCGAACGACGTCGAACGACCCGGCGACAACCCTGGCTGCCCCGTTCCCGAGGGCGCGGGCACGTTGCCACAGCCTGGCCGCCGCGCCCCGCGTGATGTGGATCTGGGCACGTGCCTCGGTGTTCCCCATCCGGAATGCCCTCTTCACCACCCACTGCCGGTTGGCCCTCTGGGCGGGGACACGGTCGGTGACGACGGCCTCGTCGCACCAGACGATGCGGCCCCCGGCGCGCCGCAGCTGCCGGGTGAAGACGCTGTCCGAGCCGCCGGACAAGCCGAAGTCCTCGTCGAACCTCAAGGCGTGCGCGGACACGAAGGCACGGTCGAGGAGCAGGTTGTTGGTCGCGGCGACCTCCACCAGCGTTCCCGTCGGGTGTCGGAGGCGCTCGAAGAACCGGCCCGCGGCGATCCACGGGTCGAGCGGACCGTCGAACTCGGAGACCACCGGCCCGGCGATCGCCTCCGCGCCGTAGCTGTGGAACGCGTGCAGGAGGGTCTCGAGCCAGCCGTCGCACGGGCGTTCGTCATCGTCGATGAAGATGACCACGCCGCTCGCGCTGGTTTCTTCGAGTCCGCGGTTGCGCGCTGCCGCGATGCCGGGACGCGGCTCGTGCACGTACCGAACGCGATCGGTGGCGAAGCGCTCGACCGTCGCCTGTGCCGTGGGCCGGGTGTCGTTGTCGATGACGAGAAGCTCCGCATCGGGGTGGCCTGAAATGGCGTCCACCAGTGCGGGCAGAGCCTCCTCCAGGTCGGTGGGGCGCTGGTACGTGAGGGTGATCACGGTGACGGCGGTCGAACCCGTGGGTAGCATGATCGAACTCCGCTTGGCTTGGCAGTGTGTGGCTGACCATACCGCCCGGAGCTCGCCGACCATCAGCTCGATGCGGCGGCAACACCGGCGTCAGGCCCCGTGGAGCGGAGGAGCAGTGATGGTCCAGCCGACCCGGCTGACGATTGTGACGGTCGTCTTTGAGACGGAAGTGGCCCTCCTGAGGCTCCAGGCGCGCTCCGTGGACCGCTACTTCCCTGGAGCGGCGCTCGAGTCGCTCATCGTGATCGACAACTCGGCCCACGGGCTCCCTGGCCGGGCACGGCAACGGCTGGTGCGCGACTACGGGGTGCACGGCCCGAAGGTCCGCTTCCTGCGACCCGACATGCTTGCGCAGGTTCCGCGGGCATCGGGGTGGCTCGTGCAACAGGTGCTGAAGCTCGAGGCCGCCCGCCACGTCGCCACGAGCCACTACCTCGTGCTGGACGCCAAGGACCACTTCGTTCGAGCCAGCGCCGTCGCGGACTTCATCGGCCCGGACGGACTGCCCAGGATCCCGGCGTACTCCTACCGGACCCACCCCCTGCGTCCCCAGCTCGAGACCGTCCTCACCTATCTCGGTATCGATCCCGCCGCCTATGTCGACCGGTTCTCGGCGACGGTGACGCCCTTCGCCCTGGAAACCGGTGAGGTGGGTCGCATGATGGCCTCGATCGCATCGCGTCGCGCCGACGGCGACTTCGCGCGGGAGTTCGTGGAGCACGGGCTGCTCGAGTTCTTCCTGTACGCCGGCTGGCTGCTTTCCGAGCGGGGCTCGCTGGAACGGGTGTTCGACCTGCTGGACACGTCCTGCCCGAAGGTGTGGAAGGGGACTGCGACGCGTGCGGGGGTGCGCGCGGCGGTCGCCATGGCCGACCGGGACGACGCACCCGTCTTCAGCGTGCACCGGAGGGCGCTGCCCCGGCTGCCGTGGGCGGCCCTGGTCGTCCTCGCCGAGTTCTGGGCTCGACGGGACCTGTTCGACTCGCGGGGAGCAGCCTTGCGCTTCGCGCTCGCCTTCCGGGTGCAGTACGTCGTCCGTGAGGTGGCACGGAAGGTGCGCCAGCGGTTGTCGTGACCGCGGCCACGGCGCGTCAGGTCGCCGGCGCCCGCCGCACGCTCGGGCGCACGGGATCCTCGACCAGGCTGGGCACGACGGGTGGGCGCACCTGCGCGTAGGAGTCACCGACCGAGGTCTCGAGCGGAACCTGCCCCAGCGTCAGGAAGTGGGCGAGCTCGGGAAAGCTCGAGTAGTGGGGGCCCAGGATGTGGCACGAGCCGGCGAGGAGGTAGAGGTCGACGACGGCCTCCTCGAGGGCAGGACGGGTGTTGTAGCCGCCGGACTTCGGCAGGCTCGTGGCGGAGGGGAAGGCGCGTCGAAGCTCCGCGTCCGCCCCGGGGGTGTCGCAGGACAGGAAGAACCGGATTCCGGGGGCCTCCTCCTCCAGCTCGCGCATCCGCCGGACGTACCACTCCAGTGGGGAATGTGCCTTCGTCTGTGCGTGCGCGTTGGGATGGGTACGCACCATGACGCCGACGTAGGGGCTCGCGCCGAACTCCCTGGCGTGCACGTCCCTGACCTTCGAGGCCGGCCCCGGCTGGAGGGACAGGTTCGCGAGCGCCTGGTGCCAGTCGGCCGCGCCGTGACGGTGTGGGAGCGCGTTGCCACTGCGGAAGTGCCAGATCCTCTGCTCGTCGGAGGACGGGTCGGCCAGGACGGCGACCGGATCGCGATAGGGCGCCACCACCCGCAGCGCCAGGTGGGCCAGCGGCCCGAGGGACTCCTGGAAGACCCACAGGTCGGTGAGGTGCGCTCCGAAGCCGGCACCGACCGGCCAGAAGTAGTCGAACGCGCGTCCCGTGGCCCGGGCCAGCGACTCGCCGCTCAGGACGAGCCTGACGCGATTGCCCAGGCCGTGCAGGGGACGGCTGGCGACGATCAGCCTCCTGCGCATGCCGATGATCGTAACGTCGTGAGCTCTTCGCTGTCCCGGGACGGCGACGGCCCCGGCCGTTGAGCCGGGGCCGTCGTCGCGCAATGGGCGATCAGAACATCAACGGGACGGCCGCGAGCTTGCTGAGCAGCCAGTAGTTCCCCGACAGCGTGAAGGACGAGGTCTTCGGCAGCCGCATCGGGCAGGTGGTCCCGAAGAGCCCCGCGCCGAAGCCGTTGCTCGCGAGGGTGAACGACGTGATCGCCTTGCCCCCGCCGCCGGCGCCCTTCTGGGTCACGTTGACCTGGCAGCCCCCGCCACTCAGCTTGTTGTTCCGGACGGTCACGCCATGGGTGACGGCGTAGTTCTGGGTCACCTGGATCGCGGCGTTGTGGAACCCGGTGATCGTGTTGTTCTCGATCAGGACGGTGGTGCCCCCCTCGATCTGGATGCCGTCGTCATGCGTCTTGCCGTCGGGCTGGTTGGGGTCCTTGTCCGAGTGCAGCGGATCATGGAACCAGGAGTTGCGCACCGTCACGGGCCCACCGATCACCTTGACCGCGTCCACGACACCGGAGATGTCGAGGTTTTCGGCGGTGAAGTTGCTGCCGGAGAGGCCGTCGACGTGGAGGCTGGGGTTGATCGCCTTGAGCGTCGTGTACTGGACCTTGAGGTTCTTCGCCTTCCACCAGGCCTGGATCAGTGCCTTGGTGGCCGTGGCGGTGGCGCCACCGCGGATGACGCTGTTCCTGACGGTGACGTTGTCGGCCTGGATCGAGAGATAGCCGTGCAGGTCGACATTGCTGACCACCGTGCCGGCCTTCGTGATGGTCATGTCACCCTTCACCACGGTCAGCGGCGTGCCCGCCGGTACTCCGAAGCCGGAGCTCGGCGCAGTGGCCGGGGCCGGGGTGGGCGTCGGGGTCGGCTTCGGAGTGGGGGTCGGCGTCGGGGTCGGCTTCGGCGTGGGCGCCGGGCTCGGCGTGGCCGCCGTGGTGGCGGGCTTCAGGTAGAACACCACGCCGTTGTCCTTCCACCCCTGGGCCAGGAGGGCCGTGCGGTCAGCGGAGGTGAGGGCGTTGCGCCGGTGGTCCCCCTTGGAGAACTTGTGCACCGCGCTCGCGCACGAGGACTTCGTCGAGGACGCGTAGAAGTCGATCTTCTGCACCTGGTAGCCGAAGGTCTTCGCCGCCGCGAGCTGCTTGCTGGTGGCGACCCAGAGGAACTCGGTCGTCTTCGGGTTGTACATCCGGGTGATGGGCACCAGGCCCGTGCCCGCCGTCGCGGAGCCGTAGCCCAGCACGGCGTGGTCCTCGGAGAACCCGTGCTTGCTCGCCGCGAGGGAGGCCTCGTTCGCCGACCTGGTGAGGACCTGGCTGCCCCGGGTCGGGTTGACCTTCTTGTAGACCGGGGCGCTGAGCGCCGTGCAGCTCGCTGTTGCCGCGCTTGCCGGGGTTGCCGGGGCGACCACGAGCAGGCTGCCGAGCCCGGTTGCCGCGGCCGCGGCCACGCCGACAGTCCGTCGAATCCATGAGTTCATATCGAAACGTCTCCTGACGAGGGGGGCCATCCGGTGGCGGGGCCCGAGGTGAGGGGATCAGGTGGCCAAGAGATTATCAGGAATTATTCAGGAAGCCATCTTCGGTCCGCGCGATGCTGAGACAGGGATGAGCTGGAACGCGCGATGACCCGGCCGATCGGCCGGGTCATCGCGGTGTGGGTCGGTCAGAAGTAGTTGGGTACGGCGGCCAGGTTGGTCGCGATCCAGTAGTTGGTGGTGACGGTGAAGCTGGAGGTCTTGGGCAGCCGCATCGGGCAGGTCGTGCCGAACTGGCCAGGACCG
>JAEVYS010000016.1 GCA_023392635.1 Actinomycetes bacterium | reverse complement strand
CCCCAATCCAGTCCGCGGACCGGATTGGGGACGGTTCCCAACTCGGTCCACCCCGGGGGGCGCCGGCAGGTCTGGGACCCGCGCGGGGTGGGTAGGGTCGGGAGGAGGACGAGGAGGACACATGACTGACCTGACCGGCAAGAAGGTGGCGTTCGTGCTCAAGCGCGGCGTCGAGCAGCCCGAACTGACCGACCCCTGGGCCGCGGTGAAGGACGCCGGCGGCGAACCGGTCCTGGTGAGCGAGGAGCACGGGACCATCACTGCCCTGATCGGCGACTGGGATCGCGGGGACGACTTCCCCGTCGACCTGACCCTCGACGAGGCGGATCCCGCCGACTACGACGCCCTCGTGCTGCCCGGCGGCACCCTCAACTCCGACAAGATCCGCACGAATCCCAAGGCGATCGCCTTCGTCAAGGCGTTCATGGAGGCCGGCAAGCCGGTCGCGTCCATCTGCCACGGCCCGTGGATCCTGATCGAGGCGGACGCGGTGAACGGCCGCCGCCTCACCTCGACGGCGCGGATCTCGACCGACCTGAAGAACGCCGGCGCCGACTGGGTGGACGAGGAGGTCGTCATCGACGGGAACCTCGTGACCAGCCGGAGCCCGCGCGACCTCCCTGCGTTCAACGCGGCGCTGCTCGAGGCCGTGGCGCAGGGCTGACGGCGGTCCCGATCGCCGCGCCCGATCGGGACACCGCGGTCACTTCCTGATCGAGAACGACGACCTGGCGCTGCCGGTCACGACACCCGGCCCGGTCCAGGTGAACACCTCGGTGCGCGAGCCGGAGGTCTTCCGGTAGCGGAGCGTCGCGTCCACCGAGCTGTCGGCGACCTCCTCGTCCAGCGCGGCGAGCAGTTCGTCGAAGTCGGCGTACTCGGGCGCGTCGGTGTCCCACTGGACGCACTCGATGCTGCCGTCGGGCAGCGTGGTGCACTGCTCGCTCGACGCGTTGGTGCCACTGAACAGGATCCAGCCGCTCTTGCGTGCCTTCGCCGAGAGCTTCACGGACTGCACCGCGCCGGTCACCGTGCCGCCCGTCCTGCCGTTCTTCATCACCTGGTACTGCGGGCGCACCGAATAGGTGCCGCCGGCCTTGAGCCGGGCGCCGTCCAGCGACGACCACGTGACACCGTCCTTGCCCCGCACCTGCACGTCGTCGGCGCGGTAGGTGAGGCTGTCGGCGCTCAGCAGCTTCACCGTGACGTCGATCCGCGTGAGCGTGATGTCCTCGAACGGGTTGGACGTGAGCGCGAACGCGTCGTTGGCCGCCGCCCCGCCGAGGTCGTCGAGGAAGTAGTCGGTGGAGGCGACCACCTGGTTGTTGGTCAGCTCCGCCGGCGAACCGTCGGCGCGGTCGAAGGCGATCGTCCAGGTGACCTCGCCGGTGCCAGCGCCCACCGAGTCGAGCTGGTCGAAGGCGGCCGAACCGATCAGGTACGACAGGGCGGACGCGGTGAGGTCCTGGTAGGACAGGTCGCCGTGGTAGCTGCCCACCTGCGCCCCGGCCGGATTCTGGACCGCAACGTTGATCGCGAACCCTGAGGTTGCCCCGACCGTTCCGCGGATGCCCGCCGCGCGGTCCTCGGTGACCATGCCCAGCGGGGCGCCGAACTCCGAGACCTGCTTGTAGGAGCCGTAGGCACCGGTGCCGTCGGGCACGATCATCGCCGTGGACGCGTTGGTCATGTACATGGCGGTCCTGCCGCGCTGGGCCATCGGGTGCCCGAAGGCCCACACCGTGGTGGTGTCACCGATCGTGCAGGTGGCTGTGACGGTGCCGACCGCGCCGGCGACCAGGTCGTCGGTGCCGTACAGGGCTGCGATCGTTCCGCCCGCGACCAGTGGCTCGGTCACGCCGGCGGACATGGCCGCCGCCGGCAGGAAGTCACCGCTGCGCAGGAAGTCCGCGTCCTTCACCGCGCGGGGCGTCCGGGCGAGCGTCCGGTTGGCGAAGGCGTTCAGGGCGCTGCCCGCGCCGCCGGCCACCTTGACGACCCGGGCCTGGGTCAGCGAGGCGCCCGCCAGGCTCGTGCCGGCCACCCTCGCCCCGTCCGCGGTCACCTTCAGGTTGCCCTCGGTGACCCGGACGCGGTTGAGCGGACTCACCGCCGTGCTCCCGATGGCCTTCATGTACTCGGCCGGAGTGACGCCGGCGATCGGGAGGTTGTCGGAGTTCAGGCTGTACGAGACCGCACCGATGAGGCGGTTGTCCTCGTCGTAGACCGGCGAGCCGGACATGCCGGCCCAGATGCCCGCGGGCTTGAGGCCGCTGGGGCTGGTGCCGTCGATGACCGGGCTGCTCAGCCTGAACAGCAGCAGGTCCTTGTTGATGCCGATCCCGTTGTCGATGAAGCCGATGTAGGTGCCGGCGAAGCTGCTCGGGGTGGTTCCCTCCGTCACCGACAGGCCGTGGACGGGCGTCCCGGGGGCGAGCGCCTCCGCGGCGGCGACCGGCAGGTAGGGCTGGGTGTCGTCCGCGCAGAAGTAGGACTCGGCCGCGAAGGACGACGGCGCGGCGGCGACGGACGCTGCAACGCCGATGGCTGCAGCCGCCGCCACGGCCAGGGATCGTCGCCAGGCGCCGGTGCGGCGGGCTGGGCGGGACGCGGGACGTCCGGGGGTGGGCGACGGCTGCATGGGTGGCTCCTCGTGCGGTGGACGCCGGGGAAGGGCCCCGGCCGCGACTGACGATGCCAGACAAGGCCGGGTGCCGCAGGGCTGCGAGCATGCTCACGTGGTGTCGTTCACAGATCTTTAGGCCCGCCTCAGGGAGCCCTCAGCAGAGGGCGCGAAACCAGCGTCAGGCGATCCGGACGCGCCGCCAGGCGTCCAGCGCCGCGCGATGCCAGGACGCCGGGAGGAGGGCCCGCAGCAGGAGGTCGCCGCGGCGGACCAGCGGCATCAGGTGCCCGAGAACGCGGCGCGACGTCACGCCGGCGGTGCCGGACGGGTCGCGCGCGATGGCCGGCAGCCGTGCGCGCTGGGTGCGGATGGCCACCCGTCCGCTGAGGTAGCGTCCGGCCGCCGCCGTCCGGGCCGGCCGCAGTGCCGGCGGCACCGCGTGCAGCTGCTCGACGCGGTCGACGATGGCCCTGACCGGCGGGACGTCGCCGACGAACACGTCGTCGAGCCATGCGCGGTCGGCACGGGGGAGCCGGTCGGCGATCACGTCGTCCATGGTCGCCACCAGCCCCGACCGCATCAGGACGTGGTTCCCGTGCTTCTCGTGGATGCCGAGGTCCGCCACGAACACGGTGCGCACGCCGCGTCCGATGGCCTCCAGCCCGGCGGTGGAGGAGACGGTGAGGAGCAGGTCGGTGGTCGGCAGCAGGCTGGTGACGCTGTCGTAGACCACCTCGAGGTTGGGGGGCAACGCGCCCAGGCGCGCGAGCACCCGTTCGGGATGGTCCTGCATCACGTGGAAGGTGGCCTCATCGGGCCGGTGGCGAGGCTTGAGCAGCACCCTGCGGTCGGGGTGCTGGCGGGCGTAGTCGGCCAGCCTCAGGTACAGGTAGGCGCGGTCCCACCGCGCCTCAGGGACGGTCGGCTGGTCGGCGAACACGACGGTACGCACCGGGCCGTCCGCCGTCGGGGCGGGACGGCCGGGCAGCAGCGGCAGCCCGCTCAGCAGCAGGTTGTCCGGCGGGACCTCGAGCTGACGCCCTGCGAGCAGGAACTCGCGCAGGTTGTCGGCGGAGTTCACCGCGATCACGTCCGAGCCGGCCCGGTCGAGGTACCCGGCGACGAGCTTCTCGATGATGATGCCCACCCAGCCGGTCACGACCACCGGCTCGTGGGCTGCGGGCTCGCTCCTTCGCAGCAGTTCCAGCTCGTCGGTGAACCGGGCGGCGAGCCGCCCCTGTACGGCGAGCACGACGCAGTCCATGCCGCGGGCGCGCCGGAGCACCTCGTCCCAGGGGAGCCGGGCGATGCTCGGGCCGCCGACCGCGGCGACCTGCTCCGGCGAGAGCGCACTGCGCATGTCGGAGGGCACGACGACGGCCTGCTCCCAGCCGCGCGCCCGGAACTCCTCGCCGATGCCCATGGCCCACTTCAGCTGCGAGTCGTACGCGGCGACGAACATCACCTGCAGGGCCAACGAGCGCCTTTCGCGAAGGGGCCGGACGTTCCGGCCGCGGCCGACGCTAGTCGGGCGGCGTGAACACGCGGCGACCGCAGCGTGGCGTGCGGCTGAACACCGCCCGCGAGCCGTCGCCGGACGCGGGGCTTCAGCCGCGGGAGCGCGCCACCTCGTACAGGGCGATGGCCGCAGCAACGCTGGCGTTGAGCGACTCCACGTCCGAACTGATCGGGATACTGACCAGCACGTCGCAGTTCTCCCGCACCAGGCGCGCCAGCCCCTCGCCCTCCGAGCCGATGACCAGAAGGACCGGGCCGTCGATGCCGGGGAAGCCGGCGATGTCGACCTCGGAGTTGCCGTCCAGGCCGACGACCGTGAAGCCGGCATCGGCGTAGGTCTTCAGGGTGCGGTTCAGATTCGTCACCTGGGCCACCGGAACCCGCGCTGCTGCGCCTGCCGAGGTCTTCCACGCCGCCGCGGTCATCTGTGCGGAGCGGCGTTCGGGAATGATGACGCCGTGCGCGCCGAAGGCGCCGGCACTGCGGATGATCGCGCCCAGGTTCCGGGGGTCGGTGATCGAGTCGCAGGCCACCACGACCGGCGCCGCCTCCGCGTCCAGTGCATCGGCGAGGACGTCCTCGGCGTCGGCGTACTCGAAGGCAGGCAGCTGGACGGCGACGCCCTGGTGCACACCGCCGCCGGTGAGCCGGTCGAGTTCGGAGCGGGTCGCCTGCAGGAGCGGGATGCCGTTCTCGGCCGCGAATTTCAGCACGTCCCGCAACCGGTCGTCGCGCTCGACGCCGTCGGCGACGTACGCGCGCTTGATCGGGAGCCCGGCCTGCATCGCCTCGAGGACAGGATTGCGGCCGATCACCCAGTCCGAACCTGCCGTAGCGGTGCCGGACGCGTGGCGGGCACCGCCGCCTCGTCCGCCCTTCGCCTTGCCGGCGCTCTTGCCGGGCTCGTCGGGTCCGCGCCTGCGGTAGGCCTTGTGATAGGGACGGTCCTCAGCCTTCGGGGTGGGGCCCTTGCCCTCGAGGCCGCGGCGGACGCGTCCCCCCGACCCCGCCGGCGTGGTCTTGCCCTTCTTGCGGACGGCGCCCTTGCGCTGGCTGTTCCCTGGCATGGTGCTCCTACTTCTCGATCGACCAGCGGGGGCCGGACGGCGTGTCGGCGACCTTCAGGCCGATGGATGACAGCTGGTCGCGGATCGCGTCGGCGGCCGGCCAGTCCTTGCGGGCACGGGCCTGCGCCCGCTGCTCGAGCAGCGCCGCCACCAGTCCGTCGACCACCGGTGTGAGGTCGCCCCCGGCCGGCGCCTGGTGCGTCCACTCGGGGGCGTCCGGATCGAGCCCGAGCACACCGAGCATCGCGCGGACGCCGGCGAGCGCCCGCGTGGCCGCCTCGGTGTTGCCGGCCTCGAGCGCGACGTTGCCCTCCTTGATGGTGCCGAACAGCACCGCCAGGCCCGCGGACGTCGAGAGGTCGTCGTCCATGGCCGCTGCGAAGGCGGCCGGTAGCCCGTTGCCCTCCCGGCCCGTGGGCAGTGCATCGCCGCCGGCGGGCAGGCCCTTGGCGCGGTCGAGGAACGAATCGATGCGGGCGAGTTGGGCCGCCGCCTCGGCCAGCGACGCGTCGGACAACTCGATCGCCGAGCGGTAGTGCGGGCCCGCCAGGTAGAGGCGGACGGCGCGCCCACCGTAAGCCTCGACGGCGGCGAGTACGTCCGCGGTGTTGCCCAGGGACTTGCTCATCTTCTCCCCGGCCATCGTGACCCAGGCGTTGTGCATCCAGTACCGGGCGAACGGGCGGCCGGCAGCGCGTGACTGCGCGAGTTCGTTCTCGTGGTGCGGGAAGCGGAGGTCGAGGCCGCCGCCGTGGATGTCGAACTCGTCACCTAGGTACTTGCCGGCCATCGCCGAGCACTCAAGGTGCCAGCCGGGACGGCCACGCCCCCACGGGGTCTCCCAGGAAGCGGTCTCCGGGTCGCCGGCCTTGAAGCCCTTCCACAGTGCGAAGTCGCGCGGGTCTCGCTTGCCGCGCTGGTCGGCGTCCTCCGCGGCCTCCATCTCGTCGACCTTCATGCCGGAGAGCTCGCCGTAGGCCGGCCACGACTTCACGTCGAAGTACACGTCGCCGGAGCCGTCGTCCGCCACGTAGGCGTGACCGCGCTCGATGAGGGCGCTGATCAGCGCGACCATCTCGGGCACGTGGCCGGTCGCCCGCGGCTCGTAGGTCGGGGGCAGCACGCCCAGGGCGGCGAACGCCCGGTGGAAGATGCCCTCGTAGAGGTAGGCGTGCGCCCACCACTCGCGTCCGGCCTCTGCCGACTTGATGAGGATCTTGTCGTCGATGTCGGTGACGTTGGTCACCATCGTCACCTCATAGCCCGACGCGACGAGCCAGCGGCGCAGGACGTCGAAGTTGACCTCCTTGCGGATGTGTCCCAGGTGCGGCGCGGACTGCACGGTCGGCCCGCAGCAGTAGATCGAGACCTTGCCGGGCTGCAACGGCTGGAACTCGACCACTTTGCGCTGCGCGCTGTCGTACAGGCGGAAACTCACCGCGGCAGTCTATCCAGCCGCAGCACCACGCCCAGCCTCGCTAGGTGGCCCGTCGGTGTCGTCGTCGGCGCTTCGGGGCCACCTTGCGAGGCTGGCGCCGTCGATTCAGGCGGCACGGCGGCAGGACGGGCACGACAGCAGGGGCCCGGACCAGCCGCGCTGGGCGAGCGCGGCGGCCACCTGGCGCGCGACCAGGCACGGCTCGCCGCGCACGTCCGCACTCCCGTAGCGCAGCGTTGTCCACGCGCCCAGTGCGTGCGCGTTGTCCCGGTGCATGTCCCTGAACCCGGACTCGTAGTCGACGTGGCCGGCGCGTCCGTCCAGCTCGACCAGGAGGGCGTACGGCTCGTAGAGCACGTCGGTCCGGGTTCCCCGGCTGACCGACCTCTGCCGCGAGCCCTTCGGCAGGCCGTGGGCCCGCTCGACGTCCCTGCGGTAGGAGTACTCGAGGGTGCTCTCGATGCCCTCGAGGTCGCCGATCAGGGCGAGGAGGACCCGGCGGTTGCGCACCCGCGCGCGCCCGTCGATGGTCGCTCGCAGCGACGCCAGCGTCACGACCCGCCGCCGGGCGGCCTCGGAGATCAGCGCCACCGCCTGCCCGGGTGCGAGGCGCTCGGCGACGTCGATGACGGCGTCCTCCGCTCGGATCCGTGGCAGGAGCCCGCGCCGACGGCCGAGCCGTCCGATCCGGTCACGGCGCACCTGCACCATCGGGTCGGAACGGGGGTGCCGCTCATCCGGGGTCCAGACCACGATCCGGTCCACCTGCCGGTCGAGGCCGTAGAGCACCAGCGCTGCCTCACCGCCGACCGCGCACGGGTCACCGGCCCGCAGCGCTGCCGCCCAGATGCGTTTGGTCGCCTCGTCCGCGCCCGGGCGGGTGTCGTAGACACCGGGGCCCACCCGGGTCCAGAAGCCCTGGCGCACGAGCCGACGTACCGAGCTCCTGCCCAGCCCGAGCAGCGCCGCCTGCTCGGCGCTGACCAGGCCGCACTGTTCTGCGGCCAGCCCTCTCAACTCGACCCCCGGGTCGATCCGATGGTGCATCCCGGCAGGATGCGCGTCCCAGAGCAGCGGGCACGAGGTGCACGCGGGAATCTGTGGACAACTCATGCGCCCACCACTCAAGGTGGCCAGAAGGCGTCGTCGTCGACGCTTTGTGGCCACTGTGCGAAAACGGGCGGGGAGTCAGCCCTTGCGGCCGGCGCGGAGGGCGTCGATGTCGAGGAAGCCGGGGGCGGGCAGGTCCTCCTCGTCCGCGACCTCCCAGGGGTCCACCGGCATCGGGCCGTCGTCGTCGATGAAGCCCTGGGACGGGTCGAAGGGGTTCGCCAGCTGGCGCTCCTCGCCGATCGCCCTGGTGTCGGTCATCGCCTCGTCGGGCAGGACGCGCAGCACGTCCTGGATGTAGCCGTGGGTGGCGTCGACCAGCGGCACCTCGCGGTTCTCCCGCTGGGAGGCGTACCACCGGTAGTCGAGCACCTCGTGGTAGATCTGGGCCGCCTCACGCTTGCCCCGCAACTCCGGTGGCACAGCGGTGACCACCGGCTGGAAGCACTCCGTGAGCCACTGGTGGGCGACGACGGCCTCGTCAACGTGCCCCTGGTTCGTGCGGGCGCGGAACGTGTCCAGGTCGTTGAGCAGGCGCCGGGCCTGGTGCTCCTCGACGTCGAGGCCGGTGAGCCGCAGCAGGCGCCGGGTGTGGTGGCCGGCGTCGACGACCTTCGGCTGGATGCGGATCACCGAGCCGTCGGGCGACGTCTCGATCGACAGCTCTGCCACGTCGAACCCGAGGGCGTTGAGCCTGCGGACGCGGTTCTCGATCCGGAACACCTCGCGGTCGCTGAACTCCTCCGCGCCGGTCAGCTCCGCCCACAGCTCCCGGTAGCGGGTGAGGATCGACTCGACGAGCTTCAGCGGGTCGAGGGAGGCATCCAGCATCTGGCCGGCCTCGAGGTCGCTGAACTCGCCGTACAGGTTGGTGGTGGCGATGGTCAGGTCGTGCTCCCGCTGCCCGTCGGTGAGCGTCTCGTGCATCTCGGCGGTCTCGGCGTCCACGAGGTACGCGGCGAACTCGCCGGCGTCGCGCCGGAACAGGATGTTGGACAGCGACACATCACCCCACAGGAAGCCGACCAGGTGCAGCCGCGCCAGCAGGACCACCATCGCGTCCAGGAGGCGGCCGACGGTGTCCGGGCGCACGCCCTGGGCGAACAGCGAGCGGTACGGCAGCGAGAACTCCAGGTGGCGCGTGATGAGCACCGGGTCGAGCGGGACGCCGTCGTTGTCCACGCGCCCGGTCACCACAGCCAGCGGCTCCACCGCGGGGGTGTCGGTGCGGTGGAGGTCGGTGAGCATCCGGTACTCGTGGATCGCGAGGCTCTCGATCACCTCCTTCGCCGCATAGACCGAATTGCCCACCTTGATGAAGCGGACGACGTGGCGGGAGATGCCCCGCGGAAGTGCGACGAGGTGCTCGGTGGGCCACTCCGCGAGCGGGACCTCCCACGGCAGGGGAATCAGCCGTGAGTCCGGGCGCGAGGAGAGGAACCGGGGCACCTCGCCATTCTCGCATGCGCTCGAAACACTCCCGCCGGCCCTTCGGGCCCGCTCGCCGGGGTCGGAGCAGGCTGCGGCCGGCCGGGACGACAGGAAGGGCCGGTCGGATGATCCGACCGGCCCCGCCAGATGGTGCTGCTACGCGCTCAACCGCTCCTGCGTCTTCTCGGAGAAGACGTGCATCGTGTCGGGGTCGACCGTGTTCAGCCGCACGGTGGTGCCACGCTGCGGTGGCGTCCGGGCGGAGACGCGGGCCACGATCTGCTGGGCGGTCAGCTTCTCGTCGGCGTCGAGGCCGGCGAGGGTGCCGTAGACGTAGCCGTCGGCGCCGAGCTCCTCGACCACGTCCACGTCGAGGCTGATGCCCTCCTCTGCGATCCGGAAGTTCTCCGGGCGGATGCCGAGGACGAGCGTCTTCTCGTCGGTGACCTTGGCCAGCGTCTCGCGCTTCACGGGGACGACGTAGTCGCCCACCTGCACGCCGCCGTCGACGATGGTGCCGGTGATCAGGTTCATGGCCGGCGAGCCGATGAAGCCTGCGACGAACAGGTTGGCCGGTGCGTCGTACAGGGTCAGCGGGCTGTCGACCTGCTGCAGGACGCCGTCCTTCATGACCGCGACCCGGTCGCCCATCGTCATGGCCTCGACCTGGTCGTGCGTGACGTAGACGGTGGTGACGCCGAGGCGGGTCTGCAGGGCGGCGATCTGGGTGCGGGTCGAGACGCGAAGCTTGGCGTCCAGGTTGCTCAGGGGCTCGTCCATCAGGAACACCTGCGGCTGGCGGACGATCGCACGGCCCATCGCGACGCGCTGGCGCTGGCCACCGGAGAGGGCCTTCGGCTTGCGGGCGAGGAAGCCCTCCAGCCCCAGCAGGTGCGCCGCCTCGAGGACGCGCTGGTCGCGCTCGGCCTTGGGCACGCCGGCCATCTTCAGGGCGAAGCCCATGTTGTCTGCGACGGTCATGTGCGGGTAGAGCGCGTAGTTCTGGAACACCATCGCGATGTCCCGGTCCTTCGGCGGCAGGTCGGTGACGTCACGGTCACCGATCATGATGTTGCCGGCGTTGACCTCTTCGAGGCCGGCGAGCATACGCAGCGACGTCGACTTGCCGCATCCGGACGGGCCGACCAGGACCATGAACTCGCCGTCCCCGATCTCCAGGTTCAGCTTGTCGACGGCGGGGTGGTCAGCGCCGGGATACACCCGGGTCGCGTCCTTGAAACTGACTGTGGCCATGCCAAGTACACCTTTCCACGGGCAGGTACGTGCCCGACGATCCGTAGTGGAAGAAGCGCCGCGGGTGCGGCGGAACCCATCTTGGCATGAGTACCCGCGAGCGGGCCATAGCCTCGCTCCCATCGGCCGGGCGGCGCTGCGGCTGTTGACGAGGGCTGCGACGGGCGCCGGCGCCGGGCGGGGCTCGGGTAGGCTCGCCGGGTGAGCGATGCCCCTCCCGACGACGGCCGTCCCGAACCGCCGGAGCCCGCCGCGGCGAGGGAGTGGTGGGAGGACCCGTCGCTGCCGTGGAAGCACAAGCCGACCCCCACCGACATCGCCTGCTTCAGCTGGCTCGGGGCCGCGGCGGCCTATGGGCTGGTGATGAGCTTCGTCCGGCCCACCCTGCTCGCCTTCGGGCCGCACGTCCTCGCCTCACTTGGCTCGTGGTCGGGAATGGTGCTGATCGGTGCGCGCGCGGCGGTCGGCGACCCGTGGTGGCCCCTGGTGTGGTTCCTCGGCACGTTCGGGTTGATCAAGTTCGACTGGATCTACTGGTGGGCGGGACGGCTGTGGGGCCGCGAGCTGATCGAGGTCTGGTCGGGGCGCTCCGAGCGTGCCCGCAGGCTCAACGAGCGGGCCGAACGGTTCGCTCACAGGTACGACATCCTGGCGCTCGCCCTGTCGATGGTGCCGGGTGTGCCCGGGCGCCCGGTCGTGCTCGCCGTGCTGGGAGAGGCCGGCACCAGCCTGACGAAGTTCCTGAGCGTCTCGATCGTGTCGTCGGCAGTGGTGAACGGGCTGTGCCTCGCCGCCGGCTACTGGATCGGCGAGCCGGCGGTCGCCGTCATGGACACCTACGGCAAGTACCTCACCTGGGTGTCGCTCGCCATCCTGGTCGTGGTCATCGCGCAGGCGTGGCGGACCCAGAACAGGCGGGCCGCGGCCAGGCCGTGACCGATCGCAGGGTCAGGCCCGTCCGAACACCGCCACCTGGAAGTCGGCGGACGGCGTGAACGGGCGCAGGTCCCAGGTGGCGAAGCGTTGCTGCAGCGCCAGCCCGGCGGTGGCGGCGTCGGCGAGGAACTCGTCGAAGGCGTAGCCGCGCCCTGCGCCGAACCCGATCACCGCCCGGCCGGACGGTGCGAGGCGGGACGCCATGCCGGCGAGCGCGGGGACCCGCGTGTCGGGATGGAGGAACGTCATCACGTTGCCCGCGCAGAGGATCGCGTCGAACTCCCGCGGCGCCTGCGGGGGCAGCTCGAAGCCCGCCAGGTCGCCGACGAGGTACGTGGGGCCGGGGGAGTCGGCCTCCGCCGCCGCGATCAGGGTCGGGTCGACGTCGACGCCGACCACCCGATGGCCGGCGTCGTGGAGGTAGCCGGCGTGGCGGCCGGGACCGCAGCCGGCGTCCAGGACGGCGGAGCCGCGTCCCAGCATCGCGTCGACCAGGCGGGCCTCGCCGTAGAGGTCGTGGCCCTGCGCCGCGAGCATCCGGAACCGCTCGATGTAGCGGGTCGAGTGCCCGGGGTCGCGGGCGATCATCTGCTGCCACTGGCCTGCGGGGAACGTCACGAGCCTCCGACCGGGATCGAACCGGTGACAATCCGCTTACAAGGCGGGCACTCTGCCAACTGAGCTACGGAGGCGCTGGGCCGGAGCCCGGCGATCATTGTGCCAGCACCGGCTCGCTGATCACGATGTCGGCCAGTTCGCGCGGGTGATCGGCCCGCCAGTGGGCCGCCTCCTGGGCTGCCCACTCGTCCCAGTGGGCGGCGAACACCTCACCGTCACGGGCCAGCGCGCGACGCCTGCGGGTCGGCTCGTCGACCTCCAGCCACACCGACAGCCCGGCGAGCGGCTTGCTGGACGGCGTGAGGGCGCCGCAGCCCTCGACGATCAGGCCGACGCCGGCGTCCAGCGGACGCCAGGCTCCCGGGCGGTCGCGGTGCCAGTCCCACGTCGTGAAGCCGCTGCCGCGGATCAGGTGGGGGACGGCCGCGGCGGCGGAGGCAAGGCCGTTCCAGCCCGGGTACACCGCGTCGAGCCCGACGACCTGCACCGTTCCGGGCCACGCGGCGGCGAGGGCGTCCGCGAGCGTGGTCTTGCCCGAGCCCGCGCCGCCGTCGATCAGCACGACCGGGCGCCGGCCGGACGTGACCAGGTCGCTGACCCGTGGCGCCAGCACGTCCAGCGGCGTGGGCATGTCAGCGCAGGCCGGAGGCGGCCAGGAAGGCCACGGCCTCGCCGGTCAGCGTGACCTCGTCCTCCGCCGTGAGGAACGCCGCCGCGCCACGGCCGAGGTCGAGGCGTTCGTCGTCACGGGCCAGTTCCGCGCTGCCCGAGACCACGATCAGGATGCGCGCCGAGCCGGCGCCGGGCAGGCCGACCGCCCTGCCCTCCGACGTGGAGGTGACCCGCCAGACGTCGAACTCGGGGCAACCCGTCGCGTAGTGGTCGACGCCGGGGGCGACCGCCTCGGGAACGGTGAGTTCGGCGTCGGAGGGGGCGAAGTCGACCACCTTGACCAGCTCGTTCACGTCCACGTGCTTGCTGGTGAGGCCGCCGCGGATGACGTTGTCGGAGTTGGCCATCACCTCGATGCCGGTGCCGCGCAGGTGTGCGTGCATGTGGCCGGCGGGCACGAACACGGCCTCCCCGGGCTGCATCACGATGCGGTTCAGCAGCAGGGCGGCCAGGATGCCCGGGTCGGCGGGGAACACCTCGTCCAGCTCCAGCACGGTGCGGGCGAACTCGCCGACCTCGCCCTCGTCGTCCTTGTGGGCCATGGCGGCAGCGCACACCAGTTCGGACAGCTCGGCCCGCTCGCCGTCGAGGCTGAGCACGTCGAGGAACACCTCGGCCAGCGCCGCCTCCCCCTTGCGCTCGGTCAGCGGGCCGATGACCGAGGCCAAGTCGTCGGCCACTCCCAGCCCGGCGAACAGAGCCGCGGTGCGCCGGGGATCGCGGAAGCCGGACAGCGTGTGGAACTCGTCGATCGCGATCATGATCTCGGGCTTGGGCCAGTCGTCGCGGTAGGTGCGCTCGGGCGCGTCCGGAGCGATCCCGGCCTCGTTCTCGCGGGCGAAGCCCTCCTGCGCCTGGGCACGCGACGGGTGCACCTGGAGGGACAGCGCGTGGCGGGCCGATAACACCTTCAGCAGGTACGGCAGCTGGTCACCGAACGTGGCCCGGCTCGGCTCCCCGATCACCTCCGGGTGCTCCCTGACCACCTCGTCCAGGCGGGTGCCGTCGAGATCGGAGGGGGACAGGTGGTGGGCCCCCAGCCAGTACTCGGCGAACGGGCGCCCGTCGGCGGGTACACCCAGCAGGTCGGGGATCGCGTCGGTGGTGCCCCACGCGTAGTGCTGGACAGTGCCGTGCAGCGACTGCATCGAGCATCCTTACTTCTCGGGGGTAGCGTCTGGTGCCCGCGGGCCATCGTCCAGTCTATCGAAAGCTCAGCGAGCCGCGGGGGACCGAATGACATCGATGTGGTTTGGCGTTAACCTTGGGGCATGTCCGACCCCATGGCCATCCGCGCCGGCGGCCTGTCCGAGCAGCAGGCCTCGCTCCTCGAATTCGAGAAGCAGTGGTGGGCGCTGCCGGGGTCCAAGGAATCGGAGATCCGGGAGCGGTTCGACATCTCGCCCACCCGCTACTACCAGCTCCTGAACGCGCTGATCGACTCAGAGGAGGCGCTCGCCCACGACCCGTTGCTGGTCAAGCGGCTGCGCCGGCTGCGCGCCACCCGGCAGAAGGAGCGCACCGCCCGCCGCCTGGGCGTGAACCTCAAGGTCTGACCTCCCGGTCCCGCGCCAGCAGCCTGCGGAGCCCGGCGTTGTCGCGCGGGCGTTCCATGTAGCCGCCACGCACGAGCCCGGCGTTTCGCTCGAACCAGTTCGCGGACGCCGGATCGGCCGTCCGCAACCACGACCAGGCGGACGCAAGGCTGTACAGCGGCAGGAACGGCAGCCCGAGGCACCCGAACCACTGCCAGCTGTGGACGCTCTCGTGGGCCAGCGTGCCCGGCGACCGCCGCTCGAGGGCCTCCGCGGTGCCGTGCGGCACCAGCACAACGTTGCCGACGGTGAAGGCGCCCGCCCTCGGGAGCCGCAACCGGTAGGAGTCGGCCAGCAGGAGGCCCTCGGGCCCGCGCCTCAGCCGCGCCCGTCCGGCCGCGGCGACGAGGAGGCCCAGCGGCGTCGACAGGTTGAGCGCGTTGCCGACCGCCCGTACCCAGTGGGACGGCCTGGTGGACTGACGCGCAGGCATGCCTCCATTCTGCCGCTCGCCGCCGGCTGGAACCTCACCGGGAAGGGGCCGCGCGGGGCCGGGTTCCGGACCCGGAACGTTTGCACTCCCCCGGTGTGAGTGCTAAACATGGGGTTAGCACTCTCAGGCAGAGAGTGCCACCACTCTGACTCGATGAGATCAGCTGATCGTCCGTCGCGGGCATCGAGGCGAGACCAGGAACCGAGTCCACCTGAGGGGCCTGTCCCCCGAGACGCCGAAGGATTGCCGAACACACATGGCGAAACTGATTGAATTCAATGTCGAGGCTCGCCGCGGCCTGGAGCGCGGGATGAACACCCTCGCCGACGCCGTGCGCGTCACCCTCGGACCGAAGGGCCGCAACGTGGTCCTCGAGAAGAAGTGGGGCGCCCCCACGATCACCAACGACGGCGTGTCCATCGCCAAGGAGATCGAGCTGGAGGACCCCTACGAGAAGATCGGCGCCGAGCTGGTCAAGGAGGTCGCCAAGAAGACCGACGACGTGGCCGGCGACGGCACCACCACCGCCACCGTGATCGCCCAGGCCATGGTGCGCGAGGGCCTGCGCAACGTGACCGCCGGCGCCAACCCGATGGACCTCAAGAAGGGCATCGAGAAGGCCGTCGCCGCGATCATCGAGCAGCTCGCCTCCGCGTCCATCGAGATCGAGACCCGCGAGCAGATCGCCGCGACCGCGTCCATCTCCGCGGCTGACACCACGGTCGGCGAGATCATCGCCGAGGCCATGGACAAGGTCGGCAAGGAGGGCGTGATCACCGTCGAGGAGAGCAACACGTTCGGCCTCGACCTCGAGCTCACCGAGGGCATGCGCTTCGACAAGGGCTTCATCTCGCCCTACTTCGTGACCGACGCCGAGCGGATGGAAGCCATCCTCGACGACCCCTACATCCTGATCGTCAACAGCAAGGTCAGCTCGCTGCGTGACCTGCTGCCGCTGCTGGAGAAGGTCGTCCAGTCCGGCAAGCCGCTGCTGGTCATCGCCGAGGACACCGACGGTGAGGCGCTCGCCGGCCTGATCGTCAACAAGATCAAGGGCACCTTCAAGTCCGTGGCCGTCAAGGCGCCGGGCTTCGGTGACCGCCGCAAGGCCATGCTGACCGACATCGCCATCCTGACCGGTGGCCAGGTCGTCTCCGAGGAGGTCGGCCTCAAGCTGGACGCCGTCACCCTCGACCTGCTGGGCCGGGCCCGCTCGGTCAAGGTGACCAAGGACGAGACCACGATCATCGACGGTGCCGGCGAGGCCGACCAGATCGCCGGCCGGGTCGCCCAGATCCGTCGCGAGATCGAGAACTCCGACTCCGACTACGACCGCGAGAAGCTGCAGGAGCGCCTTGCCAAGCTGGCCGGCGGTGTTGCGGTGATCAAGGTCGGCGCGGCCACCGAGGTCGAGCTGAAGGAGCGCAAGCACCGCATCGAGGACGCCGTCCGCAACGCGAAGGCGGCCGTCGAGGAGGGCATCGTCGCCGGTGGCGGCGTGGCGCTGCTGCAGGCCGCCGCCAAGGTGCAGCTGTCCGAACTGAGCGGTGACCAGGCGACCGGCGCACAGATCGTGTTCGCGGCGTGCTCGGCCCCGCTCAAGCAGATCGCGGTCAACGCCGGCCTCGAGGGCGGCGTCGTCGCGGAGAAGGTGTCCCACCTGGACGCCGGCGTCGGCCTCAACGCTGCCACCGGCGAGTACGTCAACATGGTGGACGCCGGGATCATCGACCCGGCCAAGGTCACCCGTTCGGCGCTGCAGAACGCTGCGTCCATCGCGGCGCTGTTCCTCACCACCGAGGCCGTCATCGCCGACAAGCCGGAGAAGGCCCCGGCCATGCCGGCCGGTGACGGCGGCATGGGCGGCATGGACTTCTGATCCTGGTCGCGCTGCTCGACGCACCTCACGAGGGCGGTCCCGAAAGGGGCCGCCCTCGCTGCGTCCCGGAATATCCCCGGGGGCAGGGGTATTGAGACCAGAGTGAGTAGCGACAGGGGAACGACAGTCGGCTTCCGGTCCGAGCGCGGGGCTGTCCTGCTGGCCCTGATGCTGACCACGGGGCTGATCGCGATCGACGCGACGATCCTGGCCACGGCGGTGCCGTCGGTGGTCAAGGAGCTCGGCGAGTTCGACCAGTTCCCCTGGCTGTTCTCGGTCTACCTGCTGGCCCAGGCGGTGTCCGTCCCCATCTACTCCAAGCTCGCCGACACGATCGGGCGCAAGCCGGTGATCCTGGTCGGCGTCGGGCTGTTCCTGCTCGGCTCCATCCTGGCCGGGCTCGCGTGGAACATGGGCTCGCTGATCGCGTTCCGCGTGGTCCAGGGGCTGGGCGCCGGCGCCGCCGCCCCGATGTCGATGACGATCGTCGGGGACATCTACAGCGTGGCGGAGCGCGCGCTGGTCCAGGGCTACATCGCCAGCGTCTGGGCCATCTCCTCCGTGGTTGGTCCCGCGCTCGGCGGGCTGTTCTCGCAGTTCGTGTCGTGGCGCTGGATCTTCTTCGTGAACATCCCGCTGTGCCTCATCGCCGGCTGGGCCATCATCCGTAACTACTCCGAGCAGATCGAGCGGAAGGACCACCGCATCGATTACGCCGGGGCCACCCTCCTCACCGTCGGGCTGACCGCGGTCATCCTCGCCCTCCTCGAGGGCGGCAACGCCTGGGCGTGGTGGTCGGTGCCGAGCGTCGCGAGCTTCGCCCTCGGGTTCGCCGCCCTTGCCGTCTTCCCGTTCGTGGAACGGCGGGCCGCCGAGCCGGTGCTGGACCTGTCGATCCTCGCCAGGCCGCTGATCCGTACGACCACGCTCGTCTCCCTCGGCGTCGGGGGCCTGCTGATCGGCATCACGAGCTTCGTCCCGACCTACCTGGAGAACTCCCTCGGCGTCGTGCCGCTGGTGTCCGGGGTCGCGGTGGCTGCGCTCACCCTGGGCTGGCCGCTCGCCGCAGCGGTGTCCGGACGCCTGTACCTGCGCTACGGGTACCGCCGCACCGTGATGCTGGGCAGCGGAATCGCGGTGATCGGGACCGTCGCGCTGGCGGCGTCCGGGCCGTGGCCGAGCCCGTGGACGGTGGGGTCTATCTCGTTCGTGATCGGCTTCGGGCTGGGCTGGACGGCCGCCCCGTCGCTGATCGCCGCCCAGGCGTCCGTGGACTGGAGCGAGCGCGGCGTGGTGACCGGGGTGAACGTGTTCGCCCGCTCCGCCGGAAGCGCCGTCGGAGTCGCGATCTTCGGCGCCATCGCCAACAACGTGATCGCGGCCGGACGCGGGGAGCACGACTACGCGACGATCGTCGCGGCCTCCACCTGGGTGTTCGCCGCGATCGCGGTCGCGGCCGTCCTGACGTGGCTGGCGGGCACCCGCATGCCGCCGGGAGCGGTCGACGCCCCCGCCTACGCCCAGGTGCAGGCCGAGCCGGCCATCGACTGACAGCGTGTCTGCGGGGCTGGCGCAGCCCCGCGTCCCATCATTGACCCATGAGCGGCCTGCTCGAGGTGATCGCCCTGCACCCGGCCGACGCCGAGCGTGCCGAGGCCGGTGGTGCGGACCGGGTCGAGGTGTGCGGCAGCCTGGAAGAGGGCGGCATGTCGCCGACCCCCCAGCTCGTCGCGCAGGTTCGCCGTGCGACCAGCATCCAGGTGCGCGTGATGGTGCGGCTGCGGGAGGGCTTCGGCACCGACGGCGGTGAGGCGGTCCGGTTGCGCGGGCTGATGGCCAGCTACGCCGACGCGGGAGCGGACGGGATGGTGCTCGGCTTCCTCAACGGCCTCGGCGAGGTGGACGCGCGAGTCGTCGAGGAACTGATCTCCGACGGGACATGGCCGTGGACCTTCCACCGGGCGGTCGACGCCTGCCTGGACGCCGACAAGGCCTGGCAGGTGCTGCCCACCCTGTCGAGGCTGGACCAGGTGCTGACCGCCGGCTCAGCGCGCGACGTGGAGCACGGACTGAACGACCTTCTCGCGCGGGCGAAGGCCGATCCCTGGGCAGCCTCGGTCATGATGGCCGGCGGCGGGCTGCACCCCGACCACGTCCCCTGGCTGGCGCGCGCCGGCGTCCGGGCGTTCCACATCGGCAAGCCGGCCCGTCCCGGAGGTTCGTACAAGGCCTACGTCGACGCCGACCTGGTGCGCTCGTGGCGCACCCTCATCGACGCCGAGGTCCGCCACCACCCCGCCGCCACCGCCTGAGGCGGGCCGTCCCCACTCCCTGGCTGCCGAAAGCCAACTTCGCTGTCGAAATCTGCCCCGGCTGCCGAGATCTCGGTGGCGAGAGGCGATTTCGGTGGCGAAGTCGGGAGGGGCGGGCGGGCTACTCGGGCGCCGGTTCGATGTGGACGAAGGTCGCGGTGCCGGGCAGGGCGGCGTCGATGGCGTGCTCGACCGAGTCGGCCACATCGTGGCCCCGCTTCACCGTCCACTCGCCCGGAACGGTCAAGGTGGCGTAGACGAAACGCTGGCGCCCGGACTCGCGGGTGCGGACGTCCGCGATCTGCACGCGCGGGTCGGCGCAGACCTCGTGGAGCTCGCGGTTCACGAGCTCCACCTCCTCGGGAGGCAGGGTGCCGTCGAGCAGGCCGACCACCGAGCGCCGCACGAGCTTGTAGCCGGTGAACAGGATGTTGGCACCGACGATCAGCGCGATGATCGGGTCGAGCACCAGCCAGCCGGTCACCGCGACCAGGCCGATCGCGACCAGCACGCCCACAGAGGTCCACACGTCGGTGAGGAGGTGCTTGCCGTCCGCCTCGAGGGTGATCGAGCGGTGCGTGCGCCCGGCTCTGAGCAGCAGCAGTCCGGTGCCCAGGTTGAGCAGGGTGGCGAGCAACGAGAGCGCCAGGCCGAGGCCCAGTTGCTCCAGTGGCGCGGGCGCGAGGATGCGCTCGATCGCCCCGTAGATGATGAACGCGGCCGCGACGAAGATCAGGCTGCCCTCGACGGCCGCCGACATGTACTCGGCCTTGCCGTGCCCGAAGTCATGGTTGTGGTCGGCGGGCTTGGCCGACAGCCGCAGGGCCCAGCCGGCGACCAGGGCCGCGGCCAGGTTCACGGTCGACTCCATCGCGTCCGACCACAGGCCCACGGAGTTGGTCAGCCAGGCCGCCACGACCTTGATCGCGACGGTGGCGAGGGCGGTGGCGATCGAGAGCCAGATGAAGCGCTCGAGGAGCCGCTGGTTCGCTTCCAGGTCGGGCTGCGAAATGGTGGTCACGGGGCTCTCCTGCACCGGCTCATTCTACCGGCAGGGTGGACTCCTCGACGCTCCCGAGGTCCTTCGGCCACTCCTCGGGACGCGCGGCGAGCGTGACCAGCTCGGCGAGGTCCGCGGGCCACACCGGGTCGGGGACGCCACCGAGTTCGTGCAGCGGGAGCCACTCCCAACCGTCGAGCGTGATCTGCTCGTCCTCGGTGAGCCCGCCCGGCTGCACGTCGAACGCCGCGTCGACGACGAGGACGAAGAAGCTCTCGCGCTGGCTGAGGACCTGGTCGGAGTAGCCGTGGACGACAGTGCGCACTGCCACCGGCCCCAGCAGCTGGTCGGCGACGACCTGCAGCCCGGTCTCCTCGGCGAGTTCACGCACCGCCGCCTCGACCGGGGACTCGCCCGGGTCGATGCCGCCACCGGGGGTGACCCACCAGCGTGTACCGGGAAGTCCGGGGTCGGTGTCGGCCAGCATCAGGGCGACTCTCCGGTCGGTGACCACGACCCGTGCCGCCTCCCGCGACCGCCGGGGGCGCCGTTCCGGCGCCACCGGCACGAACCGTCGGGTGCGGAACGGCTCGGCCGGCACGGACGGGCTGCTCCCCTCCGGCGTGCTCCCCGCGGACACGCTCATGGCGCGGGGATCTCCACCTCGGCGAGCCGGTGCAGGCTCTCGTCGAGCAGGTAGACCCGCGTCGTGGAGGGCGTCAGGGCGAAGCCGACCTGGCCCGCGGCCGAGGACCCCGCCGAAACCACGGCACCGGCGAGCGGGCGGTCGATGGTGGCCCCGAAGCCCGGCAGTTCCTTCTCGGTCGCGGTGACGGCGAGCAGGGCCAACGGGCTGACCGCCACCTCTCCCAGCGCGCAGGCGATGGTGACGTCCAGGACGAGGTACCGCCTGCCCTGGGGCGCAGCCATCGCGCCCGCGTCCGTCCAGACCGCGGAGGTGACCGTGATCGTGCCGGCCCCGCCCGCCGTGGTGAAGGGGACGGCTGCTCCCACGCCGCCACCGGTCACGGTGGCCGCGGCGGTCCCGGCGGGAGACGGGCCTTCCGTGACCAGGGCCGGGCCGGCGCCGGGATTCGGGCCGCCCGTCCGTGACGGTGACAGCATCGGAAGGGCGCTCAGGCTCGCCACCAGCAGGAGCCCGCCGACGAGGACAGCAGCCACTGCGATGCGCCGCGACCGCCGCCGCGGGTGGCCGGGGCGCCGTCCGGTCGGCGGCGGGGCCTCCACCCGGTGCTCGAGGGGAGGCGGTGCCCAGGAAGGCGGACGCGACGCCCCCGCGCCTGCAGGCGGGGTGAACCCCGGGTGGTCAGACGGCGGGGTGCCGATTCCGGACGGGCCTGGCTGGTCGGTCATCCGATGGTCCGGTCCGGAGGTTCGCCGCTACGGATCGCGGCACCCACCACCAGCCCGATCACGATCGGCAGGATCCAGCAGACGAGTTGCGCGCCGCCCGACAACGCGCTGAAGAGCAGGTCGGCGTCGTAGCCGTCCGATGCCAGCGACATCAGGCCGGAGAGGGCCACCCACACCAGCGCGGCGGTGAACGACCGGCGCACGGCGACGCGCCGGTACGCGATGCGCGCCGACAACGCGAACGCGAGGGCGAGCATGAGGATCGAGATCCACGAGAACAGCGCGCCGAGGATCAGCGGGATCACCACGGCCGGCGTCGCGGCCTGCCAGATCTGGCCGATGCTGACCGACGGCGGCGCGCTCGGCACGCGGCTCGAGGGCGGAGGGGCGAACCACTGCGGGGTGTTCGGTGCGGGGAACGGCGCCGGGTTGACCTGCGCGTTCGGCTGCACGGCCGCCTGGACGGGCAAGTAGCCGGCCAGCGGCGGACCGGGAGCGGTGAAGGGCTGCGTGGGCAGGCGGCCGGACGCGACGGCGCCCCCGCTCGACCACGTGCTCGTCCCGGCCGTGAGGGCCGCCGTCGACACCTCGAAGGCCGTGTTCGGGTTGCGTCCCGGAGCGGCGTCTGGCACGAGCGCGGCGAGGTCGGGCTGCGGTCCGGTGGCGGGCAGGAAGGACGGCTCGACCCCCGCGACCGGCGGCTCGGTGATCGGTACTGGAGGCTCCGGAGCGCCGAGCGGCGGCAGCGGCGGGGTGACGAAGGCGGCCGGACGCTCGTGCGGCGCGTACTCGGGTCCGTCCTGCCACGTGGCCATGGGCCAATGGTAGGGGCTGCCCGCTCGCATCCCGAGGGCCGGGTATGCCCCCTGCGCGGCGCGAGCACCCGCTGCGGCGTGCCAGCTGTGGGCCGACCAGTTACGCTGGTGAGGCCCGGTGGTGGGAGCAGGCCGGGGAAGACCAGGAGTTGAGGAAAACATGCCTGTTGGCAAGGTGCGCTACTACGACGCCGAGAAGGGTTTCGGCTTCCTGTCCAAGGACGAGGGCGGCGAGGACGTCTACGTCCGCGCTGCTGCGCTGCCCGACGGCGTGACCACACTCAAGCGTGGGCAGAAGGTCGAGTTCGGTGTGGTCGACGGCAAGAAGGGGGAGCAGGCGCTCTCGGTGCGACTGCTCGAGGCCCCGCCGTCGCTGTCCAAGGCGTCCCGCAAGTCGCCCGAGCAGATGGCGATCATCGTCGAGGACCTGATCAAGATGCTCGACGGGGTCGGCAACGGCTATCGTCGTGGCCGCCACCCCGATGCCAAGCTGGCCGGGAAGACCGCAGCGGTGCTGCGCGCCGTGGCCGACGAACTGGAGCTGTGACCTTGCCCGCGACACTCGAACTCGATGACGCCTGCGTCGAGGCGCTCGACCTCGCTCGCGAGGCGGCCGTGCAACGCGCCGGCGTGCTCGAGGTGGGACCGCACCGCGGCGTGCTCGCCGAGGACGTCCGGGTCGTCACCCACCTGTTCGACTGCATCCATCCCGGCTATCCCGGCTGGCAGTGGTCGGTGACGGTGGCCCGCGCGGCCCGCGCCCGGGTGGTGACCGTCTCCGAAGTGACGCTGGTGCCCGGCGAGGGCGCCCTGCTCGCTCCGGCGTGGGTGCCGTGGGCCGAGCGCATCGGGCCCAAGGACCTCACCCCCGGCGTCCTGGCTCCGGCGGAGGCGGACGACTACCGGCTCGAGCCGGGCTACACCGGGGGCGAGCAGGCGGCTGACACGGACCCGGCCGAGGCCAGCCAGCTCCGGGCCGTCGTGGCCGAACTCGGTCTGGGTCGCGAGCGCGTGCTCTCCCCCGAGGGCAGGGACGCGGCCGTGGAGCGCTGGCTGGAGTCCGCGGGCGGACCCGACAACGCGATGACGCAGCAGGCTCCGGCGTTGTGCGAGTCGTGCGGCTTCTTCGTCGCGATCACCGGCTCGCTGGGGCGGCTCTTCGGCGTGTGCACCAACGAGCTGTCGCCGAGCGACGGCACCGCGGTCAGCCGTGACCACGGGTGCGGCGGCCACTCCGATGTGGTCGCGCCCAGCAAGGGTGTGGAGTTGTCGCTCCCGATCTGGGACACGATCAGCATCGAAGAGGGCCTCTTCGACTGACGTCCCGGGCCACCGGCCCCGCGGGGCCGGGTGGGTCAGGAACGGGGAGTGGGCTCCTCGGTCGCGGGGGCGGCAGCGCCGGCGGGCTGCGCGGGCTCCGTGAGCCTCTCCACCCGCATCGGGGCCTCGTCGCCGGCGGGCACGCGGCGTCCCCGATTGCGCCGCGACTTGCGGAACAGCCCGAACGCGATGCCGAGCAGGCCGATCACGGTCCCCAGCACCGAGACCCAGAGGTACCACAGCTTCCCGGTGGCGGCGAGCGTGGGTGCGAACCACCAGCAGACCAGCGCGCCGATCGCGAAAGCGACAGTTCCGGCGGTCACCACAGCCACCCCGTCGGGGTCCAGCGCCCTGACCGGCGCCTGCACCATCAAAGGCCGGTGATGGTGGGTGTTCTGGCTCACGGACACCACGATACGGCCCCGTTCCACGGCCCTACCATTCCGCCATGGCGAACCCTGGAACGACAACGGCAGACCCTGCCCCGAAGCTGAACAAGACCCTCGACGGCTGGTTCGAAGTCACCAAGCGTGGCTCCGACCTCGGACGGGAGGTCCGCGGCGGCCTGGTGACCTTCTTCACCATGGCCTACATCATCATCCTCAACCCGATCATCATCGGCACGCAGGCCGACGTGCAGGGCAACCTGATCACGGGCCAGCCGATCTCGGCCGGCGGTCCGGCGATCGGCCTGTCGATGGCGATGGTGGCGGCGGCGACCGCCCTGATCGCGGGCCTGATGACCATCCTGATGGGTGTCTACGGCCGCTTCCCGATCGCCCTGGCGACCGGCCTGGGCCTGAACGCGCTCGTCGCGTTCACGATCGTGAAGCAGATGACCTGGCCGCAGGCGATGGGCCTGATCGTCTGGGAGGGCGTGCTGATCACCATCCTGGTGCTCACTGGGTTCCGCAAGGCCATCTTCGACGCCGTCCCGCGCTCGATGCGGGCCGCCATCTCGGTCGGCATCGGCCTGTTCATCGCCTTCATCGGGCTCGTCGACTCCGGTGTGGTCCGCACCGGGAGCGGCACCCCGGTCGTCCTGGGCATCTACGGCTCCCTGCTCGGCTGGCCGATCGCGATCTTCCTCGTCGGCCTGCTGATCCTGGTCGCCCTGTTCGTCCGCAAGGTCAAGGGCGCGATGCTGATCGCGATCCTGTCCGCCACCGTGCTCGCCGTCATCGTCCAGGCCGTGCTCAATCTCCCGCTCGCCAAGGACAACACCGGTGCGATCGTGAACCCGACCGGCTGGATGCAGAACCTGCCGCAGCTGGTCAACCCCTTCACGCTGCCCAACCTCGGGCTCCTCGGCCGGGTGGACCTGTTCGGCGCCTTCACCACGGCAGCCGGCCCGGCCGCGGTCGTCGGCATCCTGCTGCTGGTCTTCTCGCTGCTGCTCAGTGACTTCTTCGACACCATGGGCACGATCGTGGCCGTGGGTGCGGAGGGCGACATGCTCGGGGCGGACGGCAACCCGCCGCACACGCAGGAGATCCTGCTGGTCGACTCGGTGGCCGCGATCGCCGGCGGCCTGGGCTCGGTGTCGTCGAACACCTCCTACATCGAGTCCGCGTCGGGTGTCGGTGACGGTGCGCGTACCGGCATCGCGTCCGTCGTGACCGGCGTCGCCTTCCTGCTGAGCCTGTTCCTGGCCCCGCTGGTCGAGATGGTCCCCGCGGAGGCCGCCACCCCGGCGCTGTTCTTCGTCGGCTTCCTGATGATGTCCCAGGTCGTCCACGTCAACTGGGAGGACCCGGAGGAGGGCATCCCCGCCTTCCTCACGATCGTCCTGATGCCCTTCACCTACTCCATCACCATCGGGATCGGTGCCGGCTTAATCGCGTTCGTCCTGATCAAGGCGCTGAGGGGCAAGGCACGGCAGGTGCACACCCTGATGTGGGTGGTCGCCGCCGCGTTCGTGCTGTACTTCGCCCAGGGGATCATCACCACCCTGGTCCACTGACGGTTCGTCGGGGAGCCACCGTCCGCGGGGACGGTGGCTCCCGTGCGTTCCGGCCACGTCGCTGCGGCCGGAGTGGCCGCTAGGGTGAGGGTCCCCGGCAGAGGAGGGCCATGGCGATCCCGGTCATCATCGACACCGACACGGCGCAGGACGACTGCATCACGATCCTGCTGGCACTGCTCGACCCGGAGGCCGACCTGCGGGCGATCACGATGGTCGCCGGCAACGTCGGCTTCGACCAGCAGGTGGCGAACGCCCACCTGACCCTGAACGTGGCCGGCCGGCTCGGACAGGTGCCCGTGCACCCGGGCTGCCGGCGTCCCCTGTTGCGGGCGTGGGAGTCCGCCGAGGATGTGCACGGGGACGGTTCGGGCGGGCTGTCCATGGACCTGTCCGGTGTGCGTGAGGCCGACGAGCACGCCGTGAACGCGCTGTTGCGGCTCACCGCGGAGGCGCCGGGCGAACTCAGCATCATCGCCATCGGGCCGCTCACCAACCTCGCCACCGCCGTGGTCATGGACCGGGGCTTCGCCTCCCGGGTGAAGAGCCTGTACATCATGGGGGGCTCGAACAACGGACGCGGCAACATCACCCCCAGCGCCGAATTCAACTTCTACGTCGACCCGGAGGCGGCGCAGGTCGTCCTCGACGCGGGCTTCGCCGACCTGCACATCGTGCCGTGGGCGCCGTTGACCCTGCGTGACGCCACCTTCGCCCGTCCCGCGTACGACCGGCTGTGTGCCCTGGGGACGCCGCTGTCGCAGTTCTTCCGGCGCATGTGCGACGCGACGATCGACTACGACGAGTCGGTGGGCGTCAACGGCTCCACCCACCCCGACTCGCTCACGCTGGCTGTGCTGCTGCACCCGGAACTGGTCCTGGAGCGGCAGGGCTACCGGGTGGATGTGGAGACGTCCTCTGCGCTCACCCGCGGCATGTCGACGATGGCGTGGGCGAAGTTCGGGCTGGAGCCGAACGCGCAGGTGGTTGAGTCGATCGACTCGGCCGGCTTCTACGCCGTGCTCGAACGGTTGCTGGCCACGCCGACGGTTCCGAGCAGGCCGATCGCGGGGCTCGATGACGCCGCCTGACCCCGCAGGGCAGCGGGAGGGGACGGAGTCGAAGGCCGGTTTGAGAGGATGGGCGCATGGCAGGGCACCGGATCTTCACCACCAGCTTCGCGAGCATCTATCCGCTGTACGTGCAGAAGGCCGAGCGGAAGAACCGCAGCAGGGCCGACGTCGACCGGGTCATCACCTGGCTCACCGGCTACGACGCAGCGGGGCTGGAGAGGGTGCTGGCCGAGGAGGTGGACGTGGAGGCCTTCTTCACCGGGGCGCCCGCCTTCAACCCGAACGCCTCGCTGATCACCGGCATGATCTGCGGCCACCGCGTCGAGGACATCGAGGACCCGCTGATGCAGAAGGTGCGCTACCTCGACAAGCTGGTCGACGAGGTGGCCAGGGGAAGGAAGATGTCCTCGATCCTGCGCGGGAGTGCCGGCGACTGAGCTGGGTCCATGGATCGCGGAAGGACCACCACCGGAAGGAGTTGGAGCGATGGCCAAGTACCTGATCTCGTTCCCGAGCGGAGCCATGGAACTCGACGGTGCGGACCTGCAGGTGGTCGCCGATGCGGCGCATGCGGTCGTACGGGAGGCCAAGGACGCCGGGGTGTGGGTGTTCGGCGGCGGTATCGACGAGGATGTGCCGCCGGTGCTGGTCGACCGGGACGGAACGGTGACCGAGGGCACCTATCCGCAGACGTCCCGGATCGAGGGCGGCTACACGGTGCTGGAGGTGGCGACCCGCGAGGAGGCGGTCGAGTGGGCGCGGAAGCTCGCTGTCGCCTGCCGGTGCGCACAGGAACTGCGCGTGTTCGGGTACGACCCGGAGAGCTGAGCCTCACTCCTGGTGCAGCGCCGCGACGACGTCCAGCCGGGACGCCGAGCGCGCCGGCCCGATCGCGGCCAGGACGCCGAACGTGATCCCGACCACCACGGTGGCCAGCAGGCCGGACCACGGGAAGGCGTAGGGCATCTGCCAGCCGACGGCGCCCATCGCCACCACCAGCGCGTACCCCAGCCACAGCCCGGCGATCGCGCCGAACGCCGTCCCGATGACGGACAGCAGGAGGGACTCTGCCATGACCATTCGCCGGACCTGCCGTCGCGTCGCACCGACGGCGCGCAGCATCCCGATCTCGCGGGTCCGGGTCAGCACGCTGATCGCCAGCGTGTTGACCAGCGCGAGCAGCGACGGCAGGGCGAGGGCTGCGACGAGCACGTCGAAAATCACGGTGGTGGCGCTGAACGTCCGCAGCTGCTCGGCCCGCCACGTGGACGACTCGTACAGCCGGAACGCCGGGAACTCCGCGACGACCCTGCCCAGCCGTGCCTTCACCTGGTCGGGGTCCGCGGCGGCGGTCCGGTTCGCCATCAGCAACAGGTCGGCGGTGACGTTGAAGTCGCGCCGCAGGTTCTCCTGCGACGTGTACAGGGTGGAGAGCTTGGCGTTCAGGTAGTCGTTGCCGATCCCGGCCAGGTGGTACGTGCGGGGGCCGTTCGGGGTGTCCAGCAGCACCGCCTGCCCCACCACCAGGTCGTGCTGGGCGGCGTAGATGCCGTTCGCCACCAGCCAGCGTCCACTGGCGAGCTGGGCGACCGCGCCATCGGAGGAGCCGGCGTTCCAGTCGAACGCGGCCACCCTGAGGTAGGTGGACGGATCGATGCCGATCACCTGCACGTCCCCGCCGTCGGACTTCGCCTGCGTGACCCGCAGGGTCGACACCGCGGCGATGCCGGCCACCGACCGCACCTCCTCGGCGAGGCGCGGGCCGGCAGCCACGTTGCCCTGGCCCAGGATGATCGACTGCGGGATCAGCAGGTAGTCGGCGCTCAGCGACTTGTCGAGGTAGCTGGTGAAGCCGGCGAAGATCGAAGTCACCATGCTGATCACGGCCACGATCGAGGCCAGCCCGAGCATGACCGCCGTGACGGTGATCGCGCTGCGGCCCGGATTGCGCTGGAGGTTGCTGCGGGCGATCGCGCCTTCGCGGCTGAAGAACACCTCCAGCGGACGGGACGCCGCGTTCGCGATCGGGTTCACCACGGCGGGAGCCACCAGCGCGACGCCGACGAGGAACACCACCGCGCCGAGTCCCACCAGCGTCGGCGACCCGGTCGTCAGGCCGAACAGCGATCCCACGGCGAGCCCCACGCCGATCCAGGCCCGGCGTCCGACCCGCCGCTCGTACACCACGCCGAGTTGCGGACGCATCGCCTCCAGCGGTGTCACGCGCCCGGCCGCCCTGGCCGGCAGGATCGCCGCCACCACGGTGACCCCGATCCCCAGCAGGACCGAGGTGGCCCAGGTGCCGGCGCCGAACACCGGGCCGCCGACCCGGAAGTGCAGGACCGACTCGAAGACCGGCGCCATCGCGGCGAACAGGCCGGCGGCCAGGCCCCAGCCGGCGAGAAGGCCGAGCGCGGTCCCGATGACCCCCTGGATCAACGACTCCACAAGGAACATCCCGATCACGGTGCGCCGCCGGGTGCCCACCGCCCGCAGCATGCCGATGTCGCGCCGACGCTCGGCGACCACGGTGCGGAACGAGTTGGCGATGATGAACCCGGCCGTGGCGAGGGCGAACAGGCCGAACATGGTGAAGGCGAACTCCGAGGTCTTCAGTGAGGCCAGCAGGCTCGACTCCGAGGAGAGCCCACCGACCTGGTAGTCCGGGCCGAGGGCGGACGCGACGGCGCTCTCGGTGGCCGCCCGGTCGGCGGCGGCGGCGAAGGCCGCCTCCACCTGGGTGATCCGGGAGCCCAGGCCGAACAGCTGCTGAGCGGCCGGTAGCGTGAGGTAGACCTGTTCCTGGCCGGGCACGGTCGCCGTGCTCAGCAGGCCGACCACCCGGAACCGTGCGGTGCCCCCGGCGGCGGGCAGCACGAGCGGGGCGCCGATGTCCAGGCCCAGCTCGGCGGCGAGATCGGAGTTCAGGACGACCGATGAGTCGTCCCCGGCGGAGAGCATGCGGCCGGCCTCGAGCGGGAAGTCGTGGAGACCGGCCACGGTCGGGAGGTCGATACCGACCACGACCACCTGGGCGAGGGCATCGGGAGCGGCGTCGGCGCTGCGGGGGAGCGGGGCCACGCGCTGCACGCCCGGGCTCGCCGTGGTCACGCCCGGCACGGTGAGCAGCCGGTCCACGACAGCGGGAGCGAACGGCTGGTTGTAGGCGCTGGTGACGGTGAGGTCGACCTTGCCCGCCGCGGCCAGGAGGTTGTGCGTGAACGCGTCGACCATGGCCGGCAGGATGCCGTTGAGCCCGAACGTGAGCATCACCCCGAAGACCACCGCGAGGGTGGTGAGGAACGAGCGGCTGCCGCGTCCCCGCAGGTACCGCCACGCCAGGGTGAGGGTGAGCTTCACAGCAGGCCGGCCCTCTCCAGCGCGTGCCGCGGCGCCTCGTGGGTGCCGTCGAGCACCAGGTCGTCGACGATGCGCCCGTCGCGCATCAGCACGAGGCGTTCGGCGAAGCTGGCGATGCGCGGGTCGTGCGTGACCATCAGCACGCTGCGACCCCACTCCGCGCTCACCTGGCGCAGGAGGCCGCCGATCTCGCCGGCGGCCCTCGAGTCGAGGTTGCCGGTGGGTTCGTCGGCGAGGACGAGGGCCGGCTCGGTGGACAGGGCGCGAGCGATGGCGACCCGCTGCTGCTGGCCGCCGGACAGCTGGTCGGGGCGGTTCCGGAGGCGGTCGCCGAGCCCGATGCGCTCCAGCCAGATCGTGGCCCTGCTGTCCGCCGCCCTGTCCCCGTCCAGGCGCGGCGGAAGCGAGGCGTTCTCGACGGCGTCCAGCACGGGGATCAGGTTGAAGAACTGGAAGACGAAACCGATGCGACGACGGCGAAGCTCGGTGAGCCGGTCGTCGGTCATCTCGGCCAGCGGCGTCCCGTCGATGCTGATCGTGCCGGACGTCGGCGCGTCCAGACCGCCGAGGAGGTTCAGCAGGGTCGACTTCCCACAGCCCGAGGGCCCCATCACGGTGACGAACTGGCCCTCGGGGACGACCAGGTCGACCCCGTCCAGCGCCCGCACCTCGCTGGCGCCCGAGCCGTACACCTTGGTGAGCCCGCTGATCTCGACGATCGGCGGCCTGGGTGCGTCCACCGCGGCGCTCACTTCGTGCGCACCTGCTGCCCGTCGGACAGCCCGGACGCACCGGTGGTGACCACACGGTCGCCGGCCGAGATCCCGCTGAGCACCTGGGCGGCGGAGTCGGTGGAGGCGCCGATCGTCACCGCGCGGCGGTGCACCACCCCGTCGGCCCCCAGCACGAACACCGACCGCGCCGAGCCGCTGGTCAGCACCGACTCCACGGGGACGGTGAGGGCGTCCGGAATGGACTTCACCAGCAGGTCGACCGACCCGCTCATGCCGGGGAACAGGCGTGACCCGCCCGCCTCGAGGGACACCCTCACCGGGAAGGCGACGCTCCCGGTGCCGGTGGTCTCCGGCGTGGCCTGGACCCGGGTGACCGTGCCGGTGAACCCGTCCGCGAAGGCGTCGAGGGTGACGGTCGCCGGCTGCCCCTTCGCCACGTCGGCGATGTCGGTCTCGTTGACGGCCGCCTCGAACTCCATCCGGGTCGGGTCCACCACCGTGAGCACCGCGACGCCGGGAGTGACTCCCGCCCCCTTCTCGACCGTGCCGTGAAGGGTGACGGTCCCGTCGAACGGCGCGGTGAGGTCTCGGGCGGCGAGGTTCCTGAGCGCCTGCTCCAGCGCCTGTCGGGTGGCGGTCACGGCGTACCCGGCTGCCGAGCGGGCGAGCGAGACGCGGCCGGCGACCGAGAGCTTGCTGAGCGCCGACTGCGCGGCGGTGAGGGCCGCGGACGCGCTGGCGCGGGCCGACTTCAGCGTGCGGAGCGTCGGCAGCATCGCGTGGCGCTCGGCGGCGCTCGCGTCCAGGTAGTCGCTGCGGAACGAGGCGTAGTTCTTCCGGGCCGTCGACAGCTGGGAGCGGGCGGCGGACAGCCCCGCGCTCGCCGCCGAGCGGTCGATCGCGGTGGGCACGCCGTTGTTGACCGCCTCCAGCTGGGCCTGCGCGGTGACGTGGGCGGCACGCGCCTGGGCCACGGCCAGGCGCAGGCTCCCGGCCGACATCACGGCGAGGACGTCGCCGGCACGGACGGTGTCGCCGTCGTGGACCCGCACCGACGACAGCGTGCCCGCCGCGGGCGGGTACACCCCGCGGGTGCGGGCGGCCACCAGGGAGCCGGACGCGCTCGTGGTGACGTCCAGGGGGCCGACCGCTGCGGTGGCCACGCCGACGAGGGGCTGGTTGTTCGCCGCCGACCAGGCGTACCCGCCGCCGAGGGCGAGCACCACCGCTGTGGTGACCCCGGTGGCGACAATCGTCTTGCGCTTCATGACTGCTTCCTGTCCAGCCGGCGGTAGAGCTGCCGGGTGATCTCGGTGAGGTGGGCGTCGATGGGGACGGCGTAGGTGCCCTCGGGCACGCCGAGGATGCGCTCCTGCGCCTGGTAGATGGTGGCTGCGCCGTTGAGCATCACGTCGACGAACGTGTCGATGTCCGCGGCGCCGAGGGCCCGCGTCCACAGCTGGTCGGCCGCCTCGAACCACAGCAGCAGGACGACGTCGGTCGCCGCCTCGACGGAGAAGACCGAGAACGAGCCGTCGGCCGCCCCCTGCGCGATCACCGGCAGCAGCACCTGCCGCGCCCGCTCGCGCCAGGCCTGGAACAGCCGGTGGCGCAGGGGCAGGTTGCCGTCGGAGTAGAGGAAGGACGCGTACGCGATGTCGGCATTGCCCAGCTTGTAGCTGCCCGCCGCGGCCATCACCGCCCGCAGCCGTTGCGATCCGGTGCCCTCCGCCTGCGCCGCAGCGGCGGAGAGCCGGTCGAACAGGCTGTCCCCGAAGCGCCGCACGAGCTGCTCGAGCATGTCGTCCTTGGACGAGAAGTAGTGGTAGAAGGTCCCCTTCGCCACGCCGGCGGCCTGCGTGACCTGCTCGACGTTCATGGTGTCGAAGCCGTGGCTGCGGCACAGCTCGAAAGCGGTGTCGAGCAGTTCGTCGCGACGCACGTCCGGGTCCTTCACGACCCGGGGGCGGGAGGCGGCGGGAGCTTTCGCTCGTGGTGCCATTGATGCTCCTGATCAGGCGGTCGGCTTACTGACCGACCGTCGGTCAGTCTAGCTCCTGCAACGCCGGACGTGGCAAGTCGGCCAGGTGTCGACTCAGGCGCGCAGGATCGCCACGAGGTCGGGGGGCGGCCGGTGTGCCGCCGGCGCCTCGGACGACCACCGGCGGAACTCGTCGAGCCACGCCACGACCGCCTCCGCGAGCGGCCGGTCCTCGGCGTCGAGTCGTGGCACCGCCGCGCGCCACGTCGCGGCCATGGCCCGGACGTGGTCGCCGTGCACCCAGCCGGCGGCCAGCCCCGGGCACGGCATCAGGGCGATGCCGAGGTCGGCCGTGAGCAGGCTGCGCAGCCCGTGCCGGGACGGCACCTCGGCGCGGACGAGGTCGAAGTCGACGTCGTTCAGCCGCGCCTCGGTCAGTTCCAGCCCGGTGCTTCCCCAGGCGAGGCCCTCGAGCCAGGTCTCCAGCAGCAGCCAGCACGCGGCGAGGCGGTGGGGTGCGACGTAGCGTCCGCACAGCAGCGCGTCCACGTCCGAGCCGCTCGGCAGGTCCGGGCGCACCACCGGCGCGTCGGGCGCGCGGCGGAAGACAGGGCCGAGCTTGCCCAGCAGGCCGGGCTGTTGCGGACTGTTCTCCCCGAACCGGGCGGCGGCCATGGCCCGCAGGGAGCCGGCGACCTCCGGGGTGGCGCGGAAGATGTCGCGCACCTCATCGATCGCGATCGCGTAGAGACGCATCGATCCCATGAGCCAACGCTAATCGCCTGGCATACATTTGGCCCCGTGAACCCACGATCCCGCCGCCTCGTCGTGACCGGCGCGCTCGTGCTGCTGCTCATCCTCGTCGTCGTGGGCAGCCTGACCGCGCTGGGCCGGTAGGCTCCCGCCCATGATCGTGGGTGTGCGCCGGGTGTTCGCGGGGGTGGCGGTGGCGGCCCTCCTCTCGCTGGGTGGCGGGTTCGTTCCTGCGCTCGCCGAGACGCCCGCTGCCACGCCGTCGGCGACCGCGGACGCGACGGTGACACCCACGGGCGCGACGGCCACGCCGACCACGAGCTCTGAGGTGAGCGTCACCACCGAACCCGACTCCGAGAGCCCGGACGTCGCCCCGGACAACTCCCGCAACGTCCTCGCGATCGGCGGGGCCGCCGTGCTCGCCCTCCTGGCCGCTGTGCTGGTCTTCCTGCGCCGTCGCTAGCCCCCGGTCGGGCGGACGCCCCCGGTCATGCGCGCTCGTTGAGTTCTATGAGCACCTTCCTGAACAGCGCGCCGAAGGCGGCCAGCACGCTCGCGTTGGGATCGGGTACCGCCAGCACCCCGAACGGCTGAGGCAGCCCTGCGGTCGCCAGCCGTTGCAGGCCGGGTTCGGCGAGCACCGCCGACACGGCGGCCCGGTCACCGCCGGTCACCAGGGCCTCAAGGTCCGCCAGGCGGGGCAGCAGCACCTCCGCGGTGTCCGCCGCTGCCGCCTCGAAGGAGCGTCCAGCCTGGTTCGCCCTGCGCCGGGCATAGCGCTGCTGCGACCAGCCGCCGGCCTTCGTCCGTCCCTGGACGTAGTGGCTGCCGTGCCGTCCGGCCACCAACCGCTCACCGTCGAACACACCGACGGCGTGCGCCTTGCGCCGCACGATCAGCGCGCCGACCACCCGCGGGCGGGTGAACGCCTCGACCAGGCCGGACAGCGGGTCGGTGCCCGGCGGGAGCGGTCCCCACGCCAGCCCGATCCGCGCCCGGGCGCCGTCGGGCGACACCAGCTCGACCCGTCGGGCGTCGACGAGGACCTCAGGGCTGCCGTGGCGCTGCGCGAAGCCCTCGAGCCAGCCGCCGAGGCGGTCGGGCGAGACACTGACGGTACGCGGCGTGGGGTGCCCGGTCATGGCTATAGTCTGGCAACCGGATCGCAGGGAGGAGGAGCCATGAGCGACCTCATCGACACCACCGAGATGTACCTGCGAACGATCTACGAGCTCGGCGAGGAAGGCATCCCGCCGCTGCGTGCCCGGATCGCCGAGCGGCTGAAGCAGAGCGGACCGACGGTCTCGCAGACCGTGGCAAGGATGGAACGTGACGGGTTGGTCAGCGTCCACGAGGACCGGCACCTGGTGCTGAGCGAGCGCGGCATGGAGCTGGCCACGCGGGTGATGCGGCGCCACCGCCTGGCTGAACGGCTGCTCATCGATGTGATCGGGCTGGACTGGCCGCTGGTGCACGAGGAGGCCTGCCGCTGGGAGCACGTGATCTCCACCGACGTGGAGCGGCGCCTGGTGGCGATCCTGGATCGTCCGGTGAGCTCGCCGTACGGCAACCCCATCCCGGCGCTGGACGAGCTGGGCGTCGAGCCGGCCACGGAGACCTTCCTGGACGGCACCGAGCTGCTCTCGCTGACGCTGGCGGACGGGCAGGCCCACCAGGTGGTGGTGCTGCGGATGAGCGAGTTCATCCAGAACGACCCGGAATTGCTGACCTCGATCGCGGCGGCCGGCGCACTGCCGGGCGCACCGGTGCGTGCGGCGCTCATCGGGCGCCGGCTGGTGCTGGGTGAGGGCGACGCGGAGTCGATCCTGCCCGCCACCATCGCCGATCACCTCTTCGTCGCCCTGTCCTGACGGGTCGCCGGGGAATACCCGGGGGTCCCGAGGGCGTTGAGCCGAGGTATCCCCCAAGACCTAAGGATCGTGAGAATGGCAACCATCGCGCTGACCGAAGCCGAGTTCGGCGAGACCATCAAGGACAACGGCATCGTGTTCGTCGACTTCTGGGCCACCTGGTGCCCGCCCTGCCGCATGTTCGGCCCGGTCTTCGAGGCGGCTTCCGAGGAGCACACGGACGCGGTCTTCGCGAAGATCGACACCGACGACCAGCGCGACCTGTCGGCCGCCCTGGGTATTTCTTCCATCCCCACCCTCATGGCGTTCCGTGACGGCTACCTCGTCTATCGCGAGGCCGGCGCGCTCAACAAGAGCCAGTTCGCGAAGCTGATCGAGCAGGTGAAGGGCCTCGACATGGAGCAGCTCAAGGCCGAGGCGCAGGCGGCCAAGGCCGGCTGAGCGTCGCCGGCGCGACGCGCCGACACATCGTGTCCCCCATTGGGGTGACACGGGCGGTGTGCCGACCTATACTCGAAACAGGTTCCTGCCCCATCCCCCCGGGCAGGAACCATTTACTTGTCCGCCCTCGGCCCGTCCCCCCGGATCCGCCCGACGGGGCTTCTCGCCGATGCCGGCCAGTGCCTCGTTGACTTAGGACGCCGGTGGCCCACAGTGCCACGGCGACGCCGAGCGCGACGATGGTGAGGACGATCGCGACGGCACCCACCCGAGCACACGAGCCGTCCTGGCCGTCGGCAGCGCCGTACGCGGCAGCGCGGTGGGTGCGGCTGTGGGTCTATGGTCGGAGCCGAAGCGCCACGCGAAGGAGCAGTCATGGGCCGCAATCCGAACAAGCTGATCCCGGCCGATTTCACTCCCGTGCCCGCCCTCGCCACGTCGTGCGATGTCGAGGCGGTACGCGGCTTCGCCTCCGACCTGGACGCCGTGGCGCTCCTGGTCGCCACCGGTGCCGACGTCACCGACCTCGTCGGCCTCGGGCCGGACGCGCTCGCCGCCGCCGGGTTCGACGCCTCTCCCGGCAGCAGCCTCGTGGTGGCCCGAGACGGCCACCCCGTCGTCCTGGTCGGCGTCGGGGACGCCGCAGGGCTCGCC
>JAEVYS010000114.1 GCA_023392635.1 Actinomycetes bacterium | reverse complement strand
CATGTCCACCGGGAGCAGGAACTGCTGATCACGATCCACCGCACGGAACCGCTTCGCCATGCCCCATTATCGATCGAACACTACACAAACCAGAACTATCCACACATACCAAAAATGCAACAGGCTCTCTGGCGACACGGATCCACCGGGTTGTTGAGTGTCCGGCTGTGGCGGGCTCGACCCGGCCACGCCCACGCGCCGCCGTCTCAAACCAGCGCCCCGGCCGACCCGAACCGCCGATCACACCAGGCTCGCCGCGGCGCCGCTCCTTGGCCTGGTCACCACGAAGCGCCACCGCGCGCCAGCCATGCCGCCGGTGTGCCGACCGCGTGCCGACGGGACCTGCCTGATGCACCGACCTGCCTGGGCAACTGCCGCATCGGCGGGACGGCCGCGCTGCGCCTTGTGGCGCGGTGGGGGCAAATGGCGGTGCGGCAGTTCGATGGCGGATCGGCGATCCGGCGGCGGGTGTCCATGTGGCGGCAGAGGGTCAAGGGGCGGCAGAGGGTCAAGTGGCGGGGCGGCGGGCGCGACTGTCCGGCGGCGGCACGACGAGCCAGCGGGCGCCGGGCCCGGCGGCGGCGCGGGTCCGGCGGCGCGGCACCTGCCCCGGCATGTGCGCTGCATCCGCCCCGGCATTCCCGAAGCCCCATCCGACCACGGCCTCAGGTCGGCGGTGGCATGTGCGCCACCGGCAGCTACACCGGCCCGCATCCGTCGGTCAGCTGGCGCCACCGGCAGCAGCTGACCGTGCATCCGTCCTGATTAGGCGCTGCCCAGCCCGGCGCCGCCAGGCACGGCGAGCTGCCTTCCGAGGCCGGCGACGCGAGCAGAGAGCAGCAGGACGAAGCCCTCGCTCCCAAGGCCAGGGAGACTCGCCGTCGCCAGCCAGCCACGCCGTGCCGCTGGCCGCCGCCCACGAACAGATCCCGGACCGGTCCACGAACAGACCACGGACCGGTCCACGAACAGATCCCAGACCCGGGCCCACGAAAGGCCCACCCCGGGCTGACCCATGAAAGGCCCACACCCTGGGCGGCCCACGAAAGCCCGCCCGCACGGCCTGCGAAAGGCCCTCGGGCCGCTGGCCCGCGAACGGACCGCCCCGGGCTGGCGACACGACGCCGCCGGCCCGGAGCGGCAAACCCCAAAGCCGTCAGTCCTCCGACTTGCCCGACTGCAGGCCGGACGAGATCAGGTCCATGACGGTCGAGTCCTGCAGCGTGGTCACGTCGCCGAGGCTGCGGTTCTCGGCGACGTCGCGCAGCAGGCGGCGCATGATCTTGCCGGAGCGGGTCTTCGGGAGCTCCGGGACGAGCATGATCTGGCGGGGCTTCGCGATCGGCCCGAGGGTCTTGGCGACGTGGTTGCGCAGCTCCTGGATGAGCGCGTCGCCGGCCTCGCCGTCGGTCTCGACGCCGCCGCGCGGGATGGTGAACGCGACGATCGCCTGCCCCGTCGTCGGGTCGGTGGCACCGACCACGGCGGCCTCGGCGACCGTGGGGTGGCTGACAAGGGCGGACTCGACCTCGGTGGTGGAGATGTTGTGCCCCGAGACGAGCATGACGTCATCGACGCGGCCCAGGAGCCACAGGTCGCCGTCGGAGTCCTTCTTGGCGCCGTCGCCGGCGAAGTACATGTCCTGGAAGCGCGACCAGTACGTCTCCTTGAACCGCTCGTCGTCGCCCCAGACGGTGCGCAGCATCGACGGCCACGGCTCGCGCAGGACCAGGTAGCCACCGCCGCCGTTGGGCACGGACTGGGCCTGGTCGTCGACGACGTCGGCCGAGATGCCCGGCAGCGGCCGCATGGCGCTGCCCGGCTTGCTGGCGGTGACGCCCGGCAGCGGGGAGATCATGATGGCGCCGGTCTCGGTCTGCCACCAGGTGTCCACGACCGGGCAGCGGTCGCCGCCGATGTGCTCGCGATACCACATCCACGCTTCAGGGTTGATCGGCTCGCCGACCGAGCCCAGCAGGCGCAGCGACGAGAGGTCGAAGCCGGCCGGGATGTCGTCGCCCCACTTCATGAAGGTGCGGATCGCGGTCGGCGCCGTGTACAGAATCGTGATCTTGTACTTCTGGATGAGCTCCCAGAAACGGCCGCGGTGCGGGGTGTCGGGGGTGCCCTCGTACATGACCTGCGTCGCGCCGTTGGCCATCGGGCCGTAGACGACGTAGCTGTGCCCGGTCACCCACCCGATGTCGGCGGTGCACCAGTAGACGTCGGACTCCGGGTGCAGGTCGTGCACGACCGCGTTGGTGTAGGCCGCCTGGGTCAGGTAGCCGCCGGTCGTGTGCAGGATGCCCTTCGGCTTCCCCGTCGTACCGGAGGTGTAGAGGATGAAGAGCGGGTGCTCGGCGTCGACGATCTCGGGCGCGCGCTCGCCTGCCGCGCCGTCGACCGCGTCGTGCCACCACACGTCGCGCGCGTCGTCCCAGGCCACGTCGGTGTCGCAGCGGTTGACGACCAAGACCTTGCTGATGGGGGAGCCCTCCACCGCGACCGCCTCGTCCACGGCCGCCTTGAGCGCGCTCGGCTTGCCGCGCCGGTAGCCCGCGTCGGCCGTGATGACGACCTTGGCGTTGGCGTCGTTGATGCGGCTGCGCAGGGCGTCGGCCGAGAAACCGCCGAAGACCACCGAGTGCGGTGCGCCGAGGCGCGCGCACGCCAGCATGGCGATCGCCGCCTCGGGGATCATCGGCAGGTAGATCATGACCACGTCGCCCTTGCCGACGCCCAGGTCGGACAGGGCGTTCGCGCACTGCGCGACCTGCTTTTGCAGGTCGGCGTAGGTGATGTCGCGGGTGTCGCCCGGCTCGCCCACGAAGTGGATCGCGACCCGGTCGCCGTTGCCGGCCTCCACGTGCCGGTCCACGCAGTTGTACGACGCGTTGAGGCGCCCGTCCGCGAACCACTTGGCGAACGGCGCGTCGGACCAGTCCAGCACCTGCGTGAAGTCGCTGTCCCAGGTGACGTACTCGCGGGCCCGCGCCGCCCAGAAGCCCTCGAAGTCGGCGTCGGCCTGCTCATAGAGCTCCGCCCGTCCGTTGGCGTAGGCACTCACCTGCTCGCTCGGGGGGAAGCGCCGGTCCTCGTGCAGCAGGTTGGACAGGGTCTCTTCGGCCACGGTGAAACCTCCGGGTTCGCGTACGTCGTCGGACGCCTCACTCTTTCCCGCGCCGAGGAGGCAGGGCAACCCTCGGATGTGACGTAGGCGACAGGCGACGCCGCTGGGGCGCTCAGCGGCGCGGGAGCGTCAGCCGGCAGAGGTGACGTAGCAGCGGTTGCGCAGCGGCGTGTTGTCCGCATACGCGCCGGGATACTCCGAGAACGCTCGCTGGCACCAGCCGATCGCCTGCTCCCGCGAGGTCCAGGCCGGGTTCCAGGTGACGGTGACCCAATGGCCCGCCTCCTTCAGGAGCGTGGCGCCGCCGGCGCGGTTCGACGCCTCGCGGTGATAGGCCAGGATGTCCGCGGCGGTCCAGGTGGCGTTGCCGCTGGCGGGGCGCTGGACGGGGTCGCTCATGCCGACGGTGCGGTTCTGCAGCTGGGCGACGATCTGGCCGGGCCGGGGGGCGCGGCCCTGATCGCGGGTGGCGATGCTGTTGAGCTCGGAGAGCGCCGCGGCCTCCCCGGAGCGTGGCTGCTGGGTCGGCGCGCGGGTCGCCGTGACAGTCGCGGTCGCGGTCGCGGTGGCCGTGGCGGTGGCCGTGGCG
>JAEVYS010000056.1 GCA_023392635.1 Actinomycetes bacterium | reverse complement strand
GGGTCGCCGTGGGCGTCTCGGTGGGTGTCTGGGTCGGGGTCGCCGTGGGCGTCTCGGTGGGTGTCTGGGTCGGGGTCGCCGTGGGCGTCTCGGTGGGTGTCTGGGTCGGCGTCGGCGTGATCGTGATCGTCGGCTTGCCGGTCGGGTGCTCGTTGGACGGCGGCGAGTACGTGGAGGTGGCGGTCGGGGTCGGCTCCGCGGTTGCCGTCCGGGTGGCGGTCGCGGTCGCCGTCGCCGTCGGCGTGCCGCTGCTGGTGGGCAGGCCGGTGGGGTACGACGTGCTGGTCACGGTCGGCGACGGGCCGGACGGGGGAGGCGACGGTTGGGTCGGCTGCGAACCGGTGGGCTGTGCCGTCGCACCCGCCGTCGGCTGCACCTGGTCGCCGGTGGTGATGAGGGGAGCTCCTGAGCGCGGGGGCGCGACAAGCGCACCAGCGGCAACGCATGCCGCCGCGGCAAGCCAGATACCTGCCTTCGCCATCGCGTTCCCCCCGAAAAAGCAGTGGCTCGTGCTCCTGGAACAACCCTACCTGCTGGGGTCCGTGATTTTCGACCATCTCCGCCGCTCTTCGGCGAGGTTGTGGCCTGCCTGCACCGACCATGCCCGCCGGGCGGAGCGCGATCCGAACAGCGGTTCCCTCGAGGATAGTGCCTCGAGGACACGCAGACGACCGGCCGCGAACGACCGATCGTCGATCCCGGGGTACTCCAGGCGAACATCTCGTGAGTACATGTGATAGCGCGCGGGCGCCTGGCCGAGGACCGACAGGTCCGCGTCCACCAGCTCGATCCCCGCGCGATCGCCTTCGGCGGGTCGGTGCTCGGTGGTCAGGCGCACCAGCCGGGCGACCTCGTCGACCTCCGGGCGGGGCAGCCCGGCCGAGCTCAGTTCGGCTTCCGCGAGAAGGGCGGAACGTTCCTCGTCGCCCCCCGCCTCGCCGTCGTGCACCGCGTCGTGGAACCACGCGGCCAGCGCGACCGGGCGTGTCACCCGCCCCCCGGTGACGACGTCGAGCGCCGACAGGATCTGCGCGAGGTGCCGGACGTCGTGGTAGTGGCGGTGCGGCTCCTGCCACCGGTGCAGCAGCTCCTCGCCCAGCCCGCGGTGGCCGGGCAGCAGCCGATGCCACGCCTCGCGCAGCGGGACGATGACCTGGGCAGGCTTCGGCGTCCGCTCGGGAGTCCGGACGCGAAGCCCGGACGCCACCAGTCGCCGCACGAGCTCGGAGGGGCCGACGGGCTGGGCGCCGGCATCCACCAGATCGGCGTAGCGGCGTTCGGGAACGTCGTAGTGGTCGTGGTCGAACGCGCGGACGGGAACCCGGCTCGCATCGGCGAACTCCAGCAGCTCGCCCAGGGACGCGTCCGACACCAGGTGGGAGAACAGCGTCCCGTGCGCGGGCCAGCGCGGAGGGTCGATCAGGACCGCCACGAGCGGCCCTAGCTGCTGGGGTTGCGGAACAGCGCGGTGAAGGAGCCCTTGTCGAGCTCGGCGAAGCTCAGGGTGAGCCGAGCCACCGCACTGCTCGCCTCGTCCGGCACGTCGAGCCTGTCCACGCCCACGGCGAAGACGGTGAACACGTAGTGGTGGGCGGGACCGGGCGGTGGCCACGGGCCGCCCCAGCCCGGGTAGCCGTAGTCGTTGTTCCAGGTGCGCGCGCCGTCGGGCAGCGGCGCGCCTTCGGCCAGCGACGTGACGGAGGCCGGGATGTCGGTCACCACCCAGTGCCACCACCCGCTGCCGGTGGGGGCGTCGGGATCGAAACAGGTGACTGCGAAACTGCGGGTGCCCTCGGGGCCGCCCGACCACGACAGGTCCGGGGAGACGTTCGCACCACCCACCCCCGGCTCGGCGTAGCGCAGGTCGATGTGGGAATCGGCTGGGATGCCGGCGCTGGTGATCTCCATCGGTCCTCCTCTTTCCACTCCCCCCAGCTAACCACTCGCTGTCGGTACGTGTCAGGAGTCCGGATCGGGCAGGATGGGCGGGTGGCTTCGGAGTTGCCCGACCTGGGCGTGCACAGCGTGATCGTCGGCCTGCCAGAGCTCGATGCGGACAACCTGCTGCCCGCCTGTGAGGTGCTGTGCCAGGAGGGCTTCAAGGTCTGGTCGGTCGCCGCGGGCCAGCTGGACGAGCTGCCGGCGCTGCTGAAGGTCTTCCGCCGCCGCGCGCGGATCGGCGTCCATGACGTCACCGAGCCCGGCCAGGTGGTCGCCGCGCGGGATGCCGGAGCTGCGTTCGCCGCGTCCGGCTTCCTGCTGCCGGAACTGGTCGCCGCCGCACCGGAGTTTCCCGTCATCCTCGGCGGCATGACCCCCTCGGAATTGCGCGCCGGCATCGTGGCCGGAGCGGTCGCGGTGCAGCTCATCCCCACCGAGGCGTTCGGCACGAGCTACGCCAGGATCCTGCCCGACCTGCTCAGCCCGTCCCCCCTGATCGCGAGCGGACGCATCGAGCGCTACCAGGCCGAGCTCTGGCTGGAGTCGGGTGGTGCCGGCGTGTGGCCCCGCCAGCTCGTCGACCCGGACGCCGTGCTCGGCGACACCCTCGACGACCTCCGGGTCACTCTCCAGCAGTGGCGCCTGGGTGACTGAAAGCGGGTGACGGGAGGGACGGGTCCGGGGCCCGGCGACGGGCAGCGGTAGGGCCGCGCGCTACCCGTCGCGGCGGCGGGGACGACGGCGCAGCAGGGAACCGATCAGGAAGAACACCAGGACGCACCCCAGCAGGCCGCCGCCGACGACCAGAGCGAGCTGGACCCAGCGGTCGCCCTCGATCTCCGCCTGCGAACGGGTGGTCGGACGCGGCTCGGCGCTCGGCGTGGCGGACGGGGTCGCCTTGGGCGTCTTCTTCTGCTTGGTCGCCTCCGGCATCGGATGTGCCCCGGCGGCGTACGCCGGACCGGCGCTCCAGACCAGCGCGGGGGTCAGCCCGAGCCCGAGCAGGAGGACAGCGGCCGTGAACAGCGCTGCCAGAGCCCTCATCGTCCCCCCGATCGCCCGCGCACCTCCGATGCGCACCCGAGCAGTATCCCGAACCATCGCCTCCCCGCGCAGCCTTTGCACGCGGCCGGGGTTGTTGTGGGCCGTTCCTTAAGTTATCCTGAGAATCCGCTTCAGCTTCTTCAGGACGGTTGTGCCCATGTACCAGGCCCGCCGGGTCGCAGACCCGATCGCGCAGCCTGTGTCGGCAGCACCCCCGGCCCGGGCGATCGCCCACGTCCCCCGGTATGCGGCCCCCAGCCTCGCCGACCGCGCCTTCGCGAAGGGCGGCGTCGCACTGGCTGTGGTGACCGCCGCAGCGACGGCGGGAGCGGTGGCAGTGACCGGGAGCGGCGACCCTGCCGCCGCAGCGGGCACGACGATCGCCGTGCCGCCCTCGACGGAGGCAGCCGTGGTCGCAGCGAGCACCCCGGTGCGCGCCTCGACGTTGACCGCCAAGAAGCTCGCCGCGCCGGCACTGGGCCGGGCGCGGAGCGCAGCCAAGGCGCTCGTCGCGCTGTCCCCGATGTACACCACGGCTTCGGTCAACGTCCGCAAGGGTCCCAGGACCGACGCGGCGCTCCTCGGCGGCCTTTCGCTGGGCGTGCGGGTGAGTGCGACGTCCGAGATCGACGGCAAGTACCGCAAGGTCGAGTACTCCGATGGCTTCGGCTGGGTGCTCGCCTCCGAACTCTCCGACGCGGCGCCGATAGAGGCGGCCGGCACGACGTGGGCCCCGTGCTCGCGGGGCTCGGCCGTGGAGAAGCGGCTCCGCAAGGACACGATCCACATCTACCGGTCGGTCTGCGCGCTGTTCCCCGCCGTCAACTCCTACGGGGGCTGGCGGGCCGGTGGACTGCCGTTCCACAAGAACGGTCGCGCCGTCGACATCATGCTCACCCCCGGCGCCGAGAGCGCGCTGGGCCACCGCATCGCGAACTACCTCATCGCCCACGCGAAGGTGTTCAACATCAACCACATCATCTTCGAGCAGCACATCTGGACGCCCCAGACGCCCCGGTGGCGCATGATGGCCGACCGTGGCGGGACGACGGCGAACCACTTCGACCACGTGCACGTCGCGATCAACGCCTGAGCGCCCCTGCTGGCGGCCGGTGCGGGCCCGGCGACCGTTAGGCTGACCGCGTGAGACGCGGCGGAGCCATCGGCAACCTGGGCCGGGCGCCCGTTCCGGAGTGGGAGGAAGTCGCCCGCGCGGCCTGGCCGGGACGCCTCCCCAGGCCCGTGGTCGCCGCCGCCGGGCGCGCGTACCTCCCGTTGGTGGTGGCCGGCTTCGTCCTCCTGCTGCTCGCCGCGTGGCTCCAGCTGTGGTGGCTCGGTCTCCTCGGCTGGGCTGTGGGGGCCCTCACCGAATGGCTGGCGACGCCCGCCGACACCACCATCGTCCGCCTGCTCGACCTTGTCGGTCTCCGCGCCCAGCTCCGCGCACTGCTGCGCAGCCTGATCGCGACCGGGCTGGTGTTCGGCACCGGTGTGGGGGTCACGGCAGGGCTCGCCTACCTGACGACCGTCCTGTTCATCCAGTTGGCCTGGACCGCCCAGCCCGTGCTCGCCACCTGGCTCTCGCGCGCGGCGCCACCCCTGGCGTACCTGCCCGCGCACGGGCCCGCGCAGCCGCGGCCGTTCGCCGACCACGCGCGCAGCTACTCCCGCGCGGTCGGCACCCCGGGCGTCCTCGCCGGCCTGGAGTTCGTGGTGCTCGCCGCGGCGCTGGCCGTCGGGCTCGGCCTGCTCGGGGTGGCCCTGCACCTGGTGCTCGCTGCTGTCGTCATCGCGGCCACGCTCGGCTATCTGGCGTGGACCGGCCTGCAGGCGCTGGCGGTGCACCGCAACCAGCGCGGGTGGGCCGAAGAACTCACGGCGGCGCTCACCGCTGCCGCGCCGTCCTTCGTCGTCTACGTCTCCCTCGGGGCCCGGCAGTCGAAGTACATCGTCAACCAGTGGCTCCCGGCGTTGGACGACCTGCCGCGCAGCGGTCTGGTGCTCGTGAGGGAGGCCAGCCAGCTTGTGCCGCTCGCGTCCACCAGCACTGCGGTGGTCTACGCCCCGACCAACCGGGATGTGGAGCGGCTCACGCTACCGAGCGTGCGGGTCGCCTTCTACCTCGCCTACGGCGAACGCAACGCCACCCTGCTCCGCGACCCTCGCCTGCGGCACGTGATGCTCGCGCACGGCGACTCCGACAAGGCCACCAGTGCGAACGCCCTGATCCGTGTCTTCGACGAGACGTGGGTGGCCGGGCAGGCAGCCATCGACCGGTTCACCGCGGCGGGCATCCACCTCGAACCCAGCCGCTTCGCCGTCATCGGTCGACCGCAGGCAGCCGGGCTCCCGGTGGGTCCGTCCGACCGGAGCCCGAAGGTGCTGCTGTACGCGCCCACGTTCGAGGGCTACTACGACAACACCACCCACAGTTCGCTCGACGTCCTCGGGGTGGAGCTGGTCCGCCGCCTCCTCGCCGGGCATCCCGAACTGCGGGTGTGGTTCCGTCCCCACCCCGCCAGCGGAGTGGTGCGCCCGACGATGCTGGCGGCGATCGCGAGCATCGAGGCGATGTTGCGGGCGGCGGGCGACGGCAACCTGGTGGTCGCCGACCGCGGGCTCACAGTGACCGAGTGCCTGGCCGGTGCCGACGTGCTCGTGTCCGACGTCTCCAGCCTGGTCTCCGACTACCTCGCCACCGGGCGTCCGGTGATCGTCTGCGACCCGGCCGGCCTGTCCAGGGACGCCTTCGTCGCGGCGTACCCGTCCCAGGCCAGCTCATACCTGCTCGGACCGGACCTGGCCGACCTCGACCTCATCCTCGGGCAGGCGCTCGGCGAAGACCCGCTGCGGGAGGCGAGGATCGCGATGAGGCGGCATGTGCTCGGCGACCCGCCGGGTGGACCCCAGGCGGCCTTCGCCGCCAATCTCGAGCGGCTCTGCGATGGGGCGGTCGCCGACGCCTCCGTGTGACGACGGCGGACCCGGGTTCATCGGCGGGAGCGGGCACGTCCGCCCCCGGCCGAGTACAGCTAGCGGGGCGGGGCAGCCCTCCGGGCCCCGACGCCGTCGGCCTTGAACTTCTCGTAGGCGCCGATGACCTCTTCGGTGGCACCGTCCATCATCAGTTCGCCGCGGTTCAGCCAGATCGTTCGCGAGCACGTGTCGCGGATGGAGTTCATCGAGTGGGAGACCAGGAAGATCGTGCCGGCGTTGTCCCGGATCTCCCGCAGGCGGTCCTCGCTCCGCCGACGGAACTCCTTGTCGCCGACCGAGAGTGCTTCGTCCACGATCAGGATCTCGTGGTTGCGGGACGCGGCGATCGAGAACTTCAGGCGCGCCGCCATGCCGGAGGAGTACGTCTTCATGGGCAGGTCGATGAACTCCTCGAGCTCGGCGAACTCGACGATCTGGTCGCGGAGCTTGACCACCTCCGAACGGGAGTACCCCAGGGCCAACCCGCCGAGCACGATGTTCCGTTCACCGGACAGCTCGGACAGCAGGGCCGCTCCGATGCCGAGGAGGTTCGGGCGACTCGTCGCGTAGACCGCGCCGGCGGCGGGCGGGGTGAGGCCGACGATCGTGCGCATCAGCGTCGACTTGCCGGAGCCGTTCGAGCCGATCACCCCGATCGACTCGTTCTCGTACGCCGTGAAGGTGACCCCGCGCAGGGCATGCACCTCACGGATGCCCTTGGCCTTCCGCAGCAGGCCGCCGCGCGCGTTCGCGCCGACCGCGGCCTTGCCCGAGGAGTAGGCGCGGTACTTCACATGCACGTCGTCGACGACGACCACCGGCTTCGGGGCGTGCTGGCCTCCCGGTTCAGTCACGGCCATACCTCTCCTCGGCGACCCAGAAGAACAACAGGCCCACGACGAAGGTGATGACGGAGGTGATCGAGAGGTACCACCAGTACTCCGGTCGGTAGGTCTGGGTGTTCGTGAGGATGTGGCGAGCGAGCTGCAGGACCTGGTAGATCGGGTAGTAGTCGAAGGCGGCGATGACGAGCGGGTGCTGGTCGAGGATCTTGTCGACGGCGAAGAGGACGCCGGAACTGTAGAAGAGCAGCCGGCTGATGAACGGCAGGATCTGGGTCAGGTCCCGGACGTGGACAGTGAGCCTGGCGCAGATCATCGCGACCCCGGCGTTGAACAGCGTGTACACGGCGATCAGCGGGAGCAGCAGGAACCAGTCCCACCGGGGGAGGTGCCCGAATGCCACCACGATCCCGAGCATCACCACGAAGGTGGCCAGGAACTCGAGGAGCTCCCGCAGGACGGTCGCGAGCGGGAGCGTGAGCCGCGGAAAGGCGAGCGACTGCACGAGCGAACGGTCGCCGGTGATCGACTTGGCGCCATTGGACATCGAACCGGAGAAGAAGTTGAAGAAGAACACGCCCACCACGACGTACGCGGCGTAATCGGCCGGCCGGGCACCCCTCTGCAGCAGGCCGAAGATCAAGCCGTAGATCAGGGCGTTGAGCGTCGGACGCAGCACGATCCACAGCAGGCCGAGGCGGTTGGCCTCCACCGCCGAGCGCATGCGGTACCGGGCGAGCGTGATGGTGAACTGGCGTCGGTCCCAGGTCTGGGCGAGGTACTTGAAGAACGAGGGTCGTGCTCCGACCCGGTGCAAACCCTGCGCCTCGGCAAAGGCGGCCAGCGACATGCGGATATCGTCCCTTCTTCTTCAGCCAGAGAGCCGAAGCCAGAGTCTACCGGAGGTGCGTGACCGGTACCGCCACGCTAGTGCCGGTGCTCGAGGTAGTAGCCGACCAGCGATCTCGTCGACGCGTCCTGCGCGGCCAGCGCGTCGGCATCCCCGGCGACGGCAGGAGCGATCTGCATCGCCAGTTGCTTGCCGAGTTCGACACCCCACTGGTCGAAGCTGTTGATGCCCCAGACCACGCCCTGGGTGAAGGTGATGTGCTCGTACAGGGCGATCAGCTGGCCCACCACGGACGGGGTGAGCGCGGGGGCCATGATCGATGTCGTCGGACGGTTGCCCGGGAACACCCGGGCCGGCACGATCTCCTCCTTCGTGCCCTCTGCCCGCACCTCGTCGGCGGTCTTGCCGAAGGCCAGCGCCTTCGTCTGGGCGAAGAAGTTCGACAGGAACAGCTCGTGGACGTCCGCGTCGCCGTCCTGGATCGGGTGCGCCGGCGTGGCGACCGCGATGAAGTCGGCCGGGATCAACTGCGTGCCCTGGTGGATCAGCTGGTAGAAGGCGTGCTGGCCGTTGGTGCCGGGCTCGCCCCAGAAGATCTCGCCGGTCTCGGTGACCACGTCCGAGCCGTCCAGGCGGACGCCCTTGCCGTTGGACTCCATCGTGAGCTGCTGCAGGTAGGCGGCGAACCGGTGCAGGTACTGCGCGTACGGCAGGACGGCGTGGCTGCCGGCCTTCAGGAAGTTGACGTACCAGACGTTCAGCAGACCCATCAGCGCGGGCACGTTGGACGCCAGCGGGGTGGTCGCGAAGTGCTCGTCGATGGCGTGGAAGCCGGCGAGGAATTCGGCGAAGTTGTCCGGGCCGAGCGCGACCGCGAGCGAGGTGCCGACGGCGGAGTCGACCGAGTAGCGTCCCCCCACCCAGTCCCAGAACCCGAACGCGTTCTCCGGATCGATCCCGAAGGCGGCGACCTTGTCCAGCGCCGTCGAGACCGCGACGAAGTGGTGGGCGATGGCGTCCTTCGCTGCGTCCTCGGAGCCGTCGATCGTGCCGGCGTTCCGCAGCTGCGCGAGGAGCCAGTCGCGCGCCATCCGGGCGTTGGTGAGCGTCTCGAGCGTGGTGAAGGTCTTCGAGGCGACGATGAACAGCGTTGTCGCCGGGTCGAGGTCGGCGGTCTTCTCCCAGACGTCAGTGGGGTCGATGTTGGAGACGAAGCGGCACTCCAGACCCGCCTTCACGTAGGGCTTGAGCGCCTCGTAGACCATCACCGGGCCGAGGTCGGAGCCGCCGATGCCGATGTTGACGACGGTGCGGATGGGCCGGCCGGTGACGCCCTTCCACTCTCCGCTACGGACCCGGTCGGCGAAGGCGTAGACCCTGTCGAGCACCGCGTGCACCTCGGCGACGACGTCGGTGCCCTCCACGACCAGGCTGTCGCCCTTCGGACGCCGCAGCGCGGTGTGCAGCACGGAGCGGTTCTCCGTGACGTTGATCCGCTCGCCGGCGTACATCGCGTCGCGGCGCTCGGCCAGTCCCACCTGCTCGGCCAGCTCAACGAGGGCGGCGAGGATGTTGTCGTCGACGAGGTTCTTGGACAGGTCGACGAAGAGGTCGGCGGCGGTGAAGGTCAGCTTCTCCACGCGTGCAGGGTCTGCGGCGAACCAGCCACGAAGATCGGGTTCGAGTGCGGCGGCGAGCTCGGACAGCTTCTGCCAGGCGGCCGTGGTGGTGACGTCGACGAGTTCGGTCATGGGATCACCCTAATCACTTCCCGGAGTCCTCGTCCCGGGCGCAGGAGCACGGATCACGGCCTGCGCCGCCGTCACGAACACGTGCGCGTACTCCTCCGGCGGCCAGTCGCCGAGGTAGTAACGCCGGATCTCCGCCCGCTGCTCGCGACGCGGGTCGCCGGTGAGCAGGTCGGCGATCGGCCCGCCGAGCTCGTCGCCCCTCCTCAGGGTGACCGCCGCCCTCGCGAGCGGGTAGGCCGCCTCCAGGTCCTCCACGAGCCCGGCGTCGGTGAGGGCGAAGGGCTTGTTGCTGTAGAGGTAATCGGACGCGACGCTGGAGATGTCGGCCACCAGGGCATCCGATGCGTTCATGCACTCGAAGATCGAGCGGCCCGCGAGTCGGGAACTCGGCTGGTGGAACCGAGAGGTGTCGGCCGCCAGGAGTTCGTCGATGCGGGCGATCTGTACCCGTGACTCGGCGTCACGCGCTGAGTACGGATGAGGCCTGAACCACACCACTGCGCCCGCGGCGATGAGCTCCGCGACGATCCGGTGCCCCCAGTGGAGCGAACCGAAGACCGAGTCGCCCATCCCGCCGCGCCAGGTGGGCGCGTACAGCACCACCGGCGCCCCGGCACGCGCGATGTTCGTCGCCGCCACAGCGATCTCGGCGACCTGGGGCCGACCCACGAGCTGGAACTTCTCCCGTGGCACCACGACGCCGTGCTGGGCGAACCGGTCCACCGCCGCCTGGCCCGCGACGAAGATGCGGTCGAACATCGCGAAGGTGGGGCTGTAGCTCGCCGGCTTGTCGCTGTCCCCGTGCCCGAGGTGGACGTGGGTCACGCCGCGCTGCCGGACGCCATCCACGTTCCTGGCGTCGTTGTTGACGTAGAACAGGGTGCTCAGGGACGGCACGACCGCGTACTCGAGGGACTCGACCGAGCGGGCGAGCACCACCGGCAGCCCGCAGCGGGCGGCCGCCTGGACGAACTGGTCGTCGCGGATGAGCAGGACTCCGGTCTCCCCGGTGCGCCGAAGGTGGGGGAGCCACATCTCGATCTGGTAGCTCCCCGCGGGAGTGCCGCTGTAGTAGACGCCGTACCGTGGACCGAGCGCCGTGAGGGCCGAACGGATCTCGCGCTCGTCGGTGTGCCGTCTCGCCCGCACCAGCTGGACGCACGCGAGGGCGGTGGCGACTCCCAACTCGACCAGCACCATGACGGCGACGGCCGCAGCCGGCACGCCCATGCCCCCGAGCGCGAGGGTCGCCACTCCGGCGACGGTGGCCAGGAAGATCGGTTCCCTCAGGCGGGTCACCACGGGGGCCTTGTAGCCGGGAAGGCCGACGGCCACGAGTCCCGGGCGGGTGGCCCGGCCGATCGAGTGCTCGGCCATCAGCCCTGCCACGACAGCCAGCCCTGCGAGGAGAGCCGGCACGGGGTCGGTCGAGGACGCAGCCAGGCCCATCGCCAGCGCTGCCCTCGCAACCACATGGGAGTCGGCACCGGGCCGGGCGACCCGCCAGGCCGCGAGAAGCAGGACGGTTGCCCCGGCGATCGCGGCACCCGCCACCGTCCACCCCGTCCCCAACAGGGCGAGTGCACCGAGAGCCAGCGCCCACACCACGGCTCTGGGCAGGAGGTAGGCGAGCACGCGCCGGTAACGGTCGAGCAGCCTGGTCATGTTCCGTCCTCTGGCAGCGTGTCCGGTCGCGGGCTGGCCCGCCCGCTAGACCTCGGCCGCGTTCCCGACCTCGGCGAGGGCAGCGGCGATGCGCGTGGCCTCGAGCTCCGATCGGGACATCCCGACCCTGCCCGGCTCCTCGCGCCGGACGTCGATCACGTGGCCGGTGAGCCCGGAGAGGAGGACGTCGATGGTCGTGAGGGCCACCGCCTGGGACGACAGCAGTGAACCGTCCGGCTCCTTGCCGAAAGCCTTCGTGCGCATGGGGGTGCCTGCCCGCTCCGGATTGATCACGTTGACCTGGATTCCCTCGGAGGACCACTCGTCGGCGAGCGCCTGGGTGAGGTTCACCACTGCTGCCTTGGTCGATGAGTACACCGAGTAGTCGGCGCGGCCGCGGGTGTACGAGCTGGACGTGAAGAACACGAGATGGCCGTGCGTCTCCTGCAGGTAGCGGTGGGCGAACCGGGCGGTGAGGACGGGGGCGTAGTAGTTCACCCTGATGCCGTCCAGGATCTCGTCCATCGGCACGTCCGCAAGGCGCCCGCGATTGAGGATCCCGGCGGTCACGACCACGTAGTCGATCCGGCCGGACGCGGCGTGCGCGTCGGCGAGCGCCTTCTCGACATCCTCGGGATGGGACACGTCGGTACCGGTCTGCGTGCGGCTGAACGAGTGGACGACCGCGCCGAAGCCCCGCGCCATCTCGACGATGTCGCCGCCGATCCCGTAGCTCCCCCCCAGCACCACCATGACCTTGCCGGCGAGCTTCGAGCGGTACTCCTCGACACTGGTCGGCGGCGGGGCAACGGTCGACCCGATCTGGAACAGCTTGTCAGCGATGAAGATGTCGATGGGCTCGGTGATCTTCATGTTGTGCTCCGCGCCGCGAACGACGGCGATCGGCACCTCGGGCAGGTACTTGAGGATGACCGAGCAGTCGTCGGCCGGCAGGAAGTCCGGATCCTGCCTGGCGATCAGGTAGGCGCGGCGGAGGGTGTCGAGGCGGAACGCCTGGGGCGTCTGGCCGCGCCGCAGGCGACTGCGGTCGGGGATGTCGACGATCTCATCGTCGGCGTTCACCTCGATGATGGTGTCTGCAGAGGGGATCGCCACGTCGACCGCGTCGTAGGAGTCGAGGGCCGCCACGAGATCGTCGATGATCCGGGTGTCGAGCAGCGGGCGCACCGCGTCATGGAACAGCAGCCGGGTGTCGGGATCGGCATCCTCACCGAGCGCAGCCACGGCGGCGAAGGAGGTGTCGTTCCGCGTCCCGCCCCCGTTGAGGACCTTGCTGACCTTGGGGAACTTGGCGGCGATGGTCTCGGCGGCGGCAAGGTGGTCGGGGTGCATCATGATGAAGATCTCGTCGATCACCTCGGCGTCCTGGAAGATCGCCAGGGTGTGCTCGATGACGGGCCGTCCGGCGATCTTCAGCAACTGCTTCGGGATGGACAGTCCCACCCGCGATCCCGTGCCACCGGCGAGGATCACTCCGATGGTGCGGCGTGCTGAGCTCATGTGGGGGTCCCTTCTGTCGGCTCACCACCCTATCGGAGGCGGTCGGGCACCACGTGTCCCACGCTCGCGGGGGGAGGTGGCGGCCATTCCCCACCGCCCGGGGGGATCGGGCCCGTCTGGTAGATTGCCCGCGAGATTTCCACACCTCCTCGAAAGACTCCTCACGTCGCAATGATCAACTTCTCCTCCTTGCGCTACATCTTCCGGGCGGTGGGTGGTTTCACGATCCTTTGCGACGCCGTCGCCGTCGCCGCCGTCGTCACCGCTCTCGCTTCACCCAACAGTGGCTGGGCAGCCGCCCTGCTGGCGGTCTCCACCCTGCTCGTGCTCGGGCTGACGGCGTCCTTGCTGGTGTCGGTGAGGCGCGAGAAGGGCGCGGTACCGCAGCTGATCGGGACGGCGAGCACGGCCCGGATCCTGCTCGTTCTTGCAGCCCTCGACATCGACCTGGCGGACGGGGCGACGTGGTGGGCGGTCGCCGCCGGCGCCCTGATCTGCCTGATGATCGTCGCGGAGTCGGCGATCCGCCGTCCGGTGCGCGCCGCCGTTCCGCAATCGGCCAACATTCCCGGGTGGGACGTCCCCCTGCCGTCGCAGGCGCTGGCCAACCTCCTGTTCGCCGTCGACACCCTCGGCATGGTGTTGGTGGTGGCGTCCGGATTCCTGGACGTGACCCAGGTGCCGGCAACCCTGGCCGCCGTCGTGGCGATCGTCCTCGCGGTCGTCATCACCGCCCAGGCCGCCCGCTACCTCATCCGGCGCAACCGGTTCGAGAAGCAGCTACCCAAGATCCTGAAGGCGATGAAGCCGTCCTTCGCCTTCCACTGGCAGGCCCCGGCCGGCACCGCCTACCAGGCCGCGATGTGGCTGCCCTACCTCGACCGGATCGGCGTGCCCTACTTCGTCCTGGTCCGTACCCCGGCGAACTTCGCTGAAGTCACGAAGCTCACGTCGGCGCCGGTCATCCTGCGTGTCCGTCTCGAGGACCTCGACCGGATCCTGTGCCCGTCGCTGAAGGCGGTCTTCTACGCCAACACGGCGGTGCGCAACTCGCACATGATCCGGTTCCCGCAGCTCACGCACATCCAGTTGAACCATGGCGACAGCGACAAGATCGCGAGCGTCAGCCCGACCTTCCGCCAGTACGACAAGAACTTCGTGGCCGGCCAGGCGGCGATCGACCGGTTCGCCAAGCACGGGGTGGCGACGCGTGCCGACCAGTTCGAGATGGTCAGCCGTCCCCAGTTGGAGAACGTGGCGCGTGCCGTCGGCCCGATCGGTTCGGTCGCCCATCCGACCGTCCTCTACAGCCCGACCTGGTCCGGCTTCTACGAGGACTCCGACTACAGCTCGCTGCCCGCCGGACCGGCCATCGTGGAGGCCATGCTGGCCCGCGGTTGCACCGTCATCTTCCGCCCGCACCCGTACGCGCGCCGCCACAAGGGCAACGCCGATGCCTGTGACCGCATCATCGCCCTCCTCGAGGCCGACGCGAAGGACACGGGGCGTGAGCACGTCTTCGGTGCGCTCGCCGAAGAGACGATGACCGTGGCCGACTGCTTCAACGCCTCCGACGCGATGGTCTCCGACGTGTCCAGCGTGGTGTCGGACTTCCTCAGTTCGGGCAAGCCCTTCGCCATGGCGGCCGTCTCCGCCCACGGCGAGGCGTTCGTCGAGGAGTTCCCGATGGCCGCCGCTGCGTATGTCTTCGACGTCCAGGACGGGGACGCGGTGGGGATCGGCGCCCTCCTCGAGGACATGCTGGGGGCGGACCCCAAGGCGCCCGTGCGCGCTGCGATGCGTGACTACTACCTGACCGACACCCCGACCGACCAGATCGTCGACAGGTTCGTCCGCATCGCCCGCAAGTACGTCGCCTGACCGGACCGATCAGCCCGCGGAGCGGCGGACGTTCTCGATGATGCCGGCGATCGCGACGGACTCCTCCGGCCTGAGCAGGAACGAGCGACGGCTGCCGTCCCGGATCATCGACGCGAACTCAGCGACCTCGTACCGGAGCCCGTCGCCCTCGAGCTTGTAGTAGAAGCGACGATTCCGCGTCGAGTCCTCGAAGCGGGTCTCGAAGTGCTCGGTCAGCCACCAGGGGGCCGGAACGTACACGTAGCCCCTCGTGCCGGCGACGACGAGATCACCCTCAGCCTTGACCCCCAGCCCCGTGGTGGCCGTCGCGACCGCGTGCGGGTAGTCAAGCGTGATGCGGCAGAACACGTCCACCTCCGTGTCCTCGCGGAAGGACCTGGCGGTGATCGCGGTGTGGTCGAGCCCGAGGAGCTTCACGATCGCCAGGAGCGGGTAGCTCCCGAGCTCCGACACGCTGCCGCCGTCGGGTGGCTGGAGTTCACGGCCGTCGGCGACCAGCTTCGTGAAGGTGGCGTCCACCATCCTGATGTCGCCGATGGAGCCGCTGCGAGCCACTCCCACCAACCTCTGGAAGCCCGGCAGGAAGGCGGTCTTCAGCGCCTCCAGGAGCACGACTCCCGCGGAGGCCGCCGCATCGAAGAGTTCCTGAGCCTGGGCGGCGCTGAGCGCGATCGGCTTCTCGCACAGGACGTGCACCCCCGCTGCGATCGCCGCCTTGACGTGCTCGTAGTGGGCGCCGTGCGGGCTCGCGACGTAGACCGCGTTGCAGTGTGCGAGCAGGTCGGCGTAGTTCGCGTACACCTGCCCGAGCTCCAGGTCGTCGGCGAACGCCTGCGCACGCAGGGGGTCGCGGCTGTGGACCGCGTCCACATTGACGCCCGAGACGAACCGGGCCTCCCTGACCATCCGTCGGGCGATGCGTCCGGCGCCGACGATACCGAGGTCGAGCGTCGGCTCCTGGTCCTGGCGGAGCTGGCTGCTCGAGACACCCTTGGTGCGCTCGAGGTAGACCACCCGGCAGTAGTCCTTGAGATAGTCGAACTTGCCCGTCCAGTCCGAACCGATGGCGAAGATGTCCACGCCCAGGCGCTGGATGTCGTTGATCTTCTGACCCTCGTACTCCTCGACGATCACCTCGTCGGCGAGTCCGGTGGCCTCGACGGCACGAATCCTGTCCATCAGGCTCTGGCGCACGTTCAGCTTCCCCCGCGCGTCGTCGTACTGCTGGGTGGTGACGCCCACGATCAGGTGGTCGCCGAGCGCCCGGGCACGCTCGAGCAGCCTCCGGTGCCCCTCGTGGAACAGGTCGAAGGTTCCGTAGGTGATGACGCGCACGGTGGAACTCCTGGGTCGCCCGGGTGTGGGTCGAGTCATTCTATGGCCGGGCTGCTGCCGGTCGGGCGGGCCGCCCCCGGAACATAGGCTGTCGCCATGACGCGTCGCGAGGAGCCGGCCACGAGGGTCCGCCGCTGGGCGCTGGGGTTTTCCGGCGCAGCCCTGGCCGCGGTCGTCGGCCTGGGACTCGGGGTGCGGCTCGCCGCTCGCTCCCGCAGCGTCGGTCCCGACCGTCTGCCCCGCCAGGACGTGGCCCTCGTGCTCGGGGCGGAAGTGCTCGCCAACGGCGTGCCGTCCCGTTTCCTGCGCGCACGGCTCGACCTGGCGCTGGAGCTGTACCGGCGCGGACTCGCGACGCGCCTGCTGCTCTCCGGTGACGGCCGCTCACCCTTCTACGACGAGACCGCAGCCATGCGCGACTACCTGGTTGCCCGCGGGGTGCCGGAGTCGTCGCTGCTCATCGACCCTGCCGGCGTCGACACCTACGACTCGTGCCTGAGAGCCAGGGACGTCTTCGGGGTGCGCCGGCTGGCCGTGGTCACGCAGAGCTACCACCTGCCACGTGCCCTCGCGATCTGTCGGGCGCTGGGCATGGACGCCTGGGGGGTCGGGGACGACACCGTCCGGGTTGCCGGCGGGACGTGGTCACATGGTGTCCGCCGCGAGTTCGCGGCCAACCTCAAGGCTGTGTGGGATGTGCTGTCCCGCCGCCCGGCTCGGGCCCATCGCGGCGCCGGGAGGCCGAAGGCCTCAACCACTGCTTGACATCCGCGCCACAGTTTTCTGAGAACAAGTTGAGAACTTCTCACCCATGGGTTACCGTCGTGGGGTCAGGCGCGCGACGGGGGGTTGCGAGCACGGCCTCAGCACACCATGGAAGGGCTCGACGTGACAGGCACCCGACTCCCCGGCGGGACGCGTTCCCGCGTCTGGACACTCCTCCTCACTCTCGCCCTGGCGCTGACGGGTGTCATGCCCGCCCAGGCGGCCACGCCCATGGGCCTGGCCGTCAGCGACGTCGCGAGCACAGGCGTCAGCCTGGCGTGGGACGCGTTCCCGGGCGCGGCGCTCTACCGGGTGCGCATCTCGACCAGTTCGTCCATGTCGAGTCCGAGGACGATCGACGTGGCGACGACGCACTACGACTGGACCCGGGTGGATCCGAACCCGGCCGGAACCGGGGCGAGGCTCAGCCCGGACACCGGCTACTACTTCCAGGTCAAGCCGCTGAATGCCTCTCGCGGTGACCTCGCGGGCTACTCGAAGGTCGTCCCCACCCGCACCGCCGCCGCTGCCGCGGACAACACGTTGCTCCCGCCGAGCCGGCTGAGGGCGACGGTGGCCAGTGCGAGTTCGCTCTACCTGTCCTGGTCCGAGCGCGGCCCCGGCGTGCGCTACCGGGTGCGGTACAGCACATCGGACTCCGGCGACGTGAACTCGTGGCCGTCCGCGGACTTCGCCGTGGCTGGCGGCGTGCTGACCGGTCTCCGTGCCGGGACGACGTACTACCTGCGCCTCCGCGTGCTCTCCGCGGACGGCGACGGCCTCAGTGACTACTCGAACGCCTTCACGGTGGCGACCCCCGACAGCGTGGCCTCGCCGGAACTGACCATCGCCAGCTACAACATCCTCAAGACCGGCCCCTCCCCCTCGTGGGCGAGCCGGCGTTCCGCGGTCGTCGCCAACATCAAGGCTGCGGACGCCGACATCCTTGCGCTGCAGGAGGCGATCCCGACCAAGGTCACCAGTACCGGCGGTGCGAAGGTCCCCCAGTACACCGACGTCCTGCAGATGCTCGGCGGGCGCTACGCCTACGTCACGACCGCGTACTCCAGCGGCACCCACCTGGCCTACGACACCCGCCGGCTGACGGTGTTGCGGGCCGGGTCGAAGAAGCTGTGGACGTTGGGGACATCCCCGCGTTATGCGGTGTGGGCGGTGCTGCAGGACATCCAGAGCGGCAAGCGGGTCTTCGTGGTGGACACCCACCTCGAGCCGAGCGGGTCGACCGCAACGAAGGCGACCAGCGCCCGGGCACGGCAGGCGCGGGAGATCCTGGCCCTGATCGCGACCGAGAACACGTCCGGCCACCCGGTGGTGGTCGCCGGGGACATGAACTCCAGCCGCGCCAGCAAGCCGTCCAATGCCGCGTACACCACGTTCACCGGTGGTGGACTGGTCGACCCCAAGGGTGACGCGAACGCCACCTACGTACCCGCGCGGCCGACCGCGGAGCACGTGATCGACGCCGTGTACAACTCCTACAACGGCATGGAACGACGCGCCCGGCGCACCATCTGGACTCTGGGCACGACCGTGGACTACATCTTCTTCTCCCCGAGCGTGCGCGTCGGCCAGACCCGCACGGTGGTGAACGTCGACACGGCCGGCCGCTTCATCGGCACGATCCCGTCGGACCACAACATGCTGACGGCTTCTTTCCACCTGCCCTGATCCGGCGGCTGGAGCCGGCGTGGCTAAGCTGGCGGCATGCCGGTTGACAGGACCCGACGCGGGCGCCCGCTGAGGTGGGTGGCAGCGCTCGCGCTGGCGGGACTCCTCGCCTCCTGTTCGCCGGCGCTGCCGTCGCCCTCGACGGGCTCGGCGCCTCCCTCGTCGGCGGCGCCGGTACCGTCCGCGAGCGCCACACCGACCCCGAGCCCGAGCGCCACCCCGCTGACGCCCGAGCAGCAGTACTGCGTGGACTACAAGGAGATCCTCGCCACGCAGGATGATCCGCAAAGCGATGACGAGCAACTCGACATCGCGAAACTCTCGGCCTGGGCCGGCGACACGATCGCCAAGTATGAGGCGGCGTCCAGGAACGCGCCGAAGGCGATCGCCGCCGACTACCGCAAGGTGATCCAGTACCTGAAGGACTTCAAGGTGACGATCGACACCGGCGACGAGGACGCCATCATCGCCCAGGTGCGGTACCTGCCGAAGCTCAACGACGCCATGGATGCGATCCGCACGGCGTCCGAGAAGCTCTGCAACTGAGGCGGCGGTCGCCCGCGACCGTCCACCCCGTGGGATCGCCGGAACAAATTGCTCAGGCCAGCGAACCGCCGGTACCGTGTCGGATAATCGTGGGTGAACTAGCGCGTATTTGGCAGAGGGGTTTTTGCATGGGGACGCGACGTATTGCCACAGTGGTTGCCTGCGCTCTGGTCATGGTGGGGCTGCCGTCCCTGATCCCCGACACCGCGACGGCCGCGTCGCAGCCGCCCGACCCTGCGGTGTTCGTCGATCCCACCGCGGTTACCCCCGACGTCGCCTACTCCGTGGGCTCGGGCCGCGTCGAGATCTACACCTCGATCGGTGACAACGACACCAAGGCGCAGGCTCAGGAGGATCGCAAGAACCTCGACTGGCGCGCGGTCAACGCCCTCGCCTACCTCGTGAAGTCGGTTCCCACCGGGGACTACACCCGGCTCGCGATCTACAACACCTACCAGGACAAGTACGCGGCGGCGCTCAACCCGGACACGAACAAGTGGGAGGTGCGCGACACCACCGGCGTCATCACCGAGACCATGTCCAGCATCACCAAGGCGCTGCGCGACCAGCTGAACAACTACAGCACCCCGGAGGAACGCCGCGCCCACATCATGGCGATCGGGCAGCGCGACAGTCTGCTGACGTCGAAGGCGAACGGCAGCAGCCTGGCGGACCTGCTCCTCGACTCGGGCGTGATGAAGCTGTGCAGCAAGCCGGCCGGCGCGTGCGTCTCGACCTACAACGGCGCGGACATGCACTCGAAGTTCGGGCTGTTCTCGCGCACGAAGGATGCCACGGGCAAGGTGTGGAGCAACGTGACGACGGTGACCACGGCCAACCTGAACGGCACGAGCGGCGGCCGCGCGGCCAACACGATGGTCGTGGTGTACGGCGATGCCAATCTCTACAACGGCGTGCTCTCGGACGTGTGGGAGCCGATGATGGCCGAGAAGGCGAACTCCGCCTACTGGGACGCCGCGACCAACGGCATCAAGGGCAGCCTCGACGGCGTCACCTTCTACCCCTCGCCCCGGGCGAAGGTCGGCGGCTCCATGGTGGACTTCGAGTTCAACTACCTGCGCAGCAAGATGAAGAAGTACGGCGGCCCGACGAAGTACAGCTGCAAGATCCGCATCGTCCACTCGATGTTCTCCACCGGCCGGCAGGGGATCGGTAACGCGCTGAAGGCCCTGAAGGCTGAGGGATGCAGCATCCAGACGGTGCTGGACAAGGACTTCGTCCTGATCCTCACCAAGAACTACTTCGCGATGAGCAAGTGGCTGGGCAGCATCATCGGCGGCATCCGCTACCAGAACGTGCACGACAAGACCATGACGATGACCTACAAGACGGCCTCCGGTGCCTACAGCTATGCCGCGTTCACCGGTTCCGCGAACTTCAACGCCCCCGGGCTCACCGCCGACGAGAGTGTGATCCGGATCAACCACGAGACCGGCGTCAAGGCGATCTCCGCCCATGCCGACCGGATGTACTCGATGGCGAAGTACCCGGCGAAGATCCCGGTTGCGGGCGTGAGCGTCTCCCCGACGACTGCCACGATCGCGGTGGACGAGACGACGAAGCTGACAGCGGCGGTCTCGCCGTCCAACGCGTCGGTGCGGACCATCCAGTGGTCGAGTTCCGACACCGGCGTCGCCACGGTCAGTTCGACGGGCACCGTTACGGCGATCTCCCCGGGAACGGCCACCATCACCGCCCGGACGTTCTCGGGCGGGTACGCGGCCACCGCAAAGATCACCGTGATCTCCTCGAGCATGATCCGCCAGCCGGTGATCAACTCGGCGCCGAAGTCGGTGGCGGTGGGGGCCACGGCCACCCTCAAGGCGAGTTACCCCAAGGGTGACTACGACGGGACGGTCCAGTTCGAGTACCTCAAGCCCGATGACGAGACCTGGGTCAGCGCGGGCCAGGTGCCGGTGACCGGCGGTCAGGCCACGTTCACCTACACGGCGGCGGCGAACCGGATCTGGCGGGTGAAGACCGTCGCGATCACCAAGCCCGCTGACGCGATCCTCACCGACGACTGGCTCTACTCGGCGTCGGTCACGGTACTGGCCCGTCCGGCAGCGAGCGGGACGCCGGTCCTCACCGGCCCGGAACGGTTCGCCTCCACCGCTTCGGTGACCATGGCTGCCACGTGGGCGAGCCCGTACGCCCCCGGCAGGCCCGCCGAGCTGGCCGTCCAGTACCGGAACAGCGCGGGCGCCTGGGTGACGAAGACGACCGTGACGATCGCCAGCGGCTCGACGGTCAAGGAGTTCGCCCTCCCCATGACCAGCACGCACACCTGGCGGGTCGTGCCCACGTCGAGGGCTGTGCCCAGCGGCACGACGGCCACCCCGTCGGCGCCCGTCACGCTCACCACCTACGGCAGCGCCCTGGGGGCGACGGTGCCGAAACCGGTCCTCAGCGCGCCGAGCTCGGTGAGGAAGGGCGCGACCGCAACCTTCACGGCGACGTGGACCAGTCCGTTCCCCGCGACCTATCCCGCGGAGCTCGCGCTCCAGTACAAGAACGCGACGGGGGGGTGGTCGACCAAGACCAGGCTGACAATCCCGGCGGGGTCGACGTCGGTGAAGCTCGCCATGAAGGTGCTGGCCACCCACTACTGGCGGCTCGAGGTGACGACCAAGGCCGCTCCCGCCGGAGCGGAGCGGCCCGTGTCGGCCACCGTGCGGGTCACAGCCAAGTAGCCCACACGCGCCCGGGTCGCGGCCGCGAGGCGCGCGGCCCAGGCCGGTGACCGGCTGCCGGCGCACATCCGGCTGTGGTCGCGCCGGGCCGGTGGTTTCGCCGGGATGCGGGACACCCGCCCGGACGTGGCCGGGTCGGGAGCTGGGTGGTCGAACGGGCTCCCGGCTACTTCAGCCAGACCGTGGCCTTGAGCATGTGGTGGTCCGAAGGGATCGTTCCGACGACGCGGCCGGAGGAGTCGAGCCGAACACACACCTCGTACTCGCTGACGCGCATCGGCGTCGTGAAGATGTAGTCGATGTTCGTTCCGGAGTGCGGCGGGCGGCGCGAGTAGCGGTTGTAGCTGTTGTACTTCGTGTGGACTTCCTTCTCCACGATGTCCTTGCCGCCGACCCCACGGCCCAGGGGATCGACAAGTCCGCTGCCCGTCATGACGCGGTACGGCGGGTTCCCGCCCGGCGCGTGCCGGTTGCTGTTGAAGTCGCCCACGAGGACGGCGGGAAGGTTGCCCATGCCGTGGGAGCGGAGCACCTCCACGGCAGCCTTGGCCTGACGGACCCGCAGGGACGCCCACTTGGAGCCGACGCGCAGGTGGATCGCTCCGAAGACGAACCGCTTGCCGGTGCTCTTCTGCTTGAGCACGGCCCAGGCCATCCACCGCCGCACTCCCGCACCCTTCGAGGTGGGCAGCTTGAGCAGCCCGGAGTCGAGGACCTCGATGGTCCTGGTGTTGTAGACGATGTGTACCTCGTTGCGCGCCGTCGTGCACACCGGTGAGTTGCGCGTTCCGCACGTCGTTGTCGCGTACTGCGCCGCCAGCCGGTTCATCAGGTCGTTGACCTGCGGGGTGCCGCTGCCGCGCACGCGGCTGTGGGCGAGTTCCTCGAGGCCCAGCACGTCCGGAGCCTCGGCATTGATGCGCTCCGCCACGGCGTCGCGTCGCTTCTCCCACTTCGGCAGGTGAGCCCCTGAGCAGAGGTAGCAGCCGACATTGAACGTGCCCACCACCAAGGGGGAGACCGCGGCGGTGGTCTGCTCGACCACCGCCGACCAGTCGCCCGCCTGGGTGCCCGGCGTCGCAGCGACGCGCACTCTCGCGTAGTAGGTCGTTGCGGCCGCCAGTCGGTCGAACACGAGGTCGGGGCTGGTGACCGTCCGTCGGATCGGGTCGGCGAAGGTTGCGTCCCTGGCGAGTTCGACCTCGTAGGTCACCTCATCGACGAAGGGGGTGAGGCTCGCCCGGAATTCCGTGGCCGTGGTCGCCGCCGCCGAGAGCAGGGGCTGTGGAACGGCCGGCAGCGCGGCGGTGGTCTGGAAGGACGTGACCAGCGAGCCCGAACTCCCGTCCGCCAGTGCCACGCGCACGTGGTAGCCGGTGCTGGGGGTGAGATCCGACGCGACGACCAGCGTCGCTGTGGTGACCCGTTCCAGCTCCGGGCTGCTGAAGTCCGCGTCCTGGTCGATGTCCACGCGGTAGGTGTCGCCCGCGGGTCCCTGCCAGGCGATCACGGCCACCTGGGCACGGGCGCTGACGCTGATGTCGGAGAGGGAGGGGGCCGTCGCGGTCGGCTCGGCGACGGCGGGCTCGATGGACCCGGCGAGCATGGCAGCCGAGATCACCAGGCAACTCGCGCCCGCTGACCAGCGGGATCGTGGCGTCCTCAGCACGGCCAGACTCTAGCACCCGGGCCCCGAGTTTCTTACCAAACGTTCAGGTTGCGGTCGCGTCCTCCCACAGCGCCGCTGACGACGAATAGGCCCCGCTCCAGGGCTTCGGCGAGTCGAGCCAGACCCAGATGCGCGCGTCGGTTTCGGGGTCCCGGGTGGGGACGCGTGCCCAGGCGGGATCCAGTGCGCGGACGTCGGAACCAAACTCGAACAGGAGCGAGTTCGCCCACGACAGGCGGTAGCGGTCAATGCCGTCGAGCAGGCGCTTTGTCGTGCCGGCCTCCCGCATGCCGGCGAGGTCGAGCACGAGCACCTCGACATCCAGGGCGGGAAAATCGAAGGTGTGCCGCTGGAAGGTCTCGCGCAACAACTCGTTCGCGAGCTCCACCTCCCGGTCGAACGCCCGTGCGGCTCGGAACAGCGACTGGCTGCCGCTGGTGAGGGCGGAGCTGGAGAGCCGGGCCGCGATGTGCGAGCCCGCGAGATCGACCTCCGCCAGGCCGGCCAGGTCCGCGACGACGACACTGGCCACCGGCAGCACGACGGCACGGTCTGCGGGGAGCAGCTCGGGCAGGAGCGACAACACCCGGTCGCGGTGCTCTCCGGAGACGGGTCCGGTGAAGAGGGTGCTGGTGTCAACGAAGCGCAGCCGGTCGTCCTGGACGCCGACGGGTCGCGCACCGGGCCCCACCACCCACACCGCTGCGTCGCGCGGCAACTGGCGCAAGGACGCTCGCAGGGCGGCGGGCAGGAACTTCGCTTCTCCGGAGCGCGGCACGTAGACCACATTGAGCGCCGCGGGGGGCCCGGCCGGACGGAGCCGGCGCGCTGCCACGGCGTCGGGGTGCGACTCGCGCGACACCGGACGCTTCTCGTGCCGCCGCCTGGCCGTCTCCACCTCCTCCGCGGTGAGTTGCCGCCACAGGTCCCGCACCTGGTCGGCGGACCGGCCTTCCAGAATCGCGGCCATGACCGGTGCCAGACGCTCGCGCATGCCGACCCTGATGGCTTCGAAGCCTTCGTCGGACAGGGGGAGCAGGCCGTTGACGCGGGGATCGGAGAAGCTGTCCGGTTCGTAGCGGGTACGCAGGCCGAGCGAGCGGCACGGCAGGTAGACGTGCAGCCGTGAGGTCTCCACCTCGGTGTAGTCGGCGCGCCACCGATCCAGGCGTTCGACGACGGCCTCGACGTTCTGCTCGAACGTGTTGGTGAGCACCTGCGGCAGGGACTGGCGGACGTTCTCCACGCCCGGTGGCACCGGTGAGCGAGTGGCGTCGACGTAGAGGGTGCGGGGGGCCGGCTGGTCGGAGAGGTCGGGGAAGACGGTGTTGACCGTCGTGGTGATGCAACCGGAGAAGAAGGCCGGGATCCCCAGGGAGAGCAGGATGTCGACGGTCGTCCAGTCGCGGCACCCGATCGGTGAGTTCGCCTTGAGGTACGCCACCGCCTCGTCGGTGAGCATCGCCTTCTTCGCGCAGTGGAACGACACGAAGATCGGCTCGATGTTGCGGTGCAGGGGGAAGTCGTGGATCTCGAGGTCGAACAGCGGGTGCATGAACCAGCCGAAGACGAGTGCCCAGGTGTTCGGGGGGAACTGCTGGTAGCTGGAGGCGTCGCGCTGAAGGACGCAGACCTCGACATCGGCCACAGGTCCGTCGAGGACCAGTTCGGGCCGAACGCGCTCCTGTAGCCGCTCCAGCAGGCCGGCGAGTTCGGGAGTGCCGTGGAACCGCGCTCCACGATGGCGGACGAGGTGGCCGAGGCTGGCCAGGGTTTGGGCCCAGTCGCCGATGTTGCGCGAGGAGGCGCCGCCGTCGGGGCCCGGCTGACGGTAGTCGATCAGCGCGAAGCTCACCCGGCCTTCGGGAACCGGTGCCGACGACCTGTTCGGCTCCGCGCCGATCCAGGGTCGGGTCCAGTCCAGTCTCCGCCGCAGCCGGCCGTCACCGGTGCTGTCCGCGTCGGCCCGGGCGAACGCCTTCGCCGTGGCTTCCGGTGCGGCGAGCCCGTAGAGATGCCCGACCAGCGTGAACCACTCCTCGCCGCCGAGGCGGTCGGACGGTCCGTCGAGCAGCCCTTCTGCGACCCGGAGGCCGACGGCGGGGTCGGACGCGAACACGGCATCCAGGTACGCAGAGCCCGCGTGGCGGAAGGCCAGGTCGGGCGCCTCGTCGAAGGCGGCGGCCGCGAGGCGGTGACGCCGCTCGTGCGCGGCGACCACGCCCCGCAGGAGGCAGCCCAGGGGCCGGGCGTCCGGCTGGTCGTGGACGAGGTCGGCGAACGTGCGGGCCTGACCGGAGCGGCCCTCTCCGAGGAGCCGGCGGACGTGGGCGAGCGCTTCCTCGACCGCAGATTCCGCCGTCTCCGGCCTGCTGAACCGGCGTGCGATCTCACCTTCTCCGCCGGCGCCCTTCCACAGCTTCGTGCGCACCGGCGCCGGCAGCCGGCGTACCACCGTTCGGCCCAGGGGCGTCCGTCCCAGTCGGGCGGCCAGTTCCGCCAGCCGCCTGCGACTCACCATCCGATCGCCTTCCTGACCCTGCGGCTGGTGAACCTGTAGGCCGCGGCGAGGATGGGGACCCGCTCGCCGCGGAGCGGAACGCGAAGCCTGAAGAGGAAGGGCGGGAGTCGCCACGCCCGGTTGTCCCGCGCGGCCGTCAGGAACCTCTCCCACGCCAGCCAGACCTGCTCGCGGGAGTACTGCTCGCGGGCGAACTCCCGTCCCGCCCGCCCCATCGACAGTGCCTTCTCGGGGTCGTCCAGCAACTCGATCATCCGGGCGGCGAGACCTTCCCGGTCCTTGTCATCGACCAGGTAGCCGGTCACGCCGTCCCGGATCATCGATTCGGGGCCGTAACGGAAGCGATAGGAGATGACCGGGCGCGCCACCGAGTACGACTCCAGGAGCGTGAGCGGCATGGCCTCGGAGGTGGACGTGAGGATGCCGAAGTGGCCCGTGGCCATGGCATCGAGGGGAGTCAGCGTGGAGACGAAGAACTGCACCGAGTCGTCGAGACCGAGGGATCGCGACAATTCCATCAGGCTGGTCTTGGAAGCCCCGCCGCCGTAGATGTCGAGCTTGGCGTCGGGACGCTGTGCGACGACGATCGCGAACGCGTGCAGGATCTCGGAGATCCGCTTCCGCGGGATCAGTCGCGAAACGATCGTGATCTTGTGGGGATCGGGCGCAGGGAAGTCGACGGCCGGCATGTGGGCCTCGTTCGGGGCGGAGAAGACACGCGCTCCCCATCGTCCCGCGAGCTTGCGGAGGTCGCCGGTCTGGTGCTCGGTCAGGCCCACCAGGGCGTGCAGCGACCACAGGGCACCGAGCATCTGTTCCCGGTTGGTGTCGGCGATCGTCGGAATCGCGGTCTTCCGTCCGGTGGCGAACTGGTTGTCGTGCACCAGGGCGATCTTGATCGCGCGTCGACCGCTCACCCGCTGCACGAGGCTGATCGTCTCCCGATGCTCGGCGATCACGTAGGGCTTCGCCGGTGAGCCGGAGCCCAGCTGTTCCAGCCAGCGCAGCTTCAGTGCCGTGACCCGGCGCTCGTCGCCCTGCGCCGCGGCCCACTCCTGCGGCCACTCCTCCGGCAGGTTCCTCGCCTTGACGCCTTCAGGCCACAGGCCGCCGCGCTCCGCCTTGTCGAGGAAATCGGAGCGCTCGGGGTCCACGGTCGCCACCGTGACGTCGCCGAACCCGTGTTCGGTCAGGATCGCGGCCTGATTGAACACCGCCCGCGTGATCCCCCCGGTACCGACCTGCTCGACGACCAGGAAGACGGGATGCTCGGTGATCGGGCGGGCGTGCGGGGTCGGCATGAAGCACCTCTCTTTCATCGCAGACCCTATCGCGAGTGCTCCGGACGTGATCGTGGGTGGGGATCCCGGTCGTGGGAGGATAGCGGCCATGCTGTCCCTGCCGTCCCTGCTGAGTGAACGTGTCCGGTCCGTCGCCGGAGTGGACCCGGAATTGCGCCCGGCGACCCGCCCTCAGTTCGGCCACTTCCAGACGAACGTTGCTCTGCGGCTGGCGAACGCCGAGGGTCGCCCGCCGCGCGAGGTGGCGGCACGGCTGGTTGAGCAGATCGACCTCTCCGACCTGTGCGAGCCGCTGGAGATCGCGGGGCCGGGGTTCATCAACCTGCGGATCCGCGCCGACGTGCTCGCCCGGGCCGCCAGCCAGGTGCTGGCCGAACCGGGCGCCGGGATCAGCCCTTCGGCCGAGCCGCGCACCGTCGTGATCGACTACTCCTCGCCGAACGTCGCCAAGCAGATGCACGTGGGGCACCTGCGCTCCACGATCATCGGCGACTGCTTCACCCGCGTCCTGCGCGCGCAGGGCCACACCGTGATCCCGCAGAACCACATCGGTGACTGGGGGCGGCAGTTCGGCATGCTCGTCGAGGAGATCCTGCTGGAGGGCCTGGACGTCGCGTCCCTCGACCTCGCCGGAGCTGAGGCGCTCTACCAGCGGGCGAACAGCCGCCTCAAGGAGTCCGAGGAGTTCGCCGCCCGCGCGCGTGACCGCGTGGTACTGCTGCAGTCCGGCGACGCCGAGACCCGGCGCATCTGGCAGCAGCTGATCGACGTGTCGCTGGCGGGCTTCAACGCCACCTACCGGCGGATGAACGTCCTTCTCTCCGACGCCGACCTCGCCGGGGAGTCGATGTACAACGCCGACCTGCCGGTGGTGGCAGCCGACCTGGAGGACCGCGGCATCGCCGTGGTCGACGACGGCGCCCTCGTGGTGTGGGTGGACGGGTTCGCCGCGCCGGCGATCATCCGCAATGCCCAGGGCGGCTTCGGCTACACCTGCACCGACCTGGCCGCGATCCGGCACCGGGTCGGCGACCTGCACGCCGATCGGCTCATCTACGTGGTCGGGGCGCCGCAGGCCCACCACTTCGAGCAGGTGTTCGCGGTGGCGGCCAAGGCCGGCTACCTGCCGCCGGACGTGAGTGCCGAGTTCGTCGGCTTCGGCCAGGTGCTCGGAGCGGACGGGAAGAAGTTCTCCACCCGCGAGGGCACCGCGGTGACGCTGAACTCGCTGCTGGACGCCGCGGAGCGCGAGGCTGCTCCCTCGATCGCGCTGGCGGCGATCAAGTACGCCGACCTGTCGAACGGCCTGCAGAAGGACTACACCTTCGACGCCGAGCGGATGGTGGCGACGACCGGGGACACGGGGCCGTACCTGCAGTACGCGCACGCCCGGGTCACCCAGATCCTGCGCAAGGCCGAGGCGGAGGGCTTCGTGTCCGGCGAAGTGACCGTCCTGGACGAGCCGAGCGAGCAGGCGCTGGCCCTGCTGCTCACCAGGTTCGGCGAGATCGTCGCGTCCGTCGGTGAGACGCTGCAGCCGCACCGCCTGTGCGGTTACCTCTACGAGCTGGCGGGCGCGTTGAGCTCCTTCTACGAGCAGTGCCCGGTGCTCAAGAGCGAGGGCGAGGTGCAGACCTCGCGCCTGGCGTTGTGCGCAGCCACCCGCAAGGTGCTGGCCACCGGCCTCTCCCTGCTCGGCATCGAGGCGCCCGACCGGATGTAGCCTCCGGCGGCCGCCCGCTCAGGCGAGGCGCTCGGGGTGCGCCACCTTGTCGACAGCGAGCCACGCGGCGCCGATGATGCCCGCGCGGTTGCGCAGGTGAGCGGGGACGATCGGCGTCTTCAGCCTGAGCTGCGGCATGAACTTGTCCGCCGCCTTGGAGACCCCGCCGCCGACCACGAACAGGTCGGGCCAGAACAGTGCCTCGACCCGCTCGTAGTAGCGCTGCAGTCGCGGCACGTACTCCTCGTAGGACAACCCCAGCGCCGTCTTGATGGACGCGGCGGCCTGGCTCTCGGCGTCATGGCCGTCGATCTCGAGGTGGCCCAGCTCGGTGTTCGGCACGAGCACGCCGCGATAGATGAGTGCGCTGCCGATGCCGGTGCCCAGCGTCGTCATCAGGACCAGGCCCTCGTTGCCCTTGGCCGCTCCGAACATGACCTCCGCCACGCCGGCGGCGTCCGCGTCGTTGACCAGCACGACGTCACGGCCGAGGCGCTCCTCGAAGATCCGCTCGGCCGGCGCGTCGATCCACGACTTGTGGATGTTGGCGGCCGAGCGGGTGATGCCGTGGGTGACGACGGCGGGGATCGTGACACCGATCGGGCCGTCGCCCATCTGGCCGGAGAAGCCGGAGACGATCTCGGCCACCACCGCGGCGACATTGGCGGGAGTGGACTCGGCCGGCGTCGGGATGCGCACGCGCTCGGTCGCGAAGTCCCCGGCGTCCAGGTCGACCAGGGCGCCCTTGATCCCCGAACCACCGATGTCGATGCCCAAAACGGGTTGAGTCTGCATGGGGACACCCTAGACGCCAAGCGCCACGCGCGCGTCCGCGCGCAGGAAGCGCGAGCGGCCAAGGTCGCACGTCGTGGGGCACCCGACGGACATGCCGTCCGCCGGCTGCGCGAGGGGCGCCCACCTCTAGACTTCCGAGCGTGACGACGACATGGCTGGTGACCGGCGGGGCAGGCTACATCGGGGCGCACGTGGTGCGCGCCCTGCAGGCGAAAGGGCTGGCGCCGGTGGTCCTCGACGACCTGTCCTCCGGCATCGCGGCCTTCGTGCCGGCGGGCGTCCCGTTCGTCCAGGGTGACATCCTCGACACCGAAGGGGTGAGCAGCCTGCTGCGGCGGCACTCCTGCGCAGGAGTCATCCACGTCGCGGGCTTCAAGTACGCCGGGGTGTCGGTGCAGCGCCCGTTGCACACCTACGCGCAGAACGTGACCGGCACGGCCAGCGTGCTCGCCGCGATGGCGGAGGCCGGCGTGAAGAACATCGTCTTCTCGTCCTCGGCCGCCGTGTACGGGACGCCGGCCACCGAACTGGTGACCGAGGACTCGCCGAACGCCCCCGAGTCGCCCTACGGGGAGTCGAAGCTGATCGGCGAGTGGCTGATCAACGACGTCTCACGAGCCACCGACGGCTTCGCCGGCGTCAGCCTCCGCTATTTCAACGTGGTCGGCTCCGCCACGGACGAGGTCTACGACGCCAGCCCGCACAACCTCTTTCCGCTGGTCATCGAGGCGCTCCTCGAAGGGCGCACGCCGAGGATCAACGGCGACGACTACGACACCCCGGACGGCACCTGCGTCCGCGACTACGTGCACGTCGGCGACCTGGCCGTTTCGCACGTCGCCGCGGCACAGGCGCTGGTCGCGGGTCGCCCCCTGCGCAAGGCCTACAACCTGGGCAGCGGCGAGGGGCTCAGCGTCCGCCAGATCATGGACGCGATGGCACGGGTCACCGGCGTCCACTTCACCCCCCAGATCGCGGAGCGGCGTCCCGGAGATCCCGCCCGCATCGTCGCCGACGGCGCGGCTGCCGCCGCCGACCTCGACTGGGCGATGCGCTACTCGGTGGACGAGATGGTGTCCTCCGCCTGGTCGGCGCGCAGGGCCTCCGGGCCGTCCGTCTGAGCCGACTCCGCATCTGCCACGGGCTCGGCGGCCGCGGCCGCGGCGGCGTCGGGAAGGAAGGGTTCGGACAGGTCGAATTCGGGACGGTGGTGGACGAGTCGCAGCAACTCGGCCTGGCGTTCGCGCAGGGTGGAGGCCTCCAGGCCGCAGGCGTGCGCCGCGATGTGCTCGCCCGCGGTGTCGAACTCGAGATCGGCGATGCCGAGCAGGCGGGAGACCGGTCCCTGCACGATGCGCACCGACTGGGCACGGACGTGCGGCACGAGTTGCCAGCGGCGCACCAGCCAGCCGTGCTGCGACACGACCAGCTGGTCGTCGTGCCCCCAGCGCAGGAACGGCTGCGAGAGGGGGTGCAGCCACCGCGCGCGGGCAGGAGCCCCCTGCAGGGGCACGGTCGTGAAGTCGGCCCGCGGCCAGATTGCGGCCAGCGCCACCCGAACCTGCTCCATGCTGCCGGCGGGCAGCAGGATCGAGGACACCCCGGTCTTGTCCTCGTCCTCGGTGACGTGCCCCCAGCCGATCACTTCGATGTCGACGCGGTACAGGCCGAGCACCCGCCACACCGGCGACTGGCTGACCTGCGCCGCCTGGACGCGGCGAGGCGGGAGCGACTGGCTGGTGAGGCTGGTCAGCCCTCGCGAGATCCGCAGGCCGTGCGCCCGTCGCGAGAGCGTGTAGTTGAACTGCCCGGTGACGCGACGGGCGACGAACCCGAAGACGCCGCTGAGGGTGGGAATGGCCGCGGCCAGCACGAGCCACCACTGGCCACTCACGACCCCGCCGACCGCGAGCACCACGCCGCTCAGGACGATTCCCCAGAACTCGTGTGACGTCACGGCCGCGAGCAGCAGCGTCTGGGGCGGCACCTGCACCAGCACCTCGTCGGCCTCGTTGAGGTCGGCCAGGACAGTGGTGGGGGCGGCATGCTCTGCAGCCTCGGCCTGGTAGCCACGGGCGCGCGCCAGCAGGTAGTCGCGCAGCGCGTAGGCCCTGGTCAGCTGCAGGTAGCGCACCTTGAACCGCTCGTGGGAGCCGACGTCGACCTGCAGCTCGGCGAGGCCGAACAGCCGCGCGGCGAGGGGCTGGACGACGTCGATCGATTGAACCTTGTCGAACGCGATCCGGGTGGAGCGGCGGAAGATCGCCCCGGATTCGATGCGCAGTTCCTCGTGGTCGATGACGAACCGTGTGAAGCGCCAGGACACGAACCCGGCGGCGGCTGCGACGACGGCGACCACGGCGATGCCGCCGAGGAGGAACCCCAGCGGGGGCAGGGGGCGGCGATCCGGGCCGAACGAGACGAAGTCACGGCCGAACGCGATGACCGCGGCCAGGAGCACCACCCATCCCCGGATGAAGGGGGTCAGCGGATGCGGGCGCTCGGTCCGCTTCTCCACCGTCCCGGCGTCCGCGGCGGGCGGGGGGAGCGCGGGGCCGTCCGTCATAGCGGCAGCGCCTGGGCCTCCCCGGCGGCGATCAAACGATCACGGAGCCGGGCCGCCTCGGCCTGGGGGAGCCCGGGAATGTGCCCGGCCGACTGGACGCTGGCCGTGACCAGCTGCACCCGGGCCAGGCCCCACGCCCGATCGATGGGCCCCGACTCCACGTTCACCGACAGCATCCGGCCGTACGGGATGGCGGTGAGCCGCTTGTTCCACAGCCCGGACGTGATCAGCAGGTCCTCCGCCCGCTCGGCGTACCCGAAGGTGCGCACCCAGCGTCCCGCACGGACCACGCGCCAGATCGTCCACGCCGCCGCACCCGCGGCCACCCATGGTGCCCACGACCAGTCGATGAGGAAGCCGGTCGCGAGGACGGCGACGGCAGACGCCACCATGTTGGTGACGAGCGAGCCCAGCCGCCGGGCAGCGACGTAGCGCGACGGCAGCCGCTTCCAGTCGGCGTCCGGTGTGAACAGCTCGCTCATACGTCGAATCTAGTGGCGCTTGCTGCGATCCTTCGGATTGCGGACGTTCACGCCGCCGAAGCCGCAGAAGCCCTTGACCACGAGCCGGGGCGCCGACGGATCGGGGGGAACCAGCTTGCCGACGTCGGAGCCGCCGAACACGGCGATCACCTGGCTGTCCACGTCCGTGCCGGGCGGGACGACCACGTCGACGCCGCCGAACAGGCAGAACACGTTGAAGGTGAGCTCGTGGGACTCGAACGTGGCCTGGGTGAGGTCCAGGTCCACGCCGCCGAACATGGCGAGGATGGAGGTGTTCCGCCGCACCCGCCAGGTGTGCTTGCGGGTGGTGCCGGCGAAGATGGCGACGATCTGGTCGGCGGCCTGGCTGGCGTTGTCCTCGTCGTAGTTGACGACGGGACGGGCCGCGGGCCCGGTCGGGCTGACCAGGTCGCGGGTGAGCGGTACGAGGTCGTCGAACGTCTCGGCGCGCCGGGCGGCGGCGATCCGGTCGTCGCGTTCGGCCGGAGTCAGGCGGCCTTCGGCCTGGGCGGTGTTGAGCAGGGTGATCACATGATCACGGTCGGCGTTGGTGGCCGACAGGTCGCCGCCGACGGCGGGACCGACATCGGTCGGCTCGAGAGGATTGGACATGGCTCGAACCTAAGCCCCTCCACGCGCTCGCGGGTAGGAGGAGAGGGGTGGATGAGGGTGGTTTGGGGGGAGTCCCCGATCCCGTCAGGCGGCGATCAGCCCCTGGGCGCGCGCGATGCTGACCGCGACCAGCCGGTCGTGGACCCCCAGCTTGCTGTAGACGTTGCTCAGGTGCTTGTGCACCGTACGCGGCGAGAGTCCCAGGCGGGCCGCGATCGTGCGGGCGAGCAGGCCCTCGGAGAGCAGCTGGAGCACCTCCACCTCGCGGGCGGTCAGGTTGAGTGCCGCCGCGGCGTCGGCCGCGGTTCGCGTGCGCTGCTCGCGCCGGCAGGCTTCGGCGACGTGCGGCAGCAGCAGCAGCACGGGAGCGGCCGCCTCGCCGAACAGCGCGTGGGCGTCCGGGCTGAAGCCGCCACGCCGCGCGAGGGCGAGGACGCGCGCCTGCTCGGAGTTCTGCTGCTCCAGGTCGGGCCCGATGGTGACGATCTCGCCGAGGACGGGATGCTGGGCCAGGTGGAGGTGGCCGTCGGGGTGGCGTCCGCCGTGCATGGCCACCTCGGCGAGGACTGCGGCGCGGCGCTGGTCGGGCCAGGACGCGTGCAGGTGGAGGCGGCGGCCGACATCGAGGCCGATCAGGACGCCGCTCTCGGCTCCTGCGGCCTTGGCCAGCGTGCTGCACACCAACTGCTCGGCCTGCTCACCACCGTCGATCGCCGCCATGGCGTGAGTGATCAACTCGACGATCGTGATGGCCCGGTCTTGTCTTGTCACCCGCCTCGCTCCCAGGAAATGCGCCCTCGCCTGCCCGCGCTCTGCCGCCCACGTTCAGGAGCAGTCTGGCAGACATCATGCCAAGACCCGCACGGTTTCGACGGAGTGGCGGCGCGAGAGGCGAACTCGGCTGCAGAGTTCGCAGGCCGACTGGGCCTTTGGCTAGACTGCTGCACGCGCGTCCTGGGAGGTCCGCCCGGGCGACACGCGGATGTAGTTCAATGGCAGAACATCAGCTTCCCAAGCTGACAGTGCGGGTTCGATTCCCGTCATCCGCTCCATTTCCCGACAGACGCCCCCGATCCTCACATCCGCCCCCGGAATTTCGGGGGCGGATGTGAGGATCGGGGGCGTCTGTCCGGTGGCGCTGGTGACATCGCCTTCCGCATCCACTGCCCGCCGTGGACCTGGTGGCCGACCCAGGGGCGAGAACCACCAGAAGTCGGGTTCACAGGTTCGCTGCTGTCGAGCGGCTCCCGCATCGGCAGACCCGACCGGGGTTGGCCCCGAGGCCGACAAAAGGTCAAGCCGACGCCGACCGTGGGACCCCGCCGGTGCTGGTGGGTCGGGTCACCGGTCCCGGTTGCAGGCCGGCGGAGAATGGGGATCAGCGGACTGTCTGCTACGTGTCGGATGGGAGCGACCGATGGGCACGGTCGATGTCAACGGCGTACGGCTGTACTACGAGGAGGCCGGCAGCGGTCCCGCCTTGCTGTTCGTCCACGGGATGGCGGGATTCTGCGGGGTGTGGTCGGATCAGATGGGCAGGTTGGCCGACAGGTTCCGCACGGTCGCCTACGATCGCCGCGGCCACAGCCGCAGCCCCCGGGGCGACGTCGCCGAGGAGTCGGTCGAAGTCCACGCCGATGACGCGGCCGCAGTGATCCAGGCACTCGACTCGCTCCGGTGATCCTGGTCGGCTCCAGCGGCGGCGCGCGCATCTGCATCGACGTGCTGCGCCGCTACCCCCAGCTTGTCGAAGGCGCGGTGCTGTCCGAGCCGCCGGTCTTCGCGCTGGCACCTGCGATCGCCGAGGAGTTCATGGCAAGGGTGAAGCCGGCTGTCGGCAAGGCCCTCGACAGCGGTGATCCGACCGCAGCGGTCGACGCCTTCTTCACCATCATCGATCCGGCCTTCTGGGCCGGCGCTCCCGACGAGCGAAAGCAGGCCTATCGGGCGAACCTGCGTGCCATGATGGCCGACCTGCAGATGCCCACCTACCAACTCACCACCGCCGACCTCGCCAGGATCGAGCGCCCCTGCCTGGTTCTCTACGGATCAGCGAGCCTGCCCTGGTTCCAGGACATCGCCAGGATCGTCGCCGGCGCGATACCCGATTGCCGTCTGATCGAACGTGCCGGCGCCGGGCACGCCACCTACGCGACCAGGCCGTCCGAGTTCGCCACCGCCGTCCGCGAGTTCGCCGAATCGACCAGGACAGCCCACTCCACACACCCCGGCCGCCAGCTGTGAGCGCGCACTGTCATCCGCTCCATTTCCCGACAGACGCCCCCGATCCTCACAGCCGCCCCCGGAATTTCGGGGGCGGCTGTGAGGATCGGGGGCGTCTGTCCGGTGGCGCCGGTGCACGGCAGGCGCGGGCAGAGGGCGGCCCGCTAGGGTTCGGGGTGTGCCTGAAGAGCTCACCGCCGTCGAGATGTGGACCGACGGAGCGTGCAAGGGCAATCCCGGGCTGGGCGGCTGGGGGGCCTGGATGAGGTCCGGCGGGCACGAGCTGGAGCTGTTCGGGGGCGAGGTGCTCACCACCAACAACCGGATGGAGCTCACCGCGGTCATCCAGGGGCTCCGGGCACTTACCCGGCCCTGCCGGGTCACCCTGCACGTGGACTCGGCGTACGTGATGAACGGCGTGCAACGCTGGATCGCCGGCTGGAAGCGCAACGGATGGCGAACGGCGGACAAGAAGCCGGTCAAGAACGTCGAACTGTGGCAGGAGCTGGACGCCGAAGTCGCGCGCCACGTCATCTCGTGGGTCTGGGTCAAGGGCCACTCCGGCGACCCCGGCAACGAGCGGGCCGATGCGCTGGCGAATCGCGGGGTCGAGAGCGTCCGCCCATCGGCGTGAGCGGGGTGCCGCCTCCGTTCAGACCCACATGACGACGGCGCGCAGCTCGGCGAGCGCCTCGCGCTGGAGCTGGGCCAGGTCGCGCCGTTCGTCCTCGCCGACCCAGCGGGCGAAGGCGACGTGGAACACCCCGATCGCGGACTCGGCCGCCACCGCGGCACGGACCGACGCGACGCCGTGCGCCTCCAGGGCTGACGCCAGTTCCTCCTTCAGGCTCGCCAGCTTGAGCATCTCGCGCTCGCGCAGGGCGGCCTGGCTGTTGACCAGCGCGCCCCTGCGACGCGCGTGCGGCCGGAAGTCATCGGGGAACGCTGCCGCCAGCGCGTCCAGGGCCACGGAGACCAACGTCGCCGCGTCGGCGGTCGGTGCCGCGGCCGCGACCGCGTCCGTCATCCGCCGGCGCAGGTCGTCGCCGCCGGCGAAGAGCACCTCGCGCTTGTCGGCGAAATAGCGGTAGAAGGTGCGCTCCGTGACGCCGGCACGAGCGGCGATCTCCGCTACGGTGACCTGCTCATAACCCGCCTGCTCGAACAGGTCGAGCGCAGCGGTGCGCAGTCGCTCCCTCGCGCCGGTCGGCCACCGTCCCATGGTGCGTACTGTAGCTGATGACAGACTCTGCCATTACGCCCTAAGCTGTCATGTCAGAACCTGTCATCTATAGGCAAAGGGAGTCGACGTGAAGATCTTCATGACGGGAGCATCGGGCTGGATCGGGTCGGCCGCCGTTCCGGAACTCCTGGCGGGCGGGCACACCATCCGTGGCCTGGCGCGCTCGGGACGGTCGGCGGACGCACTTCGCGCCGCGGGCGTCGAACCCGTCGACGGCGACCTCGACCAACGCGACGTGCTGGCCGGCGAGGCCGAGCGCGCCGACGCGGTCATCCACCTGGCCAACAAGCACGACTGGTCCGACCCGGCGGAGTCGAACCGCGCCGAACGGGCCGCGGTGGAGACCTTCGTCACCACGCTCGAAGGCTCGGACCGGCCGTTCCTGTTCGCCTCGGGCACCGCGATTCCGGTCGGCCGCGTCCTGACCGAGGACGACCGCAACCCCACCTCCGGGCCCGACGCTCCCCGCGGCGGCGCGGAGGCGCTCGCGATGGACTACGCCGAGCGAGGGGTGCGCAGCGTCGCCCTGCGCTTCGCGCCGACGGTCCACGGCGCCGGCGGCGACCACGGCTTCCTGGCCCTGCTGACCCGGACCGCGCGCGAACGACGCGTGGCCGGATACGTCGGCGACGGCACGAACCGATGGACGGCGGTGAACCGGCTCGATGCGGGCCGGCTCGTCGCGCTCGCCGTCGACAGGGCCCCGGGTGGTTCGGCAGTGCACGCCGTTGCCGAGGTCGTCACCTCCCGAGACATCGCGGAGGCGATCGCCGCAGCGCTGGGCGTCCCCCTGGCATCGGTCCCCGTCGAGGAGGTCGAGGAGCACTTCGGCTGGCTGGGCAGGATCTTCGCGATGGACCTGCCCGCCTCCGCCGACCTCACCAGGCAGCGACTGGGTTGGGCTCCCACCCATCCGAGCCTCGCCGAGGATCTCGCGGCCGGCGCCTACACCTCCTGAGCCGACGCCCCCGGTCAGGCGAGGGGCTCCAGCATCTGCAGGCTGGAACCGCCGCCACCGAGCACATCGGCGAGCCTGCCGTTGAACTCGGCGTTGGCCGGATCGCTCAGGTGCGCCTGGAACGCATCAGCGTCCGCGTACCGCTCCACGACGACCAGGGCGCCCGTGTCCGGTTCGACGTACGCCTCGAACCGCAGGTTGCCCGGCTCGGCACGCACGACCTCGCCGTAGGCGCGGAGCAGCGCGGACGCAGTGGCGAGCGCCTCGGCCGGCACCGGGATGGTGGCGATCAGGTTGATCTCGGACATGTCGCTCCCGTCGTTCTGGACGCCGCCGAGCCTAGCGACGTGGACGTTCGTGCGCGGCGCGCCCCGCGAATCGCACGCCGTTCGCGGTACCGGCGCTGCACCGTCCGCGCAACAATGACCCATGGCCTCGCCGCTGAGTCGTCCCCACCGGTGGTACGGCGCCTACGTGTTCGACCTGGACGGCACGGTCTACCTCGGCGACGAGTTGCTGCCCGGCGCGCGGCGCATGGTGGCCGAGCTGAGGGCCCGTGGCATCCCCGTCCGGTTCCTCTCCAACAACCCGACGCACGACGCGCGGGAGCACGCGGCGAAACTGACGCGGCTGGGGATGCCGACGTCGGTGGACGAGATCGTCAACACGGTGGTGACCACGACGAGCTGGCTGAAAGCGAACCATCCCGGTGCCGTGGTGTTTGCGATCGCCGAGGAGCCGTTGAAGCGTGCGCTGGCCGCGGCGGGGATCCGACAGAGCGAGGACCCGGCCGAGATCGACATCGTGATCGCGTCCTACGACAGGACCTTCGACTACGGCAAGCTCCAGATCGCCTTCGACGCGATCTGGTACCACCAGCGGGCCTTCCTGATCCAGACCAATCCCGACCGGTTCTGCCCCTTCCCCGGAGGCAGGGGAGAGCCGGACTGCGCGGCGATCACCGCGGCCATCGAGGCGTGTACGGGCACGACCTGCCGGGTCAGCCTGGGCAAGCCCGACCCGCTGATGCTCGACACGGTTCTGGCGGGACTGGACGTGCCGCGCGCCGACGTGCTCGTGATCGGGGACCGCCTTCGGACCGACATCACGATGGCCGCACGCGCCGGCGTGGCCAGCGCGGTCGTCCTCACCGGAGAGACCACGGCCGAGGATGTCGCTGACGGCGCGGGCGTCGCCGAGCAGCCGACCTGGGTGCTGGAGCGGGTGGACCAGCTGGCGCCGGCGAGCGCGTGGGCCGCTCTCGGCTGGACGGAGTGAGGCTCACTCCACCCGGATGCCCAGCCGCACGGCGAGTCGTGGGGCGAGGTCGAGCAGCTGGTCGAAGGTGATGCTGGCGCCGCGCAGCCCTTCGAGATCGGCCACCTCGCCGAGCTCGGCGGCGCGGAGGTCGACGTCGGAGAGCTTCGAGCCGGCGAGTTCGATCCTTCCGATCCGGCTGCCGGGGAAGGCGACCCGGGTGGCCGTGGCGCGGCTGAGGTCGATATCGGTCATCACGCAGTCGACGAACGCGACGTCGCTCAGCTGGGCGTTGCGCAGGTTGAGGAAGCCGAGTTTGCACCGGGTGAACGTGACGCCGCGCCACATGCTGTCGTAGAGCTCGCCGGACCCGATCCGGCTTCCGCTGATCTCGACGTTCCACCAGCTCGACCCGGACGCGTCCAGGCCGACCACTTCGATCCCGTCCAGCACCGACCCCACGACCGAACCGCCCACGGCCGACCATCGCTGCGCGACCAGGCCTGCGACCCGGGAGGAGCGCAGCCGGCGGCGCCCCGTCCAGGTGAGCACGTCGGCCTGCAGCCCGGTCAGCTCGACCGCTTCGAGGTCGAGGTCGCCGTCCACCGCTTCGGCGTGGTCGAGCGGGGCGAGCTCGCCGGTGCGGACGGGGTGAGACGCGGGGCCGCCGGGCCGTCCGCCTCCTCGCGCTTCGCCATGCCAGCACCATAACCTCCGCCCGGTCGGGACGGCCGACGGGAATGGGTCCCGGGCACGCGCGGTTGCCCCGGTATGAAGGCATTGCACTATGACCGGTTCGGCGGCATCGACGAGTTCCGGGTGGGCGAACTGCCCGACCCGCACATCGGGCCGGACACGATGCTGGTGAAGGTCGTGGCGGCGGGCATCAACCCGGTGGACTACAAGGTGCGTGAGGGCTACCTGAAGAGCCTGATCGACACCGACTTCCCGGTGGTCCCCGGCTGGGACGTCGCCGGCGTGGTCGTGAAGCCTGGCCTCGACACCCCCGAGTTCGCCGCGGGCGACGAGGTGCTGGCCTACGCGCGTAAGGACGTCGTGCACGGCGGCACCCTGGCCGAACTCGTCTCGGTGCCCGTGCGGACGGCTGCGCACAAGCCGGCCGCGGTGAGCTTCGAGGAGGCGGCCGCCCTCCCGCTGACCGGGCTGACCGCCCTCCAGAGCGTGCGGCGTTCCGGCCTGAAGGCAGGGGACGCGGTGCTGGTGCACGCGGCAGCGGGCGGTGTCGGCGCCTTCGCCACCCAGCTCGCCCTGCTCGCCGGGGCCCGCGTGGTGGGGACGGCGAGCGAGGCCAACCACGACTTCCTCCGGACGCTCGGTGCCTCGCCCGTGACGTACGGCGAGGGCCTGGTGACGCTGGCCAGCGAACTTGAGCCGGACGGGTTCGACGTCGTGCTCGACTACGTGGGTGGCGAAGCGATGGACGCGACGCGAGAGCTCCTCAAGCCCGGCGGCTCCGTGGTCTCGATCACCGACGGGCGCGCGGCGTCGGAGTTCGGCGGGCAGTCGATCTGGGTCCGCCCCGACAGCGACGACCTCGCCGAACTGGCCGGGCTCGTCGCGGACGGGAAGCTGGTCGTCCACGTGTCTGAGGTCTTTGACCTGGACCACGCGGCGGACGCCTTCCGTTCGCTGGAGGCCGGTCACACCCGCGGCAAGATCGTGGTGCGCATCTAGGCCGCCCGGCAGCTGGGCACGGCCGGTGCATCTCCTCCGCCGGGCGGACGACCGGTCTAGCATCGGCGGAAGCCGGCTCGATCGGAGGACCCCGTGCCCAGGACCGTGAATGCACACGTCGTGATGCGCGCAGGCGGCGTGGCCGTGGTGCTCGACCTGGTGGACGGATGCCTCCCGGCGATCGCCCACTGGGGTGCGGATCTGGGGGAGCTGTCGGTCGCCGACGTGGCAGCGCTGGTACGGTCCGGCATCCACCCGATCGGCCCGAACATGGTCGACGGGCCCGGGCGGGTGGCGCTGCTGCCCGAACACCACACGGGGTGGACCGGGCGCCCGGGGTTGAGTGGCTCGCGCGGGGGCGAGCACTGGTCGCCGAAGTTCGGCACGGTCGCCCTTCTGGTGGACGGGACCGCCGTGCCCGCGTCCGAGACGGCGCCCCTCCTGGTGACGCTCGGGAGCGGGACGGTCGAGGTGCGCGCGAGCGACCCGGAGGCCGGGCTGGACCTCGTCGTGTGGATCGAGCTGGCCCCGGCGGGACTCCTCCGCAGCCGCGTCGAGTTGGTGAACACCTCGCGGTCCCCGTACCAGCTCGACGACCTCGTGATGGCATATCCGGTGCCGACGGTGGCCACCGAACTGCTCGATTTCGGCGGGCGGTGGGGGCGTGAGCGGGTGCCGCAACGGGCGCCCTTCACCCTCGGCACCCATCTGCGCGAGGGCCGGAAGGGACGCACGGGGGCCGACGCCGCCACCGTGCTCCATGCCGGCAGCGCGGGCTTCACCTTCGGCGCCGGCGAGGTCTGGGGGGTGCACGCCGGGTGGAGCGGCAACCACGTGCACTACGCCGAGAGGGTGTTCACCGGAGAACAGGTCGTCGGGGGCGGTGAGCTCCTCCTGCCCGGGGAGGTGGTGCTCGATCCGGGCCAGGCGTACCGGAGCCCGTGGCTGTACGGCTCCTACGGCGTCGGGCTCGACGAGGTCGCGCGTCGGTTCCACCGATTCCTTCGCGCGCGTCCCCACCACCCGTCCAGCCGGCGACCGGTGACCATCAACGTGTGGGAGGCCGTGTACTTCGACCATTCGCTGGAGCCCCTGCTGGAGCTGGCCGAGAAGGCCGCCTCCCTCGGGGTCGAGCGGTACGTGCTCGACGACGGCTGGTTCGGTGCGCGGCGCAACGACCGCGCCGGACTGGGTGACTGGACCGTGTCGAAGGACGTCTGGCCGCACGGGCTGCACCCGCTGGTGGATCGCGTGCGGGCCCTCGGCATGGAGTTCGGGCTGTGGTTCGAGCCCGAGATGGTCAACCTCGACTCCGACGTCGCCAGGGCGCACCCGGAGTGGGTGATGTCGACCGGCGCCCGCACCCCCGTGCCATCGCGCAACCAGCAGGTGCTCAACCTGGGGATTCCTGCGTGCTACGCCTACATCCGGGACGCCATCCTCGCCATCCTCGCCGAGTACGACGTCGGCTACATCAAGTGGGACCACAACCGCGACCTGGTCGACGCAGGCACGGCGCCGCTCGGCCGCCCCGGCGTGCACGCGCAGACCGAGGCGGTGTACCGGCTGATCGACGAGATCAAGGCGGCGCATCCCGGCCTCGAGATCGAGTCGTGTTCCTCCGGTGGCGCCCGCGTCGACCTCGGCATCCTCGAGCGCACCGATCGGGTGTGGGTGTCGGACTGCATCGATCCCCACGAGCGCCAGCAGATGCTCCGCTGGACCGCCCAGCTGATCCCGCCGGAACTGATGGGCTCCCACATCGCGTCGGCGACCTCCCACACGACCGGACGGACGCACGAGCTGAACTTCCGGGCGGCCACGGCGGTCTTCGGCCACCTCGGCATCGAATGGGACCTGCGCCGTGCGAGTGCGGCCGATCTGGCAGAGCTGGCCGACTGGATCTCCTTCTACAAGCAGCACCGCGACCTCCTGCTCGGTGGCGACCTCGTCAGGCTCGACTTCCCCGACGACGCGCTCGTGGCCGGGGGCGTCGTGGCTCCCGACAAGTCCCGGGCGATCTTCTCCTTCGCCCTCGTGGACACCCACCCGTCCGGCACGCTGGGGCGGCTGCGCCTGCCCGGACTGGATCCGTCCCGGCGCTACCGGGTGAGCCCGGTGCTGGTCGGACGGCCACCGTTCGGCCTCCACCCGCCCCGGTGGTGGGGTGTCGAGGTCGACCCGTCGGGCGAGCCGGTTGGTCCCGGGGAGCACGGGGCGCGGCCCCTGCGCCCGGTGGACGTCGTGGCCGGAGTGGTGCTGCCCGGGTCGGTCCTGGCGTCGGTCGGTCTTGTGGAGGCGCCCGTCAACCCGGACCAGGCCGTGCTGTACCTCGTGGAGGCCTTGTGAGGAACGTGACGCGGGGGACGGACGCGGGCCAAGAATTGGCTTAGCCCCGCCTTGGATGGAGGCGGGGCTGCTGTCCCCTATCCCTAAAGGACTGCCATGAGTAGAACACCCGCGAGGAAGTGTAGTCCCCACGACGAGTGACGTCGGACACATTCCCGGAGAGTCGTAGGGGATTTTGCGCCGCGGAGGCGCGAAATCCCGGGCTCAGGCGTCAGGCGACCTCGGCGAGGATGTCGTCGATCTGTCCCAGGGCGAGGCGCATGCCCTCCTCCATCCCCATCTTCAGCATCTCCTCGAGCTGCCCGGTGCTGGCGAACTGCGACGCCAGGGTCATGCGGGTTCGGGAACCCGACGGTTCCAGGGTCATCCGCATCCTCGTCGCGGGCTCCGGCCGGGGCTCGCCCGAGTCGTCGGCGAAGCCGTCCTCGAGCTCAAGGCCGGTGGGCGCATCGACCGAGGTGATCCGCCAGTACGCGGGGAACCGCTCCCCCTCGGGGCTGGTCATGTGGTAGCGGCACTCGCCGCCCGGCATGAACTCGTAGCGGGTGAACGTCGCGGGGTAGCCGGGCGGACCCCACCAGCGCTCGAGCTGGCGCGGGTCGGCCCACAGCTGCCACACCTGCTCGAGCTCGGCCTCGAACTCGGCGACGAACGTCATGGTCAGGGCCTGGAGGTCCCTGGACGAGGAGACGACGGGCATTGGTTCACACCTTTCCGTGAGGGAGCCGGCTGTCGAGGATCTCCGCCATCCGCTCGGCCCGTCCCCGCCACAACCGCTCGTACTGCTCGAGGAGGGTCCGTGCACGGCGCAGCGTGTCGGGATCGCCGTGCACCAGTTGCCGGCGTCCCGCGCGACGCTTGCCGACCAGGCCGGCGCGTTCGAGCACCGCCACGTGCTTCTGGACCGCGGCGAAGCTCATCGGGTACCGCGCAGCCAGCGCCGTGACCGAGTCCTCTCCCTGCAGGACGCGGGTGACGATGTCGCGGCGCGTGCCGTCGGCGAGGGCGTGGAAGATCAGGTCGACCTGTTCTTCGGTGAGATCATCTACAACCATTTGGTTGTAGGTTAGCCCGGGCGTGCCGACCGGTGACATGCGTGTTTCTGCCCAGTCCTCGGGTGTCAGCTCGACGCGGAGTGGGGAAGACCGCCGGTGTCGACGATCCCGTCGTCGTACTCCTCGGTCAGGCCGTGGGGGGTCTTCTCCCACACGTGGGGCGCCCAGGCCACCTGGAACGCGGCCCGCCAGGCCGCGCAGGAATGCAGCAGCCAGTAGATCGGGATGAACACCGCGAACACCGCGATCCGCCAGTTGTAGCGCCGCTGCGCCGCCGCGGCCGACACTCCGATCATCAGCAGGTTCAGCGCCACCATGTTGATGGATCCGAAGACCAGGAGCCAGCCGGGAAGGTGGATGGGGAGCACGGGCCCGATCAGCCAGGCGAAGAGGGTGAAGCCCAGCATCAGCGGATAGAAGAGGAAGGACAGCGGCGTCCCGAGGATGAGGCCGAACATCGTCAGCAGCCCCCGCCAGCCGTTGATCGAGACCCACTGCACCGGGTGCCGCAGGTTTACCGCCGCGGTCATGATGTAGCCCTTGATCCAGCGGGTCCGCTGCCGGATCCACGGCCCGACCTTGGCCGTGGCCTCCTCCCACGTCGTCGACTTCACCACGTCCACCCGGTAGCCGGACGTGGCCAGCCGCAGGCCGAGGTCCGCGTCCTCGGTGACGTTGTACGGGTCCCAGCCACCGACCTCCACCAGGGCCTTGAGCAGGAAGTGGTTGGACGTGCCACCGAGCGGGATGGGGATGTCGGTGGAATCCATGCCCGGCAGCATCGAGTCGAACCAGTGGGCGTACTCGATGGCGAACATGCGGGTGAGCACGTTGTAGTCGGCGTTGTAGTAGTTGAGCGCCGCCTGCACGCACGCCAGGGGCCGCGCGTTGCGTGAGCGGAACTGCGCGTCGTGCCGGAACGAGGCGAGGACGGTCAGCAGCTGGTCGGGGTCGGGGCGGTCCTCGGCGTCGAAGATCACGACGTACTCGCCCTTCGCGAACAGCAGGCCGTAGTTGCAGGCGCGCGGCTTCGTGCGCGGCTCCCCGTCCGGCACGATCAGCAGCCGCACGTAGGGCGGTGGATCGGCCGCCCTGGCCGCCTCGATGGTTTCGGTGTCGGACTCCTCCAGGAGGACGAGCACGTCGAGCTTCCAGCGCGGATAGCGCAGCAGTTCGAGGTTCTCGATGATCTTCCCGATCACGTTGGCCTCGTGGTAGACGGGCACGAGGATCGTGTAGATCGGCAGCGTGATCCCGCGGGCCAGCATGTTGTCGGCGTCGAGGCCCTCGTGTTCCAGGGCCCGGCGCTCGGCCTGGGCGATCCGCTTCGAACGCCGGGAGGTGAGGGGACGGAAGACCGTCGAGACGACCTTGAACGACGCGTTCGCCGCGAAGGCGACGTTGGCGATCACCATGAGCACGATCAGCGTCAGCCTCCAGTCGAGCAGGAGCCCGAGAATGCTCAGCACCGCGAAAGCGATCGGCACGCCGAGTTGCCACCGGTCCAGACCCGGCTTGGCGGAGAGGTCGGGGCGGTGCATCGCGAACCGCTCGGCGATCTCGAACAGGTGCTGTTCCCGGAGTTGGGCCTGGACGGACTCCTGGACGTCGGCGTCGATCGCCGTGCGGAACCGCACCCGCTCGCCGGGGAAGCGGGCAGCGACCTCCGCGGCCAACGCGGCGTCCGGCGGCACACAGGTCGCGACCTCGAGCACGTCGCAGACCCGCCGCCAGGGGATCCAGCGCTGCCACTCCGCGGGCAGCAGTCCGGCGTCGGGCAGCAGCCGGGGGTCGGGAGGTTCGGCGACGAGGTCGACGAACGGCGCGTCCCACTGCTCTGCGAGGACGGCGTACAGCTGCTCGTTGGTGAGCGCGCCGAGCGTGACCAGGTGGCGTCCGAGCGCTCCGCCCTCCACCTCCTGCTCGGCGCGCGCCCACATCAGCACGCCCGGGTCGACCATGCCGGCGGCGAGCAGGCGCTCGCCCAGCAGGAGACGCGAGCCGGCGGGCGCGCTCACCGGTCCACCGCCCGGTAGATCGTCACGCCCTCCGCCGCGAAGGCGGGGGCGAAGCGAGTGTCGAAGCCGGGCATGGCGGCCGCCACCCTGCCGACCGCGTCCGCGTCCGAGTCGCTGACCCACAGCCAGCGGGCGTGGCCGGACAGGTCGGCGAGCGCCTCCTCGAAGAGCTGGTCGTTGGAGCGCAGGTAGTACTCGCGAAGGCTGATGCCGGCGAGGGGAAGGATGTTGTTGGCGGCCACCGACTCGTCCAGCACGATGTGCCCGCCGTCGTAGTGGCTGCCGAGCCAGTCCGCCGCCTCCCGCGGCCCTGTGTTCGACACCTGGGTCACCGCCTCGCCGAGCACCAGCGCTCGGGTCGCCCAGTCCCCGGAGGCCCAGACCGCCTGACCAGCCAGCACCACGGCGACGAGTGCTGCCAGCACCAGGCGTCGCGGACGGGTCTTCCCCGGCGCCCGCCGTCCGAGCCGTAACGAGACCTCGTCGGTGGCGATGCCGATCACCAGCGCGAGCCCGAGCAGCGCGGCCATTCCGTACCGGTTGTTCCAGACCGACGTGGCGGAGGACGCGGGATTGAAGATCACGGCCTGTCCGGTGTACAGGCTGACGAACATGAAGGCCGTGGTGGTCGCGGTGAACGCCACGAACAGCCAACGCCGGGCCGATCGCTCCACGAGGAGCATCACGACGAGGCTCAGGCCGGCGAGGACGACGGTGCCCGCGCCGGCGGTCGTCGCGACGGCGAGTGCGATCGTGGCCAGGCTCGAGCCGGCATCGCCCTTGGTCGTCAGGCCCTGGGCCACGAGGTCGGCCTGCAGGGCGCTGGCGGAGTAGGGGCCGGACACGAAGGCGAACGGGTCGTGGTAGGTCACCCAGTTGTGGGCCAGCCACCAGAGCATCGTGGCGAAGGGCACCACGGCGAACCCGAACGCGTACCGCACCACAGCGCCCGGCGTGCGATCCCGCAGCCAGGCGAGGACCGCCACGAACAGGGCGCCGCCCGCCACCAGCGCCCAGCCCTCATAGCGCGACATCGTGGCCACTGCCGCCGGGATACCGGCGAAGACCGCGAGCTCACCGGAGCTGAGCCGCCGCCTCTTGGTCGCCCAGTTGGACAGGCCGGCCAGCGTCCCGGCGATGCCGGCGATCAGCACCGGTTCGGTGAGCGCGGTGGAGTGCAGGTAGAGCATGGACGGGTTCAGCACGGCGACCGCGACGGCGACCAGCCGGGCCGTCAGTCCCAGGCCCCAGCGTGCCGCCGTCCGGTACAGCCCGGAGGCCGTGGCCGCAAGGCAGCAGGCCCCGAGGGCGGCTGCTCCCCACCCGGACTGCCACGCCCACAGGGTCAGCACGAAGGGCGCCAGGAGCAGGTGGGGGACGGGCAGCCACACCGTTCCGAGCTGGCCCAGGCCCGGTTCGGTCATGGTGTCAGCCAGCCGGCGGGCGATGGTGAGGTGGCTGAGCGCATCACCGTAGGCGAGTGCCAGCCCCGACGTGACGAACCAGGCCGAGGCGAGCAGCGAGGCCAGGCCGGCGAGCACCGCGACCGGCACAGTGCCGGGGATGCGGCGCCCGACGACCGGGGAGTGCAGTTCGTTCCACAGCCGCGCCGCGCGCACCGCTAGCGACGTCGTCGGGGCCAGGGAAACGGCGGAGCTGGGGGTCACGAAAGCGCCTGGATGAGGTCGGGCCCGTGGCGGGGCCACGGGCGGCGGAGGTTTCCGCGGAGCCTACCTGATGTCCTTGTGGCCGCAGGAATGGGCGTCCGCCCACCGGGCCGGCATCCACCGGCTCACCGGTGCCGGCGGACGCCCTCGGCGACGCGCTCGAAGCGTTCCCGGGAGATCGGGGCGGACACCCGCCGGATCCTCTCCGGGTCGACGCGGACGATGCGGTCGACCCGCACCTCGCTGACCCGGCCGGAGGCGTCCCAGGGTCCCGTGCCGACCTCCACCCAGTAGCGGCCCTCCTCCGCCTCCTGCGCGGCGTCCCGGTCGTGGTCCTTGCTCGTCATCGGCAGGCCCAGGAGCCAGTGGCCGTCGCGCCCGATGACCAGGACCGGCCGGTCCTTGCCCCGGCTGTGGTCCTCCTCGAACGGCACCCACGTCCACACCACTTCGCCCGGGTCGGCGAGTCGGCCGGGGTGCGGGTCGTAGCTGAGCACCGGCCGGCCCGTGTAGTCCCCGGGGTAACCGGCGCCGGTTCGGCTGTTTCCGGGGCGGGGTCGTTGGGTACTCCCGCCCCGCCGGCGGCTGCCGGTCCTGCGGGGGGACAGCGCGTCGATGATCGCCTGGCCGATGGTACGGATGAGGTCGCTGGTCGCCACAGCCGTAACGCTAGCGTCACGCCCGAACTGCCGCGGAGGAGGATGCCATGGCTAGTCTGGCATTCCGGGAACCGAGGAGAACACATGCAAGTCTGGCCAGGATCGCCGTACCCGCTCGGTGCGACCTATGACGGCCGCGGCACGAATTTCGCCCTGTTCAGCGAGGTGGCCGAACGGGTCGAGCTGTGCCTGTTCGACGAGGTGCACACCGAGACCCGGGTCGAGCTCACCGAGGTGGACGCCTACGTCTGGCACTGCTACCTGCCGCAGGTCGACCCCGGCCAGCGCTACGGCTACCGCGTCCACGGACCGCACGACCCCGCCAACGGGCTGAGGTGCAATCCCAACAAGCTGCTGCTCGACCCGTACGCCAAGGCCACCGAGGGCGTCATCGACTGGGACCAGTCGCTGTTCGGCTACAACTTCGGCGACGAGGACTCGCGCAACGACGACGACTCGGCCGGCCGCATGATGCTCGGCGTCGTGGTCAACCCCTTCTTCGACTGGACGGGGGACCGCGTGCTGAACACCCCCTACAACGAGTCGCTGATCTACGAGGCGCACGTCAAGGGCCTCACCTGGCTGCACCCGGACGTGCCGGAGGAACTGCGCGGCACCTACGCCGGCATCGCCCACCCTTCGGTGGTGAAGCACCTGCAGAACCTGGGCGTCACCGCGGTGGAACTCATGCCGGTGCACCAGTTCGTGCACGACGCCCACCTGGTGGAGAAGGGCCTGAAGAACTACTGGGGATACAACACCCTCGGCTTCTTCGCCCCCCACGCGGAGTACTCCTCGGTGAAGGACCCGGGCTCCCAGGTGCAGGAGTTCAAGGGCATGGTGAAGACCCTCCACGCCGCCGGCATCGAGGTGATCCTCGACGTGGTCTACAACCACACCGCGGAAGGCAACCAGCTCGGCCCCACCCTCAGCTTCCGCGGCATCGACAATCCGGCCTACTACCGGCTCGTCGACGACAAGAAGCAGTACTACATGGACTACACCGGCACCGGGAACTCGCTGAACGTCAGCCATCCGCACTCGCTGCAGCTGATCATGGACTCGCTGCGCTACTGGGTGATGGACATGCGCGTGGACGGGTTCCGGTTCGACCTGGCCGCCACCCTGGCCCGCGAGTTCTACGACGTGAACCGGCTGGCCACCTTCTTCGAGCTCGTTCAGCAGGATCCGGTGATCAGCCAGGTGAAGCTCATCGCCGAACCGTGGGACGTCGGCCCCGGCGGATACCAGGTCGGCAACTTCCCGCCGCAGTGGTCGGAGTGGAACGGCAAGTTCCGCGACTCGGTCCGCGACTTCTGGCGCGGGGAACCGAACCTGGGCGAGTTCGCCGCCCGGATCGCCGGCTCGGCCGACCTGTACGAGCACTCGGGGCGCCGCCCCTTCGCGAGCGTGAACTTCGTCACCGCGCACGACGGTTTCACCCTGCGCGACCTGGTGTCGTACAACGACAAGCACAACGACGCCAACGGCGAGGAGAACCGGGACGGCGAGAGCTTCAACCGCTCCTGGAACCACGGGGTCGAGGGCCCGACGACCGATCCGGAGATCCTCGCCGCCCGGGCCCGCGAGCAGCGCAACCTGATCACGACGCTGCTGCTCAGCCAGGGCGTCCCGATGATCCTGTACGGCGACGAGATCGGCCGCACCAAGGGCGGGAACAACAACACCTACGCGCAGGACTCCGAGATCTCCTGGCTGCACTGGAACGAGGTGGACGCGCCGCTGATGGAGTTCACCGCCACCATCGCCCGGCTCCGTGCCGAGCACCCGACCTTCCGGCGCAAGCGGTTCTTCACCGGCAACGCCGTACGGGTCGGGGACGGGCAGCGGCTCAACGACATCGTCTGGCTGCACCCCGAGGGGCGGCCGATGGAGGACGGCGACTGGACCGCACCGGGTGCCAGCTCGCTCGGCATGTACCTCAACGGTCACGGCATCGCCGGCAAGGACGCGATCGGCAACCCGATCCTCGACGACCACGCCCTCCTCTACTTCAACGGCGGGCAGGACGCCGTCGACGTGACGATCCCCGCCGAGGAGTACGCGGACGGCTGGGACGTGCTCATCGACACGGCTGCCGACCACCTGGAGAAGGAACCGTTGCTGCCGGGAGCGACGCGGACCCTGACCGGGCACAGCGTGCTGGTGCTGCTGCAGCACCGCTCGGTGGCGCCCGAGGCGAGGGTCTCCGCGGCAGCTTCCGTAGCCGTGATGGCCGAACAGGCGAAATGAGGGGTAGGAGGTAGGCATGCGACCCACCCCCGCCAGCACCTACCGCCTCCAGATCACCGAGGAGTTCGACCTCGTCGCCGCCGCCCGCATCCTGGGGTACCTCCACGAGCTGGGCATCGACTGGGTGTACCTGTCGCCGCTGCTCGCGTCCGAGTCGGGCAGCGAGCACGGCTACGACGTGTCCGACCACCGCGCCATCGACCCGTCCCGGGGGCGGGCGTCCGGCCTGGCGGCGCTGGCCACCGAGGCGCGTCGGCTCGGCATGGGCGTGCTCGTCGACATCGTTCCCAACCACGTCGGGGTGGCCCGGCCCTGGGAGAACGAGTGGTGGTGGCACGTGCTCACCCACGGGCAGGAGTCGTCCTACGCGTCCGCGTTCGACATCGACTGGGCGGCCGGTGGCGGGAAGCTCCGGATCCCGGTGGTGGGGGACGATGACCTGCTCGCCGATCCCAACGGGACGGGCGAGCCGGCACGCATCGACCACCTGCAGGTGCTCGGCGGCGAGCTGCACTACCACGACCAGCGGTTCCCGCTGGCGCCGGGCTCGGTCCTGTCCGGCGACGAGGACCCCAACGCCGTCCACGCCCGGCAGCACTACGAGCTGGTCAGCTGGCGCCAGGCCGACCGGACGCTGAACTACCGACGCTTCTTCGCGGTGAACACGCTGGTCGCGATCCGGGTGGAGGACCCGGAGTGGTTCGCCCGGTCACACGCAGAGGTCCGTCGCTGGTTCGACGAGGGCCAGGTCGACGGGCTGCGCGTGGACCACCCCGACGGGCTCCGCGATCCCGGGAAGTACCTCGACGACCTGGCCGCGCTCACCGGCGGCGCGTACGTGCTGGTCGAGAAGATCCTCTCCCTCACCGACGGGGAGTCCGACCAGGTGGTCATGGAGGAGCTGCCGTCCACGTGGGCGACCGCCGGCACCACCGGCTACGACGCGATGGCCCTCGTGGACCGGGTCCTGGTCGACCCGTCCGGCGAGGGCCGGCTGACCGCGCTGGAGAACCGGCTGCGCGGGCGGGAGGTCGACTGGCGCGAGCTGGTTCGCGCCGGCAAGCTCGAGGTCGCGAACGGCATCCTGAACTCGGAGGTCCGCCGGATCGCGCGTGAGGTGGTCGCCGGGCTGGACGCCGCCGACCACCCCGACCTCGACCGGCTCGCTGACGCCGTCGCGGAAGTGCTGGCCGACTTCGAGGTCTACCGGTCCTACCTGCCGGAGGGGCGCGAGCACCTCGACCGTGCCTTCGGCTTCGCGTGGGAGCGCCGACCGGACCTCGGCGGTGAACTGGACGTGCTCTACCCGGTGCTGGCCGACGGCGCGTCCGGACCGGCCCAGCGCTTCCAGCAGACGTCCGGCATGGTGATGGCGAAAGGCGTGGAGGACCAGGCGTTCTACCGCTGGGCGCGCCTCACCTCGCTCAACGAGGTCGGGGGCGACCCGAGTGTGTTCAGCGTCGGGGTCGAGGAGTTCCACGCGCTGATGCAGGTGCGGCAACTGGAGTGGCCGGCGGCGATGACCGCCGGCACCACGCACGACACCAAGCGAGGCGAGGACGTCCGGGCCAGGATCAGCGTGCTGGCCGAGGTGCCGGAGGTGTGGGACGCCGCGCTCGGCGAGCTGCTCGACCTCGTTCCCGTGCCCGACCCGGGGCTCGCGAACCTTCTGTGGCAGGCGATCCTCGGCGCCTGGCCCGCGAGCCGCGAGCGGCTGCACGCCTATGCCGAGAAGGCGATGCGGGAGGCCGGCGAGCACACCGGCTGGACGGCGCCCCAGGCGTCCTTCGAAGCGGCGCTCCAGGCGTGCGTCGACGCCGCGTTCGACGACGCGGCGGTCGCAGGGGTGCTGGAGCGCGTCCTCGACACGATCGCCGGGCCCGGGCGCAGCAACGCGCTGGCCGCCAAGTTGCTCGACCTCACGATCCCCGGCGTGCCCGACCTCTACCAGGGCAGCGAGTTGTGGGAGACCAGCCTGGTCGACCCGGACAACCGCCGCAGCGTCGACTTCACCGCTCGGGCCGAACTGCTGGCCCGCGTGCGGACCGGTGCCCGCCCACCCCTGTCCACGGGCGCTGCGGAGGACGACGGCGCGGCCAAGCTGCTGCTGTGCCACCAGGCGCTCACGCTCCGACGTGACCGCCCCGAGCTGTTCACCGGTTACGAGCCCCTGTTCGCCGAGGGGCCGGCCGCGGACCACCTCGTCGGCTTCGACCGGGGTGGCGCGATCTCCCTGGCGACCCGGCTGCCGGTCGGACTCGCCGCCGCGGGCGGCTGGCGCGGCACGTGGATCGCCCTGCCCGAGGGGCGCTGGCGCGACCTGGTCTCGGGTCGCCGGCTCGCCGCGGACGAACGGGGGTCGGTGCTGCTCGCCGACGTCCTGGCCACCTACCCGGTGGCCCTGCTGGTGCGCGAGGAACGCCGGGCAGGGGAGAGGGGACGTTTCGACGTCTGGGCGCCGCTCCCGCAGAGCGTCCGGCTGCAGGTCGGCGATCGGGTGGTGCCCATGCTGAAGGCCCCCGACGGGTGGTGGTCCCCTGCCGAGCCCGAACCCCTGGGCCGGGCCGACTACGGCTATCTCGTCGACGACCGCACCGAGCCGCTGCCCGATCCACGCAGCCGTTGGCAGCCGTTCGGCGTGCACGGCCTTTCGCGCACCTTCGACCCGGCCGCGTTCACCTGGCATGACCAGGGCTGGACCGGGCGCACCCTGGCCGGCTCGGTCGTCTACGAACTGCACCTGGGCACGTTCACGCCCGAGGGCACCCTGGACGCTGCCATCTCCCGCCTGCCGCACCTCGTCGAGCTGGGGGTCGACTTCGTCGAGCTGATGCCCGTGAACGCGTTCAACGGCGACCGCGGCTGGGGGTACGACGGCGTCGCGTGGTTCGCCGTCCACGAGCCCTATGGCGGCCCGGACGCCTACCGCCGTTTCGTCGACGCGTGCCACGCCTCCGGTCTGGCGGTCGTGCAGGACGTGGTCTACAACCACCTCGGGCCGAGCGGGAACTACCTGCCCGTCTTCGGGCCCTACCTCACCGAGGAGCAGGGCACCTGGGGGACCCGGGTCAATCTCGACGGCGAGGGCAGCCGGGAGGTCCGGGCCCTGATCGGGGAGAACCTGCGGCACTGGTTCGTCGACATGCACGTGGACGCCCTACGGCTGGACGCGGTGCACGCACTCCTCGACTCCTCGCCGGTGCACCTACTGGAGGAGTTGGCGCTGATCGCGTCCGACCTGTCGGCGCACCTGCGGCGTCCGCTCACCCTCATCGCGGAGTCCGACCAGAACGACCCGCGCCTGACCGCACCGCGAGGAGCCGGGGGCTACGGCATCGACGCGCAGTGGAGCGACGACTTCCACCACGCCCTCCATGTGGCGCTCACCGGGGAGACGGAGGGGTACTACGCCGACTTCGCACCGCTCTCGGCTCTGGCCAAGGTGTGCGAGCGCGGCTTCTTCCACGACGGGTCCTGGTCGAGCTTCCGGGCGATCGGCCACGGGGGTGCGCTCGACCGCGGAACCGCCGAGGGCTGGCGGCTGGTGGTGTGCAGTGCCAACCACGACCAGGTGGGGAACCGTGCCCGCGGCGACCGGCCGGCCGAGAAGCTCGACGACGACCAGCTGGCCTGTGCGGCGCTGGTGACCCTGACCGCGCCCTTCACGCCGATGGTCTTCATGGGCGAGGAGTGGGCGGCGGGCACGCCGTTCCCGTTCTTCTCTGGCCATCCCGAGCCCGAGCTGGCCGCGGCGGTGACCGCTGGTCGGCTGCGGGAGTTCGCCAGGATGGCGTGGGACCCCACGCAGGTCCCCGACCCGATGTCGCCGGAGACGTTCGCCTCCGCGCGGCTGGACTGGACCGAACCGGAGGGTGGCCGCCACCGGCTGGTGCTCGACACGTACCGGGAACTGATCGCGCTGCGACACCAGTACGCCGAGCTCACCAACCCGATGCTCACCCGCACCAGCTGTGAGGTCGATGAGGATGCCCGGTGGTTCCTCATGCGGCGTGGCGGCCTCGCCGTCGTCGTGAACTTCGGCGACACCGAGGCGAGGGTCGAAGTCGGGGGGCGGCACCAGCTGCGGTGGGCGAGCCCGTCCGGCGCGCGGCTGGCCGGATCGGCCGTGGTGCTCCCGCCGCACGCCGGGGCGCTCCTGCTGCCGCTCGAGCCGTAACGCCGGTCGCGCCCGGTTCGCGGCAGGATGGGCCTGTGAGGGCGGGCACGATCGCGGGCGGCGCGGGCGAGATGGCGTTCAGGAACGAGCACCGCGCCTACTCCGAACTCGCCCGGCCCGACCGGCGCGCCCTGCGCGATGTGCTGAAGGCGGCCTTCCCGATCGGGAAGTCGTCCCACGCCCTGTGGAGCGAGTTCTCCGACACGACGGCGTTCGTCCGCAGGATCGTGGGGGCGACGGAGGACGTGCCGCCGGAGGGGATCGTGGGCGCAGCGATCGTGATGAGCTATCCCGAGGACCAGTACGACTACCTCGCCTACTTCGCGATCCATCCGCAGTTCCGGTTCCGGCGCCGGTTGTTCGCGCGGGGCGGGGAACCGCACCACGGCACGGAGCTCCTGCACTACGTGTACGACGTCATGCGCGACCGGGTGGGCCCGTCGCGCCTCCAGCGCTACCTGATGATCGAGCCGGCAGGGGAGGACGCGCTGCGGTTCTACCTGCGGGCGCTCCCGGCGAACGAGTACCCGTTGAGGTTCTCCACCGAGGACCGCGTGCTGGCGGTCGGCTACGACGGCTTCGCGTTGTGAGCCCCTCGGCCACGCCATCGGGCGGGCTGGGCAGAATGGAATGGTGGGCCGGACCGGCCGGCCCGTCCGGGAGTGGGTGGGATGAGCGAGAAGGGCAGCACGGAGGAGTTCGAGGTCACCGCGAACAACCTCGTCCGCAAGATCGTGGAACTGGTCAAGGAGGGCAACATCCGCCGCATGACCCTCAGGCGCGACGGGCGCACCCTGCTGGAGGTGCCCCTGAACGCCGGCCTCACCGTGGGGGCGATCACGGCCCTTGTTGCGCCGCTCCTGCTCGGTGTCGGCCTCGTTGCGGCCCTGCTGAGCAGGATCACGATCGTCGTGGAGCGGCCGCCGAGGCGGGAGTGAGCATCCCGGCAACGGGAAACCGGCGCATCGGCCCTGAGGGGCCGATGCGCCGGAGTCCGTTTCTCGCCGGGGTGGGTCACCGACCTCATCCGAGCCAGTCACCCCGGTGCCGGGGAGGGCAACCGGGGAGCCCGAAGGCCCGGCCCGGTCGCCCCCACCCGGACGATTACTTCAGCAGGAACGACGCGGTGAGCGCCGAGCCGTCCGTGGCCGTCATGGTCACCAGGTAGCAGGCGCCCGGTGCCTTCGGGGTCTTCCAGTTCAGGTGGAAGGCCTTGCCGTAGTACTTCAGGGAGTGGCCGACGTTGGCGTGCTTCTTGCCGCCCTTGCTCGACAGCAGGTCGATGGTCGACAAGACGGTGGTCGGGATCTTGCAGTCCACCTGGCTGGCGACGAAGCTGCTGATCGCGCTGGCGTTCTTCGCCCGGGTCGTGCCCTGGTAGACCTTGAACTTGAGGGGGACGGTGGACCCGCCCTTCTTCACGTTCTGCACGCCCATCTTCACCGGGCTGTAGAAGCCCTTGGGTGCGGCGTTGACCGTGTAGGTCAGGGTGGCCTGCGTGGTGGCGACGCTGGCGTCGACGGTCGAGGTGACGGTCGCCGTGGCGGTCAGGCTGTGGACGCCGGGAGTGGTGACGGGAACACTGACCATGCAGCTGGTCGTCACGTCGAGCTCGGCCGTGACGGCGGTGCAGGTCGGCGCGGCCGGGACCTGGCCCTCGGCGTAGCTGCCGCCCGGGTTGATCGTGTTCGCTGCCACGTTCCACTGCACGGTCGGTGCGACCGGCGTGGCGAACGCGGGGGTGAACGCGATGGAGCTGAACGCGAGGGTGAGGGCAGTGCCGATCGCAGCGCCGATCGCGGTACGGCTCGTCTTCGAACCGATCATGTGAAACCTCTTTCGGGGGTAGTGAACACAGGTCTCGAGGTGTGGGGGGACGCCTCTCGACGAGGTAACCGCCGACCGGGGCGGAAAGGTTACGCCGGACCCGGCACCGCGCGGGCAGGGCCGCTCAGAGGTAGCGGGGAAGCGGCCCGTAGTACACGTCGGTCGTGGGCGGGGCGAAGGCCTCGACGGGGTGCCGTCGCGCCGACCACGCCAGGAAGTACCGTCCGGCCGGACGCGTCCAGAGCAGGCCGGCTCCCAGCAACGCGAGCGGGATGGTCCCCCAGGACCACACGTTGAGCGTGAGCGCCCCGAAGCTGAGCGCAGCGCCGACGAGCCCGCTGATCCTTGACCAGCGGTAGCCGGTCCAGCCGTAGTAGCCGGTGATCGCCACCGGCACGGCGATCAGGAGGGCGATCACGGTGACAGCGACCGCCAGCAGGACCCGTCCCAGTGAGCCCGGCTCGGTGACGAACTGGCCCATCAGCCAGGACGCGTTCCCGAAGGTGTCCTTGGGCACCGCGTTCCAGTAGACGGTGAGCAGCCCGCCCGCCAGGTTGGCGACCGCCGCGTAGCTCAGGGCCGCTGCCACGGCGACCACGGCGGGGATCCGGGGCTCTCCGGTACGTGGGTCGTCGGGCACACCGATGACCTTAGGGACCGGCGCGTCGAGGGTGGCGATGGGCGCCGCCGGTGATGACGGGAGGGCGGCGGGCTGAGCGACAACCGGTTCCGGCGTGACGTCCGCATCGGCCGGCCGTGGGGCGGGGGCGGCGCCGCTCGCCTGCTGGTCCGTGGTCATCGCACCTCCTCGCTGGGTGGCCCAGCCTACGTCACCACGAATCGACCAGGTGCGCCTGCATCGCCTGGCCCAGGGTCTTCACCAGCACCGGGTTGCGGGCCTTCACCAGCGCAGGCAGCTCGAGGATGTCCCGCCCCAGTGCCAGGCCCAGCACGAGGCTCACGCCGAGTTGGGCGCGGAGCCGGGCGTTGCTGTTGCCGAGCGCTTCGACGACCTTGACCAGGATCTCCTTGGTCATGAACTCGCTCAGCGGCCGGCGCGCGCTCGGATCGGTGACGGCCGCCCGCATCATCGCGGTGAACCGGTCGGTGGCTCCCGGGCGGTCCCACGCCTCCAGGAAGGCCGCGATCGTCCGCTCGCCGACCGACTCGACGGGCCCGTCCAGGATGCGTCGCACGATCTCCTCGGCGTCGAGCGGGAGATCCAGGACGGACCGGGCGAACAGGTCGGCCTTGTTCTCGAAGTAGTGGTGGATGAGGGCCGGGTCTACTTCCGCGGCGCGGGCGATCGCGCGCAGCGACACCTTCTCGTAGCCCATCTCCGAGAAGAGTGTGAGGGCAGCCGTCTGGATCGCTGCCCGCGTATCCGTCCGGCCGGGGCGCCGGCCCCGTGGCCGGTGCGCCTGGATGGTCACCTGCGTTCCTCCCTGTGGCGGGGTCGTATCCTCACCGTCGTGTCCTCACCGCGCTGGCCCGTTGTCGTCTTCGACCTGGACGGGACGGTGGTGAACACCATCCCGCTCATTATCGCGTCCTACGAGCACGCCATGCTGCAAGTCTTGGGGGAACGTCCCACGCCGGCCGAGGCGAGGAGCTGGATCGGGCAGACCCTGTACGGCACCTTCGGCACGCGGCACCCGGAACACGCCCAGAAGCTCGTCGACACCTACGTGGCGTGGAACGCCGAGCACCTGGCCGAACTCCTGGAGGAGTTCCCCGGCACGCCCGGCCTGCTGGACGCGCTGCGAAGCGCGGGCGTGCTGGTCGGCGTCGCGACGTCGAAGCGGCGCACCTCTGCGGAGAACACCCTCCTGCACGCCGGGTTGGCCGACCGTCTCTCGGTGACCGTGGCGATGGAGGACACCGACGTGCACAAGCCGGAGCCCGAACCGCTCCTGCTCGCCGTGCGTCGGCTGGGCGGGAGCCCCGAGCGCGCGGCCTATGTGGGGGATGCTGTGGTCGACGTGCTCGCGGCGAAGGCGGCCGGCATGGCGTCGATCGCGGTCTCCTGGGGTGCCGCCGCGCGAGCAGACCTCGAGGCGACCGGTCCGGACGTGCTCGTCGACTCGGTCGCCGAGCTCCAGGCTGTGCTGCTGCCCTGACCCGACGGGCGCCCGTGAGCGGCGAAGATGCGCAGGAGTACCCTCGGCCAGGCTCTCGCCGAGTTGCTCCGACCAGGAGAATGCTCACCACAGGCAGCTGATCCCTGGCGGGGACGGCGATGCCTGGCCACCCCCGGTGCCGCGAGCGCGTGCTGCCGCGTCACTGCGGGCGCAACTCCTCCCCCGGCGGTCCGCCGTATCAGGGATCCGCTGTCGTTCTCAGATGGGCACATTGCCCGGGCCCCGACGGCCGGGTTCAACAGAGGGGGAGAGCGCGATGTCCGTTCGTTCGTCCTGGCCGCGAGTGCTTGCGGGCCTGGTTGTCGTCCTTGGATCGACCCTGGGGTCTCCGGCCTGGGAGGCGTCCGCGCTTCCCGGGGCCGGCGCGGCCGCGGTCCCGCTGGTGGCGACACCCACCTACAAGGCGGCGACCGTGAGTGGAGGTTACCTGCACACCTGTGCGGTCACGACCAAGGGGAAGCCGCTGTGCTGGGGCTACAACGCCTACGGCCAGCTCGGCGACAACAGTTCGACCAACTCGGACGTACCGGTCGGCGTGTACGGGTTCACCACGGGCGTCAAGGCGGTGACCACGGGCTTCAGCCACTCGTGCCTGCTCACCACGAAGGGGAAGGTGTGGTGCTGGGGGAACAACGGCTACGGCCGGCTCGGCGACAACAGCATCACGAACTCGCTCAAGCCGGTCGCCGTCTACGGGCTGAGCAGCAAGATCAAGGCGATCTCCTCTGGCGACTACACGACCTGCGCACTCACCACCTCGGGCAAGGTGAAGTGCTGGGGCTACGGGGCGAACGGCGAGCTGGGCAACAACGCAACGGCGAACTCCTCGAAGCCGGTCGGCGTCTACAAGCTCACTCACGTCACCTCGCTCAGCAACGGCGGCTACCACGCCTGCGTCCTGGTTTCGGGCGGCAAGCCGCGCTGCTGGGGTTACAACGGCGTGGGCGAGCTCGGCAACAACACGACGACCAGTTCGCCGGTGCCGGTGCCGGTGTACGGCCTGACCTCGGGCGTCAAGCAGGTCAACGGCGGCGTCTACCACACCTGCGCGGTGACGTCGAAGGGTGCCGCACGATGCTGGGGCTACAACGGCTTCGGCCAGCTCGGCGACAACACGACCACCAACTCACCCATGCCGGTCAAGGTCAGTGGGCTCACCTCCGGCATCAAGGCGGTGAAGGCGGGCTATTACTCGAGTTGCTCGCTCAGCACCTCGGGCAAGGTGAAGTGCTGGGGCAACAACACCTACGGCCAGCTCGGTGACAACACGACGACGACCAGGTACACCCCGGTGGGCGTGTACAACCTCGGCAAGGCGAGCAAGCTGAGCCTCGGCTACCAGCACGCCTGCGTCGTGACGACGGCGAAGGCCGTCAAGTGCTGGGGCTACAACGGCTATGGCGGCCTGGGGAACAACTCGACGACCAACTCGCCGCAGCCGGTGCTGGTCGAAGGGTTCTGACCTCGTAACGCCGAACGCCACCGTTCGGGTCAGACGCTCCAGCCCAGGCTGGGGTGAATGACCGGAACGGTGGCGTTCGGCGTGGGGGCCTCAGGCCGGGAGCATCGTCCCGGTCTCGAGGAACCGGACGTGCCAGGAGTGCGCCTGCCGCAGGTCGTGCGGGGTGTGCAGGCCGTTGGCGACAGTGAGCGAGTAGTCGTAGTACTCCTGCAGCATGTCCCGGTAGGCAGGGTGCGCGCAGTTCGCGATGATCTTCTTCGCCCGCTGCTTGGGCGAGAGGCCACGCAGGTCGGCCAGGCCCTGCTCGGTGATCAGCACCTGCACGTCGTGCTCGGTGTGGTCATGGTGGGAGACCATCGGGACGATCGCGGAGATCGCTCCACCCTTCGCCGTCGAGGGGGTCACGAACGCCGAGATGTACGCGTTGCGGGTGAAGTCCGCCGAACCGCCGATGCCGTTCATCATCCGCGAGCCCATGATGTGGGTGGAGTTCACGTTGCCGTAGATGTCGGCCTCGATCATGCCGTTGCAGGCGATGACGCCGAGGCGGCGGATCATCTCGGGGTGGTTCGAGATCTCCTGCGGCCGCAGGATGATCTTGTTGCGGTAGTTCAGCGCGTTGTCGTTCATCTTGGTCGCGTACTCCGGGCTGAGCGAGAACGCGGTCGCCGACGCGATCGTCATCTTGCCGGAGTCGAGGAGGTCGACCATGCCGTCCTGGATCACCTCGGTGTAGGAGGTCAGGTAGTCGAAGGGGCCCTCCAGCAGGCCGGCGAGCACCGCGTTGGCGATGTTGCCCACGCCCGACTGCAGCGGCAGCAGGTTCTTCGGCAGGCGGTGCTGCTTGACCTCGTTGCCGAGGAAGTCCAGCAGGTGTGCCGCGATCGCGCGGGAGTCGTTGTCCAGCGGCTTGAACGGGGTGTTGCGGTCCTCCGCGTCGGTCTCGATGATCGCGACGATCTTCTTCGGGTCGACCCGGAAGTTGCGCTGGCCGATCCGGTCGCCCGGATGCGTGAGCGGCACCGGAAGGCGGTTCGGGGGGAGCGCGGCCCGGTAGTAGATGTCGTGCATGCCCTCCAGGTCGCGGCTCTGCCAGCTGTTCACCTCCAGGATGATCTGCTCGGCCTCCTGCAGGTAGGTCTTGTTGTTGCCGACCGAGGAGGAGGGCACCAGCTCGCCGTCCTCGGCGATGGCGGTCACCTCCACGACGGCGGTGTCGAGCTTGCCGAGGAAGCCTTCCCACACCATCGGGGCGAGGTGCGAGAGGTGGATGTCGGAGTACTCGGAGATGCCGGCGTTGATCTTGTTCCGCATGATCGGGTCCGACTGGTACGGGGTGCGGAACTTCACGCCGTCGACCTCGGCCAGCGCGCCGTCGAGCTCCGGGGCGGTGGACGCGCCGGTCCACATGCCGATCATGAACTCCTCACCGCGGTCGTGCGCCTCCTTGATCTGGGCGGCGAGGGCGACCGGGACCTCCTTGGGGTAGCCGGCCCCGGTGAAGCCGGAGAAGCCGACGTTCATGCCGGGCTTGATGAGCTTGGCCGCCTCCTCGGCGGTGGTGACCTTCTTGCGGAATTCCGCGTTCTCTATGCGGGACGCCATGACTTCTCCTCAGCGCTGGGTTGAACAGTGTCAGGCTATCGAGGTTTGAGACCCACGATTGACAAACGCGGATCGACGAACACTCCTTATGAGACGGTGATCGTCTGGGTCAGGGTGTGCCGTTCCCCCGGCGGAAGCTCGATCGCCTCGTCGCGTACGTTGCCCGCCTCGATGCAGACGAAGTCCGGCCAGCTGCGCCCGACATCGGCGAGGGCGGTCCCCTTCCGCTCGCCGGGGTTCCACACGACGGTGTTCGCAGAGCCCGCCTTGCCGACGAGGACCCGCCGGCCCCAGGCGGGGTCGTCGAGCACGGCGTCCCCGGTGTGCCGGTAGACGCGGTCCACCTCGCCGTCGAACCGGACGTCCCCGGCCTGGACGCGCTCGTCCGGCCCGGCGTCGTCCGCCTTGTCCAGGTACCGGCAGCCGTCCAGTCCACCGACCGACACCAGGCCGGCCTCGCTCACCGCCAGATAGGTGTGCAGCGCCTCCTCGTAGCGGAACGTTCCGGTGCCCGTGTTGGTCACACCCAGCGAGATGGTCAGCCGGCGCTGCGTGAAGGTCGCCACCAGTTCGGCCTCGAACGGTTCACTGTCGAAATCGGCGGCGTCCAGGGTGTGCCGCACCTCCAGCCGCCCAGCCGCGACGAGTTCGTTCGTCACCGCGGTGCGGCGCCACGTCGCCGTCCGGGCGAAGCCGTGCGACGGCCGGCGGTCGCCGTCGGGGCCCGCCCCGAACCAGGGGAACACCACCGGCACGCCGCCACGGACGGCCACGCCGGGGTCGAAGGACGCGAGCGGGCTCACCCACAGCACCGGGTTGTGGCCCGTCGGGGTCCACTGCAGGACCTGCGAGCCGGCGTCGAGGACGGCGTAGTGGTCGCCGTGGTGGTAGATCTCGATTCCGGGGAACGGAGCACTGGGCATTGAGGCAGGCTAGCGCGCCGCCCGCGCCCGCGGCACTCCCCGTGCCCGGCTATTCGGTACTGGCCGTGGGCCGGATCACCAGACCGGTGCGGAGCTTGGGCGTGAAGAAGGTGGACTTGGGCGGCATCAGCAAGCCCTCGCGGGCCGTCCGCTCGATCTCGGCCAGCGAGGTGGGCCGGATCAGGACACCCGCTGCCACCTCGCCCGACCCCACCAGATCGAGCATCTCGTCGAGGCCGTGCTGGTAGCCCACCACAGCGCGGGATGCCTCGAGCGCGTGCTCCAGGTAGGCGCCGTCCAGCGCGCGCACGCCCTCGAACGCCTCGGGCCTGGGGATCAGCCACTCGGCGGTCCCGTCCGGCGCCAGCAGCACCAGTCGTCCGGTTTCCACCATCTGGGCCAGCAGCGCCGGGGTCGGCGGGGGCGCCGGCTCGATCCGGAAGCTGGCCCCGAGCTGCCGGCGCAGCTGCTCGATGGTGATGCCCGAGTACACCCGGTGGATCGCCTCGATGCTCAGCTGGTCGGCCACCAGCTCGTTGACGAACGTGAGCGTGAACTCCGCCTCGGTGTCGTCGCGTCTGGTGGCCTGCCGCACCTCGTCGCGGTAGGTGCGCGAGATCGAGTAGCGGTGGTGGCCGTCAGCGATCAGGACGTCGTCCGCGGCGAGGACCGCAGCGATGGTCGCGATCCGGTCCGGGTCGGTGATGCGTTCCACCGTGTGCACCACGTCGTCGGCCACCATCCGGCCGACGCCCTCGCCGGGCTCGGCCAGCGCTGCGGTGAGTCCGGAGGCGAGCGAGAGGCCCCACACCGGGGACAGGTTCGCCGCGGTGGCCCGGGTGAGGTCGAGCCGGTCGGTGACCGCCTTCGGGGTGGTGCGTTCGTGGGGCAGCACCCCGCCGGCGTCGAGATCGACGACCTCCAGCCCGCACAGCACGCCGGAGATGGTGCGGGCCGCGCCGGTCGCGTCGGTGAACGCCATCCGGTAGATCGTCAGGGACGGGACGTCGTCGCGCACCAGGATGCCCTCGTCCAGCCAGCCGGACAGCGTCCGGGCGGCCACCTCGTACCGGTCGTCGCCGCCCGTCGGCACGTCGACGTGCACGATGTTGTGCGGATCGCGAGCGGCCAGCTCGCTCACGTCCGCGTCCGACAGCACGTCGTAGGGCGGGGCGATGACCGCCTGCAGGTCGGTGCCGGGGGCGTAGCGGATGGCCGGGAACGGTGCGATTCGGGGCATGGCGCAACGCTAGCCGACCCGTGGGCGCGGGCCACGGCGCAGCCAGTCGGTGGCCCGAGGAGGCGCGGGCGGACGCCCCGGGCGCCATTGGTCCGATCGCTAGGCTTGCGCCGTGAGGCACAAGGGGGGGTGGATCGCTGGTGCCGTCATCGTCGTTGCGGTGGCTGCGGCCGGCATCTGGGGATACTCGCGCGCCCACGACTTCGAGGTGCTCGCCCGCGCCGGCAAGGCGGATGCCTCGGCAGCGATCAAGAGCCTGACGGCTAGGGACGCGGCAGCGGCACGGGCCTCCTTCATGCGGGCGGGCGAGGAGTTCACCGCGGCGCGGGACCTGCTCGGACCGGCCTGGCTGCGGGGAGTGCCCCTCCTGGGCCGACAGCTGGACGCGGCCGACGACCTGGCCGCCATCGGGACGGAGGGTGCGTCCGCCGGCGTACAGGTGGCCGAGCTCCTCGAGAAGGCCTCGGCGATCACGGGCGGGGACCGTCTCGGCAAGGTGCTCTCGGTGGCCCGTCCCAACCTGGACTCGGCCCTCAGTTCGCTGGTGGCGGTTGCGCAGCGGGCGAAGGGGCTCAGTCCGGACGGGTTGGTGCCGCCGCTGGCGGCCGCGGTCACGCAGGCGCAGGACACGTTGCGTCCGATGGCACCCCTGCTCGAGCGGAGCCAGGCGCTGCTCGACCTGGAGCGCTACCTGTTCTCCGGCCCGCACCGCTTCCTCGTCCTCGCGCAGAACAACGCGCAGATCCGGCCGACCGGTGGCTTCCCCGGGACGTTCGGCCTGATCGAGCTGGGGCCGGAGGGTCTCCACCTGGACCATTTCGCCGACATCTACACCCTGCCCAGGGACACGCTCGACCTGCCCAACCCGCCCGGCCGGACCCTGGCCAGGAAGCACTTCTTCTTCCGGAACGCGAACTGGTGGATGGACTTCCCCACGAGCTGCGCGGTGATGATGCCGTTGTGGGCCAACATGAAGCAGCCGGCGGTTGATGGCGTCATCGCGATCGACCTGCCCACGATCCGTGACCTCCTCGCCGTGCTCGGCCCGATCACGGTGCCCGAGTCGAAGGTGGCGTTCAGCGCCTCGAACGTGATCGAGCAGCTCAGCTACGCGGTGGAGATCGAGTACAGCGGGGGCCAGGACTACGCGGGCAAGAAGAACGTGGTCGGGTCATTGGCGAGAGCGGTCATGGAGCGCCTCACCCATCTCTCCGAGAAGGAGTTCCTCCCGGCCCTGCAGTCGCTGGCCACCTCGGCCAACGAGAAGCACATCCAGCTGTGGGTGAGCGATGCCGCCGCGCAGCGCAACCTGGTCGCGTCCGGCTGGTCGGGCGCCATCGATCCGGCGGGCGTGACCGACCTGGTCGCGGTGAGCAACACCTTGATGCGGCGTCCTGCCAAAGCCAATCTGGGTGTGACGAAGAGCCTCGACTACCAGGTGTCGCTCGGCACCGACGGCTCGGCCGAGACGACGCTGCGCCTCGGGTATGCGAAGAGCACCGACAACGTCCTGGGCACCCTGCAGGACCGGTTCTTCGACTACATCCGGGTGCACCGGGCCACGGGGACCGTCCTCACCGGTGGCGACCAGGTGGAGCTCCTGCCGGATGCCACCGGCCTGCCCACCTTCGCCCGCTACTTCGGTCTGGACAGCGGTGCGACCACGACGGTGGAGATGGGTGCGAGAGTGCCTGCCGCCGCGCCGGTTGAAGGGAACGAGATGCAGTACCGGCTGCTCGTGGTCAAGCAGGCCGACCTCGTGGACACCGACGCGCGCATCGCCGTCCGGGCTCCCCAGGGCTGGCAGATCACCTCGGCGACCGCTTCCCTGCGTGTGACCGGCACGGCGGTGCCGGTCACCCTGGCCGACGGACGGGCCAGCCTGTCCGTCCCGCTCAGCCAGGACCTCGTGTTCGACGTGACGCTCGCCCGCGCCTGACGGCCGGCGGCCGCGAGGACCACACACGGTAGGGTGGGCCGCACACGAAGGTCCGCACCGGCGGAACCTGGCACCGGGGGGATGCGCGTGAAGCTTTCAGTCGTCGGCTGTGGATACCTCGGCGCCGTGCATGCGGCCGCCATGGCCGAGTTGGGCCACGAGGTGGTCGGCGTGGACGTCGACAGCCATCGCATCAGTGAGCTGGCCGCGGGACGGGCGCCGTTCTACGAGCCGGGGCTGCCCGACATCCTCACGTCCGCCGAAGCCAAGGGGCGGCTGCGGTTCAGCACCGACATCACTCAGGTCGCCGGTTCCCGGGTGCACTTCCTCGCCGTCGGGACGCCGCAGCGCGCGAACGCCCAGGCCGCCGACCTGACGTACGTGGACGCGGCGGTCGATGCCCTCATCCCGCACCTCCAGCCCGGTGACCTCGTCGTCGGCAAGTCCACCGTGCCGGTGGGCACGGCGGCCGAACTGGCGCGTCGGGTCGAGGACGGCTGCCCGGGCGCGATGCTCGCCTGGAATCCGGAGTTCCTGCGCGAGGGCCTCGCCGTGGCCGACACCGTCTCTCCGGACCGCATCGTGTACGGGCTGCCGTCCGACCCCGCGGCGGCCGCGACAGCGAAGGCGCTGCTGGACGAGGTCTACGAGTCGGCCATCTCCCGTGGCACCCCCGTGGTGGTGACGGACTACCAGACCGCCGAGCTGGTGAAGGTCGCAGCCAACGCCTTCCTGGCCACGAAGATCAGCTTCATCAACGCCATGGCGGAGATCTCCGAGGTCGTGGACGCCGACGTGACCCAGCTCGCCGACGCCATCGGCTACGACAGCCGCATCGGGCGGAAGTTCCTCAACGCCGGCGTCGGCTTCGGCGGAGGCTGCCTGCCCAAGGACATCCGGGCGTTCACGGCGCGAGCCGAAGAGCTCGGTTCCGGGCAGTCGGTCACCTTCCTCAAGGAAGTGGACGCGATCAACCTCCGCCGGCGCCAGCGTGTGGTCGACGTCGTCATGGAGATGCTCGGCGGACGCCTCTACCAGCGGAAGGTCGCTGTGCTGGGGCTCGCGTTCAAGCCGGAGTCGGACGACATCCGCGACTCACCGGCGCTCGACGTGGCCGTCCAGTTGAAGGGACGTGGCGCCGACGTCGTGGCAATGGATCCCAAGGCGGTGCCGAACTCGATGCGCAAGCACCCGCAACTCGCCTACACCGAGGACGTGGAGACCGCTCTCGGGGGTGCCCATGCCGTCGTCCTGGTCACCGAGTGGACGCAGTTCCGTGACCTCGATCCGGAGTGGGCGCTGGGACTGGTGAAGAAGCCGATCATCATCGACGGCCGGAACTGCCTGGACGCGGAGCGGTGGCGCGCAGCGGGCTGGACCTACCGCGGCATGGGCCGCCGCTGACTCCCGCCTTCCGGCGGAGATTCGCTCCCCCGACCACGTCCGGGCTGACGGAGTGGTGGGGGCGATTGCCCGGTCAGGGGGGGGTCCGGTGGCGTCGGGGGGGATTGGCGCCGACGCCACCGGCTGCTCAGTAGGCCCCGGACGAGCCGACGACGGCCTTGGCGGTCCGGGCGAGGATCATGAGGTCCTGCACCATGGACCAGTTGTCGACGTAGTAGAGGTCGAGGCGGACTGTGTCGTCCCAGGAGAGGTTG
>JAEVYS010000001.1 GCA_023392635.1 Actinomycetes bacterium | reverse complement strand
GGCGAGGACCCAGGCGCGAGCGCCGGACGGTGCCGCGGCTGGCGGAGCGCCGACAGCCCCGGGCAGGCGCACCGTGCCGGTGGCGCCGTCCACCGTGATCTCGTCCCCGGTGTGGATCACCCGGGTGGCCACGCCCGTCCCGAGCACGGCGGGGATGCCGTATTCGCGGGCGACGATCGAGCCGTGGCTGAGGACCCCGCCGATATCGGTCACCACGCCGGCCGCCATCGCGAACAGCGGGGTGTACGCGGGGGTGGTGATGGACGCCACGAGCACCTCCCCCGGCCGGAAGGACGCGAAGTCCTCCGGCCCCGACAGCACCCGGGCGCGGGCCGTGACGGCCCCGCCACTGCCGGCGTTCCCGCTCAGCACGTCGCCGGACTGCCCGTCGTGAGCGGGGAACATCCAGCTGAACGTGTCCATCATCCGGCTCTTGGGCAGGTACTGCGGCGGCGTGGCCAGACGCTGCCCACGAGCCGTGGCCCTACGCTCCCCGACCCGTTCACGCAGGTCCTGCGGGAGCTCACCCCCGGTGTCGAGCGCCGTCGCCAGGCCGCGCGCCTCCGGCAGGGTCAGCCAGCACACGTCCATCGGGTCGTCGAGCGCTCCTGCCGCGACGAGCCGCCCGCCGAACGCACGCAGGAACCGGCGCGAGGTCGGCGCGAACAGGCCCATCGCCGCGAGCGCGTCCTCGCGCAACGGGCCCGTGTGCTGCGACCTGGCCAGGAGCGTGCGCGCCCGGTCGGACCGCCAGCCCCCCAGACGGGTGAGCAGGCGTGCCGCCGCGTCGTCGCGAGCCGCCGCGGCGCGCCGCTGCCGCTCGTACGGATCGGGCGCGTCGGGGGCGAGGTCGAACCGCAGGGCCTGCACCACCGCCGTGGGGTCGTCGGCCGGGACGGGGTTGACGAAGTCGAGGTTGTACAGGGTGTGCCCGTGGGTGGCGAGGTGGTCGGAGAACCTCCGGCGCCACTCCAGCCAGGCGGCGGGGTCGACACCGGAGGGCGGCTCGTCAGCGGTCACGTCGGTCGCCGGGTCGGCCAGCACCCCGGCCAGGCCCGGCTGGTCGAGCACCCACCGCGACAGGTCGAACAGGGACTTGTCCGCCCGGAGCGGTTCGGAGTCGAAGCCGAGCAGGTACGTCTCGGCGGCCGGGCCGTCCACCGGCTTCAGCAACCGCCCGTAGACGCCGTTCCAGGTCAGCTCGGCCATCGCGGCCATCGGGATGATGGTCTGCACCGCGGTGTAGTAGTAGGCCATCGCGTCCACGAGCCGGCCGACCGCAGCCAGCAGTTCGGTCGCCGAGAGCCTGTCCACAGGCACGGCGTCCTCGGTGGACACCTCCGCGGAATACTCCGCGAGCCGGCGGCGCCACCGGTCCTCCAGCTGCCCGCCGCCGCGGGCGGAGAGCATGCTGAGCAGCTGCGGGGTGCTCTTCAGCATCCGGCCCATGGCACCGTAGGAGTACCGGTAGTACGCGTAGCCGTTGATCGTCGGAAAGCCGATCCCCTCACCGTGGTCCTCGCCGGGCGCGAGCTCCGACATGAGGCGGTACAGCCCGGTGGGGACGGCCGTGGCCATCATGTCGGCGAACAGCGGCGTCAACGGGTCGGGCAGCTGCTCGGTGATGGAGGCGCGGAAGTACAGCCCCGGGCCCGGCAGTGGCCAGTCCACCGGGACCGGGCCGACCCGCGCGGGCAGGGCGGTGATCGGGCGCGACTGCACGATGCTGAACTCCCCGTCCGACAGCACCCACTCGATGTCCTGCGGGGCACCGAAGTGGCTCTCGATGGCCGACCCGATGGCAGCGAGGCCGAGGGCGCGCTCCTCGTCGAGCACGGCGGCCAGCCGCTGTCCCTCCGGGGTGCGCGTCTCCCTGGTGCGCCCCTCCGGACTCGGGTCCACGCGAACTGCCTTGTCGGCGACGACGGACGTGAGGACCCGCCCCGAGCTCGTGTCGACCACGATGGTGTCGGTGTCGACCAGGCCGGACACGACGGCCTCGCCCAGGCCCCACGCCGCCGTGATCACGGTCTCCTCGCTGCGACCATTGGCCGGGTTCGCGGTGAACATCACCCCGGCGGCATCGGCAGGCACCAGCTTCTGGACCACGACCGCCAGCGACACGTCCTGCGCGGCGACTCCGTGCTCCGCGCGGTAGGCGATCGCACGGTCGGTCCACAGGGACGCCCAGCAGTCCCGCACTGCTGCGAGCACCGCGTCGTCGCCGGTCACATTGAGGTAGGTGTCCTGCTGCCCGGCGAAGCTGGCCTCGGCCAGGTCCTCGGCGGTGGCGGACGAGCGGACGGCCACCGGCCCGCCCCCGAGCCGGGCGTAGGCGATCCGGATCTCCCCGGCCAGCTCCGGGTCGACCTCGGCGCTGCCGAACAGGCCCGCGATGCGGGCGGACGCACTGCCGCCCGCCGCCGAGCCGAGTTCGAGGATGTCGGTGTCGAGCCGGTTCCCGCGGACGAAGGCGGCGTAGGAGTCGGTGGTGACCACGAAGCCGTCCGGCACCGGGAACCCCGCCCGGGCGAGCTCGCCGAGGTTGGCACCCTTGCCTCCGGCGATCGGCAGGTCTGCGGCGGTCAGCTCGTTGAGCCAGCGAACAGTCATCTTCCACTCCTACCCGCGACGGTGCACGACCACCTCGCATCGTAGGGCGGCGGCGAGCGCTTCAGGCAGGAAGGAGCCTCTTCAGGCGGGCCTTCGAGAGGTTGGTCCGCACGATCCAGCCCAGATCGGGGTCGCTCGGATCGAGGGCGAGGAACGGCGGCAGCCCGCGCACCGGGTCGGCCGCCACCGCGACGCTCCAGCAGTACCCGAGGGCCTGCCGCAGGGTCCGGGCATCCGGCCGCGAGCGCCGATGCCGGGGAAGTTGGAGGAGGTTCGCGGTCACCCGGGCGCAGGCCGAGAGCGCCGCTGCGGCCCCGGCCGGTCGGCGCAGCAGCCTCGGCTCGCAGATGGACGCCACCGCTGCCCGCTGGACCAGCGGGTCCGGGTGGTCGCACCAGGCGTGCACGAGGGTGAGCAGCGCGGGGAGGTCGTCGTCACCGATGCGCTGGGCCGCCATCGCCACGGCCTCCCGGACCCGCCACGAGTCGTCCGCCGCGGCCCGCGTGAGCAGGAGCACGACGGCACCGGGGTCCGCGGCGAACGCCCCGGCGAGGGCGACCACCCCGCAGCAACGGAGGTACTCCTCAGGCTCCGCACGCAGCCGCTCGGCGTGGTCTGGCGACAGCAGGGCACCGGCGGCCGCCAGCAGTTCGAGGTTGGCCCTGGGCCCCGGCAGGCCCGAGTTCGCCCTCAGGTAGGCGACCACGTCGTCGTAGTCCGCCGACAGGCGTTCGGGAAGGTCGGGATCCGGTTTCGGCACGGCGACCAATCTGCCACGGCGCCGAGTGGCGGCGGGCGTGAACGGCTCACCTCAGGGTGAGCAGGCCGCCCTCCTCCTCACCGAGCAGTCGGGGATTGGGCCCGGTCGCCTCGAGCCAGTCCACGACCGGTCCGGGAAGGGACAGCGGCACGGCGTCGAAGAGGTTCGTCACCAGCACCGGCAGCAGCAGGGCGTGCGGCTCGGCCGCCTGGATCGGGCCCACCACCAGGGAGCGGCCCACCAGCCCGTCCGCGGTGAGCAGCAACACCTCGTCGAGCTGGCTGAGCTCGTCCGGATCGAGGTCCATGGAGAGCCCGACCGCCACGTCGCCCGCCTCGGCGAGGACGGCCGCGAGTGCATCCGGGTCCTGCGGCCCGAGGCGAACCAGCCAGCGGTTCCCCGGCTGCTCGGTGCTGCGGATCGCCCGGATGACCTGCACGACGTCGAGGTGGTTGGCGGTGCGCCAGCGCGCCAGCGTCCGACGCGCGTTGCGCCGGGCACGGGCGTCGGCTCCCGTGCGGGCGAGGTGCCACTCGAGCGCGCTGCCGGCGTAGTCGATCACCGCGACCGGTCGCGCCCGCCGGATCAGGTCCAGCGACGGGCGAAGGCCCCGCCCCTGCGCCAGCAGCAGGGCCAGCATCGCCGAGGGTGCCCGGTTCACCCCCATGTGGCAGTGCACCAGCACCTTGGCGGCCGGGTCCTCGAGGGCTTCCGACACCCAGCTCGACAGTTCGGTGAACCACTCGGGCCCGATCCGCTGGCCCGCGTCCGCCACTCGGTGCTGCAGGTAGCGCACCTGTGGCGCCCAGGTGGCGACGAGCGTCTCGTCGCTCCACTCCTCGCGGAGGTCGACGATGTGCGTGATGCCGGCCGACACCAGTTCGTCGAGCTGGCGGCGTGCCCGCGCGAAGTTGGGTGAGAGGTCGCCGCCCACGGCCAGCCGGTCGGTCACGAAGTTGGCATTCGCGAGGCTGAGCACGGGCAGGGCCGGGGTGTCACCAGCTGCGGGACGGGACGCGGCGGCCATGCCTCATTGTGCCTCTGGCAGGCCCGTTCGCACGACACCGGCGGCTCCAGCCACGGCGGTGTCACCCTTTGGGGAACATGTGCCGCGACGCCCTCTCCGGCATAGTAGGAGCCGTACGGGAGGGTACCTGTCGCCCTGGCGACGGATAACTGAACACCCCAGAGGATGCACCGCCATGCACACCTGCCGTACTTTGCGCGCCCGCGCGCTCGCCTTCGTGACCCTGACCCTGGTGGCCACGTTGAGCACCCCGAACAGCCCGGCGCTCGCCGACGATGCCGTCACGCCCGACCCCGTCGTCGCGGCGACCATCTCGCGCGTCTCCCCCGCCGCAGGCCTCGTCCCGGGCGGCGCCGTGGTGACGATCAGCGGAGCCCACTTCACCGGCGCGACCGCCGTGGCCTTCGGCGCGGTCGCGGCCACGAGGTTCACCGTCACGTCCGACACCACGATCAGCGCGATCAGCCCCGTCCTCGAGGCCGGCACCCACCAGCTCGCCGTCACCACTGCGGCGGGCACCACGACGGCGGGCACGTTCGTCGTCCGCACCCTGGAGGACGAGGTCCTCCGCCTCGTCAACGACGCGCGCTCGACCAAGCGCAAGTGCGGTTCCACCACCTACAAGGCCGTGCCCGCGCTGCGCGCCGATGCGAAGCTGGCCAGGGTGGCGGCGGCCCACAGCAGGGACATGGCCGCCCACAATTACTTCAGCCACGCGTCCCGCAACGGTGACTCCCCCTTCGACCGGATGAAGGAAGCGGGCTACCGGTACTCCTCGGCGGGGGAGAACATCGCAGCCGGCTACCGCACGCCGAGCTCGGTGGTGAAGGCGTGGCTGAAGAGCCCGGGGCACTGCAAGAACATCATGAGGCGCGGCTACACCGAGCTCGGAGTCGGCTTCGCCGCGGGCGGCTACTACGGCAGCTACTGGACCCAGGACTTCGGTACCCCCCGCTGACCTCCTGGGCCGGGCCGGTCGCACGAACACTCCCGCCCGTTCGGCGACCGGCCACAAGGTTCAGCTGAGCCCCCCGAGGGTGCTCCCGCGCACCTCCAGCTGGACCGGCAGCCGCCGGCTGCGCGGACGCGACAGGGTGGCGTCCGCGCGGCCGGCGACCAGGCTCCACAGGGCCCTGGCCGCAGCCCTGCCCTTCGCGTCGACGTCCTGGCGGACCGTGGTGAGCGTCGGACGGGTGCGCAGTGCCAGTGGATGGTCGTCGAAGCCGACCACGGCCACATCCTCCGGCACCCGAAGGCCTGCGTCCGACGCCGCGGACAGCACCGAGAGCGCCAGCACGTCGGTGAGGCACAGCACGGCCGTGGGGCGATCGGCGTGCGCGAGCAGGCGGGCGGCGGCGAGCGGCTCCGCCGAGTAGTCGTGGGGCTGGTTGACGATGACGGGCGTGATCCCGGCGGGCACGAGCGCGTCGAGCCAGCCCGCGAAGCGCTCGGAGAGGACGCGGAGACGGGTGGGAGGGGCGGCTGGCGGGCCGGCCACCACCCCCGGCTCCGTTCCGTAACCGGAGGTGAGCAACGCCACCCTGCGATGCCCCAGGTCCACCAGGTGCTGCGCGGCGGCACGCGCGCCGGCGCGGTCGTCGATCGTGATGGACACCTGCCCCTTGGGCGCCGGCATGTCCACGTAGACCAGCGGCAGCCCACGGCGCTGCAGCCAGTCCAGGGCCGGCAACCCGGGGTCGCAGGAGTAGGCGATCGCACCGTCCATGGCCACGTCCCGGGCGGGGATCACCGGCCCGTCCACCGTGGCCGGCACCAGCGTGAGCGCGAGACCGCTGGGCGCGAGCTCGTCGGCGACCGCCCCGAGGAAGCGGGCGCTCACCTCATCGGTGAGCGCGTACCGGAACTCGCTCGCCCACAGGATGCCGAGCGTCCCCGTCGTGCCGGTGGCCAGCGAGCGTGCGGACGGGTCGGGACCGAGGTAGCCCAGCGCCGCGGCCTCGGCGAGGATCCGCTCGCGGAGGACGCCGGAGAGCTGGTCGGGACGGGAGAACGCGTTCGACACCGTCATGCGGCTCACGCCCAGGCGATCGGCGATCGATTGCAAGGTCACCCTCGCCACCACGTCCCCCTTCCCTGCGCCCGCGGGCTTGCGGGCGTTCCGGGTCACAGTCTATCTTTACCGGTACAGGATCTGTATCGGTAAAGAGGGGAAGCATGACAGCGTTGCCCAGCCCGGCGTCCGAGGCCGTCGATCTCGACTGGTGGCGCCACGCCGTGGTGTACCAGATCTATCCGCGCAGCTTCGCCGACAGCAACGGCGACGGCGTCGGCGACATCAACGGCATCCGGGCCCGGCTCGGCTACCTCGCCGGGCTCGGTGTCGACGCGATCTGGATCAACCCCTGGTACCCCTCGCCGATGAAGGACGCCGGCTACGACGTCTCCGACTACCGCGCGATCGAGCCGGTCTTCGGCACCATGGCGGACGCGGTGGCGCTGATCGCCGAGGCGCACGCGGCCGGCATCCGGGTGATCCTCGACATCGTGCCCAACCACACCTCCGACCAGCACCGCTGGTTCCAGGCGGCCCTCGCCGCCGGCCCCGGTTCCCCCGAACGCGACCGGTTCGTCTTCCGCGACGGACGTGGCTCCGGCGGCGACCTCCCGCCCAACGACTGGATGAGCGAGTTCGGCGGACCCGCCTGGACGCGGGTGGTCGAGGCCGATGGCCGTCCGGGCCAGTGGTACCTGCGGCTGTTCGCCCCCGAACAGCCCGACGTCAACTGGAACCACCCCGACGTCCACGCGGAGTTCACCGAGACCCTCCGGTTCTGGTTCGACCGGGGGGTTGACGGCTTCCGCATCGACGTCGCCCACGGCCTGGTGAAGGACGGCGGGCTCGCCGACATCAACGGCCTGCCGTTCCCGCTGCCCGACGACACCCCCGACGGGGTCGAGCACCCGCACTGGGACCAGCCGGGCGTCCACGACATCTTCCGCAGCTGGCGGCAGGTCGCCGACGCCTACGACGGGCCACGCGTGTTCTGCGGGGAGATCTGGGTCGGCCGCGACCACCGGCTCACCGCGTACCTGCGTCCCGACGAGCTCCACACCGCGTTCAACTTCAACTTCCTCATGGCCCCGTGGCTCGCCGAGCCCCTGCGCGCGACGATCACGTCCACGCTGGCTGCGCACGCCGCGGTGGGCGCCCCGGCCACCTGGGTCCTGGGCAACCACGACGTGTGCCGTCCGGTCTCGCGCTACGCCCGTCCCCAGGAGCGGGTGCAGGCCGGGTTCCCCTCCCTGCAGGGCTACCTCTCCCTGCCCAGCGACCTCGAGGCCGGGCGCCGTCGAGCCCGGGCGGCCGCGCTGTTGAGCCTTGCTCTGCCCGGCGGCGCCTACATCTACGAGGGCGAGGAGCTGGGCCTGCCCGAGGTCGAGGACATTCCGCTCGCCGCGCGTCAGGACCCGATGGTCGCCGGCACCGGCGGGACCAACGTCGGGCGCGACGGGTGCCGGGTTCCGATCCCGTGGACGTCCGACGGCTCCAGCTACGGGTTCGGTCCCGACGGGGGCGAGGCTCCGTGGCTGCCGCAACCCGTCGGCTGGGGCGACGTGAGCGCCGCCGCGCAGGACGGGGACCCGTCCTCCAGCCTGGAGCTCTACCGCACTGCTCTCGCCGTCCGGGCCGCCCATCCGGCGCTCGGCGACGGCAGTCTCGCCTGGGTCGATGCGGGGGCGGATGCGCTCGCCTTCACCCGGGAGCCGGGCTTCGGCTGCTGGGTCAACCTCGGCCCCGAACCGCTCCCGCTTCCCGCCGGCGCAGCCGTCCTGGTGGCGAGTGGCCCGCTCGCCGGCGGTGCCCTGCCCACCGACACCGCCGCCTGGCTGCAACTCGGCTGACCGCGGGCGCTCGGCGGGTCGGGCCGCCGGGTCCGCTCCCGGGATCCAGCCCGCGGTTGGCGGCCGGGGCGGGCCCGGCGTCCGCATAGGGTGAGGGCCACCATGACCGCCCTGATCGTCACCGAATCGCTGTTCGGCAACACCCTGGCCATCGCGGAGGCGATCGGGGCGGGACTCGCCGAGGTGCGTGGACGCGAGGAGGTGCGGCTGGTGCACGCATCCGAGGCCCCGGACGCGCTGCCCTGCGACGTCGACCTGCTCGTGGTCGGCGCCCCCACCCACACCTTGTCCCTGCCGAACGCCGGCAGCCGCCGCGACGCGGAGCGGCAGGGCGCGGCCGGCGCGGGACCGGTCGGCGTCCGTGAGTGGATCCAGGCGGTGGCGATCCCGCCCGGGCTGCGCGTGGCCACGTTCGACACCTCGATCCACAC
>JAEVYS010000058.1 GCA_023392635.1 Actinomycetes bacterium | reverse complement strand
GCGCCTTGCGCCCGGAAACGCGGCGGCCGGCCGGCCGGCCCCTGACCGGGCGCTTGCGGCCCAAGGCGCGCGCCTTGGAACGTCCCGTCACCGTGGTCTTGCGGGCTGCCGGAGCCCGGCCTAGCAGGGCATCGATGGCCTGGGTCACCTCGTCGATCGAGGCCATGCCGTCGGTCGTCTTCAGAAGGCCCTTGGCCCGGTAATGAGCCGAAAGCGGCGCGGTCTGCGCATGATAGGAATCGAGGCGCTTCTTCAGAGCCTCGGCATTGTCGTCCGCCCGGACGGCTTCGCCGCGGGCCTGCATCTGGGCGATCCGGGTCTCGATCCGCTGCAGCAGGGCGCTATCATCGACTTTCAGCTCGATCACGGCGTCGAGCTTGAGGCCCTTTCGTTCCAGCAGACGCTCCAACGCCTCCGCCTGCGGAACCGTGCGCGGAAACCCGTCGAGAATGAACCCCTTGCGGGCGTCCGGCTGCTCGATCCGGTCTTCGATGATGGACACCACGACATCGTCGGGGACGAGCTCGCCGCGCGCCATGATATCCTTGGCGCGCAAACCAACCGGCGTGCCCGCGGCCACGGCCGCCCGCAGCATGTCGCCGGTGGAAAGTTGCACGATCCCGTGCTTGGCGACGAGGCGCTGTGCCTGCGTGCCCTTCCCCGCTCCGGGCGGTCCCAGCAGAATCAGCCTCATCTCCGGCGGCCCCGCAACTTCGACTTCTTGATCAGCCCCTCATACTGATGAGCCCGCAGATACCCCTGCACCTGCGCGACAGTATCCATCGTGACGCTCACGACGATCAGCAGTGACGTGCCGCCGAAATAGAATGGCACAGCGGCATAGGAGATCAGAATTTCCGGAATAAGGCAGACGATCGCCAGATAGGCCGCGCCGACCACGGTGATCCGCGACAGGACATAGTCGATATACTCGGCCGTGCGCTCGCCGGGGCGGATGCCCGGGATGAAGCCGCCATGCTTCTTGAGGTTGTCCGCGGTCTCGGTCGGGTTGAACACGATCGCGGTGTAGAAGAAGGCGAAGAACACGATCAGTGAGATGTAGAGAATGAGGAACAGCGGCCGGCCGTGACTGAGCTGCGTGGTAATGGTGGTGAGCCAGCCCGGCCCCTGGCCGGCATTGAAATTGGCAACGGTCGCCGGCAGCAGCAGCAGCGAGGATGCGAAAATCGGCGGGATGACGCCCGATGTGTTCAGCTTGAGCGGCAGATGCGAGGTCTGGCCCTCGAACATCTTGTTGCCAACCTGCCGCTTCGGATACTGGATGAGCAGACGGCGCTGCGCGCGCTCCATGAACACGATGAAGGCGATCACGACGATCGACATCACGCCGATCAGCAGAATCAGGCCGGTCGACAAGGCGCCCTGGCGGCCCAGTTCAAAGGTGCCAACCAGCGCCGAAGGCAGTTCCGCCACGATGCCGGCAAGGATGATCAGCGAGATGCCGTTGCCGATGCCGCGCTGGGTGATCTGCTCGCCGAGCCACATCAGGAACATGGTGCCGCCGACCAGCGTGATCACGGTCGAGATGCGGAAGAACCAGCCCGGCTCGGAAATGACGTTGCCGGCACCTTCAAGACCGATGGCAATGCCGTAGGCCTGGAAAGCGGCCAGCAGCACGGTCAGATAGCGGGTGTATTGATTGATGGTCTTGCGGCCCGACTCGCCCTCTTTCTTGAGCGCCTCGAGCGTCGGCGACACGGTCGTCATCAACTGGATGATGATCGAGGCCGAGATGTAGGGCATGATGTTCAGCGCAAAGATCGCCATGCGCTGGATGCCGCCGCCGGCGAACATGTTGAACATGCCGAGAATGCCGCCGGCCTGGGTGCGGAAAATCTGGTCCCAGGCGGAGGGATCGATACCGGGCAGCGGAATATAGGTGCCAAGCCGATAGACCAGAAGCGCACCCAGTGTGAACCAGATGCGCTTTTTCAGTTCTTCGGCCTTTGCCAGCGCCGAGAAGTTGATGTTGGCCGCCAATTGTTCCGCTGCAGAGACCATGCGTCGCTCCGGTTGCCGTCATGCGCCCCATCGCGCCGTCAGGCGCATATGGGGATCATCCGGCTTATTCGCCCTCTGCCTTCCCGGCTTTTTTACCGCCGGCGGCGGCGGCCCGCTTGTTCTTGCCGCGCGGCTCGCCCTCTTCTTCCTTGGCAGGAGCGAGGACCGTCACCGAGCCGCCGGCCTTCTCGACGGCGGCAATGGCGGACTTGGACGCGCGCCAGACCTTGAATTCGACCTTGGCCTTGATCTCGCCGCCCCCGAGCAGCTTCACGCCGGCCTTGGCGCGGCTGAGGACGCCGGCCTTGACCAGGGCGTCGATATCGACCGGGCTCTTGGCGTCGAGCTTGCCGGCGTCGATCGCGGCCTGCACGCGGTCGAGATTGATCTCGTTGATCTGCGTGGCGAAGGCGGTGTTGCGGAAGCCGCGCTTGGGCAAGCGGCGGTGCAGCGGCATCTGGCCGCCTTCAAAGCCCTTGATGCTCACGCCCGAACGCGCGGTCTGGCCCTTGCCGCCGCGGCCGCCGGTCTTGCCCTTGCCGGAGCCGATGCCGCGACCGACGCGGGTGCGGGCCTTCTTGGAGCCCGGACGGCCTGCAATCTGATTGAGCTTCATAACTACTTCCCTTCCGCGCCGACGACGCGCACGAGATGGCGGACTTTCGCGATCATGCCGTGTGTTGCCGGCGTATCGGGAAGTTCGGACACACGGCCGATGCGGTTGAGGCCGAGCCCGATGAGGGTCTGGCGCTGCGACGCCTCGCGGCGGATCGGGCTGCCGATCTGCTCGACCTTGATGGTTTTCTTCGCTGCCATTGTGGGGCCTGCTTTGGTTCTTTGGTCTGTTGCGCGACCGGACCGAAATCCCGGGGATCCAGGTCCTGGCCGCGCTCTTCGTTATTCGGCGGTCGCGTCGGCCTCGCC
>JAEVYS010000104.1 GCA_023392635.1 Actinomycetes bacterium | reverse complement strand
AGCGTGTCGCGCTGGTTCTGCTTGCCGCCGATGGCGGACCTGGTCTGGGTGACCTTCAGGCGGGCCATCACGCACCCGCCTTCGCAGCCGCCGCAGCAGCCCGGCCCTCGGCCTGCGCCCGCAGCAGCGGGGCGGGCACGACGTGGTCGAGCGGGAGGCCGCGGCGAGCCGCGACCGCCTCGGGCTGCTCGAGGCCCTTGAGGGCCTCGACCGTCGCGTGGACGATGTTGATGGAGTTCGACGACCCCAGCGACTTCGTCAGCACGTCGTGGATGCCGGCGCACTCGAGGACGGCGCGCACCGGGCCACCGGCGATCACACCGGTACCCGGCGAGGCCGGCCGCAGGTAGACGACGCCGGCCGCGGCCTCACCCTGGACGGGGTGCGGGATGGTGCCCTTGATGCGCGGGACGCGGAAGAAGTTCTTCTTCGCCTCCTCGACACCCTTGGCGATCGCCGCGGGCACCTCCTTGGCCTTCCCGTAGCCGACGCCGACCGTGCCGTCGCCGTCGCCCACGACGACGAGCGCCGTGAAGCTGAACCGACGACCGCCCTTGACGACCTTGGCGACGCGGTTGATGGTCACGACGCGCTCGACGAACGCGCTCTTCTCGGCAGCCTCCTGCCGACGACCGCCATCGCGGCGCTCACGACGCTCGCCGCCTTCGCGACGCTCGCCGCCCTGCCCGCCGGCGGTGTTGCTGCGTGCTCCAGCAGCCATCAGTGGATCCTCTTCTTCGTCTCGAGCGTGGTCACAGCGCCAGACCTGCCTCGCGGGCACCGTCGGCCACCGCTGCCACCCGGCCGGGGTACTTGTCGCCGCCGCGGTCGAACACGACGGCCTCGACGCCGGCGGCCTTGGCACGCGCGGCGACGAGCTCGCCCACCTTGCGCGCCTTGGCGGTCTTGTCGGCCTCGGTCGCCCGCAGGTCGACCTCGAGGGTCGACGCGGACGCGATCGTGCGGCCGACGCCGTCGTCGACGACCTGCGCGACGATGTGCCGCGCGGACCGGGTGACGACAAGGCGCGGACGGGCGGCCGTGCCGACGACCTTCTTGCGCAGGCGCAGGTGCCGCCGCTGGCGGGAGATCTGCTTGCCCTTGCCCTTGATGGTGATCGCCATGGCTTACTTACCAGCCTTTCCGACCTTGCGACGCACGACCTCGCCCTGATAGCGAACGCCCTTGCCCTTGTACGGCTCGGGCTTGCGGATCTTGCGGATGTTCGCGGCGACCTCGCCCACCTGCTGCTTGTCGATGCCGGCCACGACGAAGCGCGTCGCCGTCTCGACGGTGAAGGTGATGCCCTCCGGCGGCTCGACCGTCACCGGGTGCGAGAAGCCCAGGGCGAACTCGAGGTTCGAGCCCTTGGCCTGCACGCGGTAACCGGTGCCGACGATCTCGAGCGTCTTGCTGTAGCCCTGCGTCACGCCGGTGACCAGGTTGGCCAGCAGCGTGCGGGTGAGGCCGTGCAGCGAGCGGGACAGCCGCTCGTCGTCGGGCCGGGTCACGACGAGCGAACCCGCGTCGTCGCGCTCGACCTGGATGGGGGTGGCAACCGTGTGGGACAGCGTGCCCTTGGGGCCCTGCACCGTCACGACGTTGCCCTCGATGGTGACGTCCACGCCGGTAGGGACCGGGACGGGGATCCTGCCGATACGGCTCATGGCTGTTCTCCTTCCGTCCTCGGACTTACCAGACGTAGGCGAGGACTTCCCCGCCCACACCCTTCTTGGCGGCCTGCTTGTCGGTGAGCAGGCCGGAGGACGTGGACAGGATCGCCACGCCCAGGCCGCCGAGCACCTTCGGCAGGTTGGTCGACTTGGCGTACACGCGGAGGCCCGGCTTGGACACGCGCTTGACGCCGGCGAGCGCACGCTCGCGGTTCGGGCCGTACTTCAGGGTGACCACGAGGTTCTTGCCCACGAGGGCGTCCTCGACGGTCCAGCCTGCGATGTACCCCTCGGCCTGCAGGATCTCCGCGATATGCGACTTCAGCTTCGAGAACGGGATCACCACGGAGTCGTGGTGGGCCGTGTTCGCGTTGCGCAGCCGCGTCAGGAAGTCTGCGATCGGGTCGGTCATGGTCATGGGGGCGTTGCCCCTCTCTCGCCGGGGTATCCGGCGGGCTCGCGCCCGCCCGGACCTACCGACGTCGTCGGTTGGTTACCAGCTGCTCTTGGTGACGCCGGGGAGCTCGCCCCGGTGGGCCATCTCGCGCACGCAGATCCGGCAGAGGCCGAACTTGCGGTACACGGAGCGGGGACGCCCGCACCGCTGGCAGCGCGTGTACCCGCGCACGCCGAACTTCGGCGTCGCGTTCGCCTTGTTGACAAGGGCGGTCTTCGCCATGTCAGTTCTCCTTGAACGGGAAGCCGAGCGCGCGGAGGAAGGCCCGTGCCTCGTCGTCGGTCGTGGCCGTCGTGACGACGGTGATGTCCATGCCACGCACGCGGTCGATCCGGTCCTGGTCGATCTCGTGGAAGACGGACTGCTCGGTCAGGCCGAACGTGTAGTTCCCGTGGCCGTCGAACTGCTTGTCCGACAGGCCGCGGAAGTCGCGGATGCGCGGGAGCGCGATCGACAGCAGGCGGTCCAGGAACTCCCAGGCGCGGTCGCCGCGGAGCGTGACGTGCGCACCGATCGGCATGCCCTCGCGCTGCTTCAACTGCGCTATCGACTTGCGGGCCTTCGTCACCATCGGCTTCTGGCCGGTGATGAGCGTCAGGTCGCGCACGGCGCCCTCGATGAGCTTGGAGTCCTTCGCGGCCTCGCCGACGCCCATGTTGACGACGACCTTGACCAGCTTGGCCACCTGGTTGACGTTCTCGTGGCCGAACTCCTTGAGGAGCGCCGGCTTGATCTCGTCGACGTACTTCGTCTTGAGCCGCGGGGTCTCCGGGGCCTCGATGGTGCTCTGCGACATCAGATGTCCTTACCGGAGCGCTTGGCCACGCGGACCCGGACGGTCTTGAGCTTCCCGTCGCGCTCGATCTGCTCGGTGCGGTAGCCGACGCGGGTGCCCTTCTTGGTCTCCGGGTCGACGAGCATCACGTTGCTGATGTGGATGGGGGCCTCGACGATCTCGATGCCGCCGGTGCGGGTGCCGCGCTGCGTCGTGTTCTGCTTCGTGTGCTTCGTCACGCGGTGGATGCCCTCGACGACGACGCGCTGGCTCTCGGTGAGCACCTCGAGCACCCGGCCCTGCTTGCCGCGGTCGGCGCGGTTGCCGGAGATGACGACGACCAGGTCGCCCTTCTTGATCTTGGCCATGGTCAGAGCACCTCCGGGGCCAGCGAGATGATCTTCATGAACTTCTTGTCGCGCAGCTCGCGGCCCACCGGGCCGAAGATGCGCGTCCCACGGGGTTCCCCGTCGTTCTTGAGGATCACGGCGGCGTTCTCGTCGAACTTGATGTACGAGCCGTCGGGCCGGCGGCGCTCCTTGCGGGTGCGCACGACGACGGCCTTCACGACGTCACCCTTCTTGACGTTGCCACCGGGGATCGCGTCCTTCACGGTGGCGACGATGACGTCGCCGATGCCGGCGTAGCGGCGACCCGAGCCACCGAGAACGCGGATGCAGAGGATCTCCTTGGCACCCGTGTTGTCGGCGACGCGCAGCCGCGTCTCCTGCTGGATCATTCCTTCACTCCTGTCGTCTGGCGGGTTCTCGGGTCACCGTGACCGGTGCCCGAGCCTGTCCGAACGGTTAGTTGCCGTGGTGCACACGGGCCGTCGCCGGCCCGCGGGCAACTGTGTGGATGACTACTTGGCCTTCTCGATGATCTCGACCAGCCGCCACCGCTTGGTGGCGGACAGCGGCCGCGTCTCCATGATGAGCACCAGGTCGCCGATGCCCGCCGAGTTCTGCTCGTCGTGCGCCTTGACCTTGCTCGTGCGCTTCATGACCTTGCCGTAGAGCGGGTGCTTGACCCGGTCCTCGACCTCGACCACGACGGTCTTGTCCATCTTGTCGCTGACGACGTAGCCGCGGCGCGTCTTGCGGTACGCGCGGTGCTCGGCCGTGGCCGTCGTCGACTCGTGCTTGGTGTTCAACGTCGCCTCACTCGCTCGGGCTCGGTGCAGTGCGGATGCCGAGCTCACGCTCGCGCAGGATCGTGTAGATCCGCGCGATGTCGCGGCGGACGGCCTGGAGCCGGCCATGGCTCTCCAGCTGGCCGGTGGCCGACTGGAAGCGCAGGTTGAAGAGCTCTTCCTTGGCCTTCTTCAGCTCGGCGACGAGGCGCTCGTCGTCGAAAGCGTCCAGCTCGCTCGGCGCCAGGCCCTGGGTTCCGACGGCCATCAGCTGGCACCTCCCTCACGCACAACGAAACGGGTCTTCATCGGGAGCTTGTGCTGCGCGCGGCGCATGGCCTCGCGAGCCAGGGGCTCCGGGACGCCGGCCAGCTCGAAGAGCATGCGGCCGGGCTTGACGTTCGCGATCCACCACTCCGGCGAGCCCTTGCCGGAACCCATGCGGGTCTCAGCGGGCTTCTTCGTGAGCGGCCGGTCCGGGTAGATGTTGATCCAGACCTTGCCGCCACGCTTGATGTGACGGGTCATCGCGATACGAGCGGCCTCGATCTGCCGGTTCGTGACGTAGGCGGGCTCGAGGGCCTGGAT